>CALFYE010000492.1 GCA_937952145.1 uncultured Myxococcales bacterium
CCGTGCAGCAAGGTCGCGTTGAGGGCCTTCGCAGCTTAATATGTAAACACCTTCTTAGACCGCTGCCCACCCCTTGCGGCGCGTCACTCCCTGTGCAGCTGGCTCACTCAGCGGCTGCGCTGTAGATGTTCCAGGATGGCGGGAAAAATATCTTCGGATGCCTGCTTGCCGAGGATGCAGTCGGTGTCGCCGTAGCCCGGGAAGGTCTTGCGGACGTAGAGCGCGGGATCGTTGACCTGCGCCAATGCCGAAAGCGTCTCCTCGGTGCCAACCGGCAGGAAGCGTCGATTTTTTTCGCCATGCAGGAAGGTGATGGGAAGAGTGAGCCGCTGCAGCTGGGAGAGGTCGACCGCATCGCCCGCTGCACTCAGTAGCCGGCCAGCGCGCAGCATGGCCCGCATGTGATCGATGGCCAGGAAGCTCACCTGTCCAAATACCTCTTCGAGGGCCCGATGGGTCTGCTCGTCGAGGTTGGCGTGTCGGTACAGCGGGCCGTACAGAAACGTCAGCCGCTGGCAGGCCGTGCTGCGGCAGCGCTCTTTCAAACGATGGAGCTGCGTCTTGAGCCCGACGTAAACGAGCTTCTCTTGCCAGGTCCGGCCCTGCCCCAGCGATTCGCCACCCAATCGCGCAGCGACCTGTGTCGCGGTGGCCAATCCCGGCAGCTTCTGCACCAGCGCCCCGTGGCGCGGCCCACGCGGATGGGCTGCCGCTTGCGACAACACCGCCGAGCGCACGCCGACAAGACCGCGCAGCATCGCCAGGGTAAAGACCACCGCGCCGATGCCATGCGCCACAACGTGCACGCCGTCTTTGCCGCTGATCTTGCGCACCGCCGTGATCGCCGCCGGCAGATCCCGATCGGCCAGCGTATCCAGGTCGTAGTCCGTGTTCACCGATGCCAGGAGCGGGCTCGATCGATCATCGAGCAGCCACACATCGTAGCCGGCGTGGACCAGGTATTCGAGTAGGGTCACGCGGACCGTATCGAGCGCGAAGATCAAGCTGCTCGCACCGACGCCATACGTCAGCAGTACCGGCCCCTGCATACCGCCTGGATAGCGGGTGAGCAGGCAGCGGCTGCCGTCTTCCGCCCGCACATCATGCACATCGGGAGCGGGTACCCGCAGCGCCCGCTTGTGACGCGGCGGCTCGTCGCGGCTGATGGCGTGGCGGCGCAGCGAGAGCGGACCATAGATCTCGAACAGCGGGCCCGCGAAGCAGGCGCCGAAGCGAGCCAGCCACTGCAGGCGCGCACTGGCGTCTGCGACATCGAGGATCTGGATCGTCTGCGCCAGGTCGGCCACGTCCTTGGGCGAGAGTCGCAGGATGCCCATTCCCAGCACGGCGCCGCTCTCATCTTTTCCTTCGTGAAGGGTGATGAACAGCGTGGTGCAGTCGCTCCAGATGTCGAAGCCCAGGTCATCGCGGATGACCTTAAAGCCGCTGAGGAAGTACTCCCTGCCGTCCTCCGCCAGCATCGGAAAGCGATAGCGCATATTGCGCGTGTTGGCTTGGCTGGGGTCGCGCACAAAGAGATTAAACAGCCCCGAAGGAACGAGAAGCGGACGCGGATGCAAGGCCGGCGCCAGCACGCTGCCAGAGAGCCTCGCCGCGTGATCAGGCTCGTTGATCATCGCCTCTAGATCGTGGCTGTGAATCGTCAAGACGAAGCGGAAGCTTGACGCGCCCCGCTTTCCGGCCAGGTCGCCGCGGGTGAATGACTCGGTCTCGCCACGCTGAAAGTGGCCATGCATGGTCTCGGTGAAGCGGACGCCAGGCTTTTGGGCTGGACGGTCTGCCGTCACACGCGCCGACCAGTCGATCGCAAGCCCGCGATCCTGCGCGATGCCCCCCGCGATGTACTCGGCCAGCGCCGAGATGGTGAGCAGGGGATTCACGCCAAGCGCGCGCGGAATCAGCGAGCCGTCCGCGACATAGAGCCCGCTGTGAACAGCATCCCCCACCGTCCCCGCGTACACCTGGCCGCGGTGATTCACCACGCCATACTCGGCACGATCGGCCAGCGCACAGCCCCCCAGCGGGTGCACGCTCACCAGCGAGTTGCGGAGGCGCGGCGTCCAGACTGGGTTTGGCAGATAGACCGCATTGAGTGCGCGGGCCAGACTTTGCACATGCTCGGCGGCACGCTGAAAGATCGGCTTGCTGCCCACCCCGGGCCAGTCGATGCGCAGCCCCCCGTCCGCGCCCAGCCGCATCCGCCCGTCGCTGCCGTCGTCGACCATCAATAGATAAGTCTGGGTGTGCTCGACCGCTCCTTCGTGCGGACCGGCGAGCAGCGAGCGACTCTCCCGCAGGCTCTGCGCGGCGAGCCGACTGGGATCGGCCTGTCCTCGCTGCCCCGCTGCACGGGATGCCGCAAGAAAGCTGCCGGTCAAAAACGAGTCGAAGGCCCCCGGGAGCGCGCCCTCTTCGATGATGCAGCCTTCGGCACCGGATTTCTTTCGCAGATCGATCAGGCTGGTAATGCACGGACCGACGGGCGCCTGCGAATCGGGAGCCCGCGTGCCGCAGCCTACCCCGTGCACTCCCTTCTCACCGTTATACGAGAAGGCCAGCACATCACCGTTGCCACTGAAGCGCTCGCCCAGTCGCCCCGACAGCGAAAGCCCGCCCTCGCGGGAACGCAAGAGGATCTCCGCCGTGCCCAGCGTACCCGCAGACAGGACGACGATGTCCGCCGTCACGAAGGCTTCTGGCGGCCGCGTTCCCCCCGGGGGGCTGCCCTGGCGCTGATAGTGGACGCGATAGCCGCGGCCGGGCTCAATTCGGCTCACACGGTTCACCCGCACTTCCGTAAAGATCGCCGCCCCGAAGTTTTTGGCGTCGGGGAGATAGTTCATGATCAGCGTGTTCTTCGATCCGTAGTTGCATCCCGTCACGCAGTCGCCACAGCCGTTGCACCTGGGCTGCCGGATGCCAACCTCGTTTTCGCGATCGAAAAAGGTCACGTTGATCGGCACCTTGCGGAACTCGGCTCCGATCGACGCGGCGCTCTCGCGATGGACGCGCTGCTTGGTCAGCTCTGGCTGGTCCTCGGGATAGGGGGTGGCACCAAGCATGCGCTCGGCCCGCTCGAACCCCAGGCGCAGCGCCCCTGGTAGCTGCCCGTCGGAAGTGGCGCGCAGCGCGGCGGGCCATACCGGATCTTGAAACACCGCCGCCTGCGGTCGCAGCGACACCCCGGCGTTGATCAGGGAAGTGCCGCCCAGTCCGCAGCCGACGAGCACACTGATCTCGGCTTGGACATGAAAGTGGAACAGCCCCAGCTCATGGCCCAGGGCCTGATCCGACGGGCTCTGCTGCCTCGACGCCAGCTCGGTGGGCACCGTCATCTGCAGCTCTGGCAAGAGCTCGGCGGTGGACTTGGGATACTCGCCCGGCAGGATCTCGCGCCCACGCTCCAGCAGGCAGACGGAGAGCCCCGCGCGAGCGAGTCGGCTCGCGGTGATGGCCCCCCCATAACCCGAGCCGACGACCACCACGTCATAGTGCGGCGCGATGTGCTCGATGCGTTGTGACAGACGACTCATCATGTGTGCGTACCGCGACCGAGGCCCGCCCAGGGGCCGCGCTGCGCCGTCCATGCTCCCCCGATTTCCAGCGGCAGACCCGTCGATTGCTTCGACAGGTCCTCTTGAGAATTCCGACAAGGGCCGACGTACAAAAAGTGCCAGACTCGCAGCGAGATTCCGGAGTCTGTGCATCGCAAGCTGGCTACAGGAAGCCGCAGGGAGTAGGACGATGAAACGCGCGCTGGGGATCGTGGTGGGGATGCTGCTCTTGGCTGGCTGCTCGCAGCGCTCGACACAAGCCCCGGCGAGCCCGACCACGCCGCCCGCCAGCCCAGCGCCAAGTCCGGCAGGCAAGCCGACTGCGCCACCAGAGCCGCCCGTCGCCCCGCTCACCGCAGCCGAGCAGCAGGAGCTGTATCACCTGCCCGAGGGAGGTGAGCTGCTGCCGCTCGACATGCTGCGCGCCGTCGAGAGCATCAAGACGTTTAAGCCCTTTATGGACCAGCTGGAGCGCTTTCGCTTGGTGCCCGATCCCAACGATCCGGACGGACTGCCGATTGGCATGTCGGTCGACATGGCAGACGGCAAGCGCATCGAACCCAGGATGGTCTTCTTCAACTGCGCAGCCTGTCACTCGGCGCAGATCACCTATCAAGGCAAGTCGATCTTTGTGGCCGGCGCGCCCGCGCATGTCGACATCGCCGGCTTCATCGTCGAGCTGCTCGGCTCGTTGGAATCGACGGTGACGGATCCGAAGAAGCTCTCGTCCTTCCTATCGCGGCTGGCCGCGCTGCGGCAGCACAAGGATCTCGCGGCGGCGTACCCCGATCTCGCGCTGCCCAAAGCAAAGCCGGATGGGGAGCTCATCGCTCAGGTGAAAAAACTCATCAAAAAGGAAGAGACCAAGGCCGCCGCAGCCGTCGCGCAGAAGAAGGCCAACATCGAGTCCGCCGCCGCGGCGCTGAGCTTGCTTAAGGAAAAGATCGTCTACCTGCAGCGGCTGCGCGGGCTGCGCACCACGACCTTCGCGGGCTTCGGTCGGCTCGACGCGTTCATGGCGGCGCGCAACCTGCTGTTCGGAGAAAAAACCGCCGTGGACGTCAACTCGCCGGTCAGCCTGCCGCCGATTTTTTTCCTGAGCAAGCTCACCTGGTTTCACTACGACAACAACACCACCTCGCAGCTACAGCGCAACATTGGCGAGGATCTGGGCATGGGCGCGGTGGCTGACATGCAGACCGGTCGGTCGAGCGTGAAGCTGCGCAACCTGCTGCGCTTGGAAGAGCTGGCGGCGCGGCTGCCGGTACCCAGCTGGCCCGAGGATCTGCTGGGCAAGCTCGATGCGGCCCGCGTAAGCCGAGGCGAGCCGCTCTATCAGCAGCACTGTGCGAGCTGCCACGAACCCGCACCCGACGGGATCTTTCCAGATCGCATGGTTCCGCTCGACACCATCGGCACCGACCCCAACCGCGCCGTCAACTTCACCGCCCAGCTCGGCGACCGTCCCTTTGTGGATGCGCTCGCCGAAGCGCTGGCGCGGGTGCAGGACGCGGCGGTCGCCGCCGAGGGCATCTCGAAAGAGGAGCTTGCGAAGTCCGCCCGCGGCCCCGTCAAGTGGCGCGGACAAAAAGGCTACGCCAGCCGTCCGATCGCCGGCGTGTGGGCGACCGCGCCCTACCTACACAACGGCTCGGTCCCCACGCTCTATGATCTCTTGCTGCCGCCGGCCCAGCGACCCAAGACCTTCCTCACCGGCAGCCGCGAGTATCTGCCCAAAAAAGTCGGCTACCTCCACGATGGCAGCCAAGGCGGCGAGTTCCTCATCGACACCGGAAAAGACGGCAACCACAACAGCGGCCACACCTACGGCACCACGCTCAGCGAAGAGCAGCGCCTCGATCTTCTCGAATACCTCAAGAGCCGCTGACCGACCGCGCCCAGGTGTGCTGCCGCGGTCTCAGCGGACGATGGGCCGGTAGTACTCGGTGAGCTCCGCGTTCCCCAGCGCCGCAACCACCTGCTTGAGCTCAGGACCACTCGCATCCGCGGCCAAGAACAGCATGAACTGCAAGTTCCCCTTGCTCTCGAAACTCCGCTTGGCTTCGGCGATTAGCGCGGCTCCGTATGGCTTCTTGTCGGGCACGCGGCGCAGGACCTTGGCGCGAAAGCTCACCGTGCTCTGGTCGGCGCTAGCCTGCGCATCGCTTGCGGCGGGCTGTCTGGGCTGCGCTAACGCGGCGATGCTCTTGGGGGTGCGGACGGCGGCGCTGACCAGCCACTCCAGCTTCTGACGCGGCAAGGTGTCGTGTGACTCGCGCACAGCGAAGGCGAAGTCGTAGCCCGGTCGCTTGTAGAACTCCTGTTTTTGAAAGAAATCCGGCCGGAAGGCCTGCGAAAGGACGAAGTCGTAGCTGAGCTTTTCCGCGATGCGCGGCGAGGTGTCCGGCTTTAGGTACAGCTGAAGGTTGGCGCCCAGCAGCATCAAGCTCACCTGCGCGGGGCGCTCTTTGAGTGATTCCGGGGACCACCGCAGCTGGGGTGCCAAGTAATTTCGGAACCGCTTGTACGGATGCTCGCCGGTCCGATAGAACGCGTACGCTTTCATCAGCTCGCTCGCGAGCCGATCGAGCTGTTCCCGTTGGGCCCGATTCGCGGCTGCCGTCGTTTCTTCCGTCTCGCAATTTGGCAGTTTTCGGTTCGATGAGGAAATCAGCCTAACGCGGCGACAGGGCCTGGTGGTGGCCGATCTGTGGCTGGAACTTGTACCGCGCCAAGGCAGGACTATCGGCGTTGCAAAGCTGCAGACCTTGGGGAATTTCAGCGAACCGGTCGAAAAACCTATCGACGATTTTCCCCTCTCCATCGGACGATATCGGGTGATATCGCACGGCGGAAGGACTGTATCTGTGCACGAGATCCCCTGCCGGGACGAAGACTTCTACAATTCCGCGCAGGACTGCATTCCGCTCGCCGACCGCTACTTCCGTGGCATCAAGCTTGCGGCGCCCTCCCGCGTGAGCTTCGCACGGGGCATTGCCCAGCCCATCGACCCGCAGCGTCGACAACCAGCCGTTCCCACGGCTCCCCTGGTCGGGCGCTACATGATGGACTCCGCGGTTTTCGGTAATCGCGATGTCAGCGCCGCTGATATTCATATCGCAATTGCCAATCAACGCACCGGAATGGTCAAACAGACCACGCTCGCTCAGATTCGTCTGGACAATCAGGAACGGGGTATCGGGAACCAGCCTATCGTCAACCCCAACCCGACAGCCCGCCGCGGCATCACGCTCAGCCCAAAACAGCTTGAGAAGCGCGCCGCCGGTAGCAAGTTCACCGTCGATATTGGCCTATACCTGACGGTGCCCGATGGCCCAGAAGCCTACGAAATCCACGCCGAGTGTGCAGGTTATCGCTCACCCGTCGTACGCCTTGTCGTCGATCGCTAAGAGCGCCTATCAAAACCTACTGCGGACCCCGGCCGCTGCGTCAGTCGTC
>CALFYE010000493.1 GCA_937952145.1 uncultured Myxococcales bacterium
AACTTGGGGTCGCTGGGTCGTTCCTTCAGGTGATGAACAAGCTCTTCCAGCGACATACGCTCTGCGGGTGTCAGGTGATCGAGTGCCTGGAGTGCATCGGTGCTCGCGGGATCTTCAGAGTCGTCATCCCCGTCGATCTGAACGCCCTTTAACAATCGCTCTGCCGTTTTCACACCGCTGGCCAGGCTCGAACAGACTCGTTGCAGAAGCAGGCTTTTTAGAAAGCCCGCTGAGCGTGTCCTCTTCTTCAGCAAGTCGGTGAACCGTTCTGCAGCACGATAGGCCTTGTCGATCGGATCGCTGACGCGCAGACCAAGCCCGTCGAAAAGATCGGCGGCTTCTCCGTTCAACGCATCCGTGTTCGGGTGAATGTCCACGGCGATCTTGGCCAGGAGCCCGCGCTCCTCAAGCATCGTCCGCCTTCGCAGAACGGTGTGGCGCACGATTGGATTGTGGACCTGGAAGAAAGAGAGTCCCTGCGACTGTGCGACCATTCGCTCTTGCAAAAGCTCTCTCGTTGATATCTCCAGGTCGAGAACGGAGCGGCTGCTGAAGAACTGGCCCTCAGCGATCTGGAAATCCGAGCGTACATAATCAAAGAGCGAGTCCTCCTTGCGAGGCGGTAGGGGATTTCGTATCAGCGTCCAGCCGTCGTCCTCGTCTTCAATCAGTACTCTGCCGGTCAAAAGATCGAGCGATCGCTGTACGTGACGCCAGTGGCTATTCTGACGACCGAGCACATAGTCTGCCCCTTCGGAGAGCACGGTCAGAAGATCCCAAAGTTCGCTGATCTCCGTCTGGATGGGCGTGGCAGTGCCGAGCAGCACATGGCGCGCTTTCGATGCAGCCTGGAGCATGAACTCCAGCAAGTTGTTCGGCTTGTTCGCATTGGGGCCGGGGCCGTGACTTCTGCGGGCTCGATGGGCCTCGTCCAGTACCAACGTGCCAAACTTGCGGCCGAGCAGATGTTCACGCTCGGCCGTGCGGTGGAAGATGAGGCCCGTCGACACGATGCCAATTTGGTAGGGACAGCGGACGACATCTTCTGGGCCACGCGTTCGAATGTGATGGCCCGTGTGATCGAGCCAGGTCTTCTTCGCTGTCCAGACGGCCGAAGGCACCCCGAGCTTGTCCCATAACTCGATCTGCCACTGCTGTGTGAGCGTCGCTGGGCACAGAATCAGCGCGGGGCCGTCACCAAGCAGGCATGCCAGTGCAGCGCTTGTGGCAAGCGATAGCGTCTTGCCCAAACCTACTTCATCTGCGAGCAGCAGCCGTGCGGCGTTGTATGTCTGCCTGTGGTCGAAGAACATGCTGACGAAGGACTGCTGCCACGGCATCAGGGCTTCGCCGCGTCGATAAATCGGCGCTTCGGCCATCGCCGCTGCTGCTACTTTTTCTTCTGGGCAATCCTCTACACGTTGGAACTCTGTGCGGCGGGAACATCGCTCGATCTCTTCAATGATTGCATCGGGCAGCGGCACGCCCTGCGCCCACAAATACTCGAACTCGTCCTCGACCCAGGCAACAGCTTCTTTGGAAGAGTCCTCCCACAGCAGCTCGTAGTTATCGCTCCATCCCTGGCGTGTTTCGTTGCCACTGCCAAGAAACGAGGTCTTCTGACCGTTGCGACTTTCGATCACACCGGCCTTGCCGTGCAAAAAAGCGGTTGCATCACGGGCAACGACGCGCACCTTCAGGTTGCCCTTGAGTAGCAGCTCGTGCAGGCGCTTGTATCGATCTCTGCCCAGGAGAATATCGGCCTCAGGTGGCCTTTCGCTCCACTTCTCTTTCAACGCCATGGCCTGCTGCTGGATGCTGCGCGCCACGCCGATGTCGCGGGGGTCCAGGTCGCTATTGCAGACCACCCGTACCTCGTCGATGGCGGCGATCTCTTCATGCACCAGCTCAAACAGCGAGCTGCGGAAGTAGCCGGCGATGCGCTTGTAGCGCTTAGCATCGCGCAGCCGTTCGCGCAGGAAGGCGTGGTCTAGTCGCTGAAGTCGTGAGGAGAAGCGGTTGATCATGTCGGACGGTCGCTATGCGCCCAGCTTTTCATTGCTGACAAGGCCGTTCAGCACACGCGCAGCAGAGGCTTCGTCACTCCGCAGCGTGGTGAGCTTCTGCGACAGGTATTTAGTGATGGCCAGGATGTCCTGACGGCGCCGGTAGTAGTTCTGCGGTTCGTGCAGGTTGCCCGACGCATTGTCGCGCAGGTGGCTGAGCACGTCTTCGGCGTCGCGTTCGTCCTGGTTTTCGGCCTGTAGTTCGTACAGCGCATAAAGAATCGCGCGAAGCAGCGACTGGCCAAACTCTGACCCCGAGAACTCGGCGCGGCGGAATTCAGCAGCCGATTTGAGTCGCGCGTCGTTGGGCTTCTCACTGGCCATCAGCGGCTGCCACTTCTCGACGCGGAATGCCTTGGCGAAGTTCTGATAGTTGTCGAGCTTCTTCTCTCCGCGGAACTCCATGTCGAGCATGCGCAGATAGAATCGCTCGCTGCCGTTTAGAGTCTCCCAGACCGATGGCTCCAGTCCGTCCGGAATCAGCTCCTCGTTGGCCACCTGTGCGGCGAAGCTGATGAACTCGTGAACCAGCGTCTGCTCCCCATCCTGACGAGGCCGCAGCGCCTCAGCCGTCATGTCGGTGCCTTCAATGTTCGTGTACCCGGTGAGCACACGCAGCGCGGCGGCATATCCCGCCATCTGTAGGTCGGCGTCGTTAAAGAGGTTTTCTGATCGACCGTGCGACCGCACGCGCTGACTCAAACCGGTGAGCGTCTTGATCTGCTGCTCCACCTCTTGCCGGATTTCGATGGAAAGCTCGTCTTTATAGATCGACGCTTCCGCAAGCCGCTTGCGCAACACCAGAATCACCGTCCCTTGGACATACCCCCCTTTTTTCAGCTCCGAGGTCGTTTCTGTCGCGATGTACCAAGCCGCAGTGACGCGCAGGCCAGCAGCCCAGAAGATCGCAGCCATGTCAGCCCAGACCCGCGCGTCACGATGTGTAAACATTACAATTTGCAGACCATTGTTTGGCATCCACCGCGCCATTGTGCGGTAGGCATCTACCATGGCATGTCTGAAATCTTCGCCGGTTCCCTTAATGGCTAGTGGGCGCCTGCTATCCCAAATCCACCCCCCAAAAGGAGGCGCAGGCGCTCCACGAAGCCACGATATGAAGAACTCTGTGATTTCATGATAATAGACTGCATCTGCATATGGCGGATCTGTGATATAGATATCGCATACTGTTTCATGCAGCAATGCCGGTTGTTGCAACACACTGGCGTTGCAAGTCTTTGCCCATCTTTTTATTTCAAAGATGAATGAGTTCAGCAAGAATTTTGCTGAGCGAACAGAGAATGTGAACCAAGTTTTTAGAGCCTGGTTCGAGAATGCCTTGCCGGGCAGGTCTTTTGCATGCCCGCTTTCCCAGAAACTCAATTTAGATGCAAAATCCAATACGCGAGCAAAGGCGATATCAAGCGCCGCTCGCACAGTTGGGTCTTGAAAGGAGACAATCTGCTTCCTTGTGATTGCCAGGGTAAGCAACTGTCGCGCAGAAAAAAGGTGATGCCAATGAGTCCACCCCATGGTGCGAATTGGACCTTCTGTCTCCTTGCCTGTTTCAATCGCCATTAAGGGTATGATACCTTCATGCTGCCAATGCTCTAGATTCTGTTTTACAAGTTTCTCGACTGCTTCCTCCCTTTCTTGATCTTCTGTCTGAATCGAACGGAAGAAGGTATTTCCCGTTTGAATATCCTCCCATTGAATACAAAAGAGGCGTTCTTGGAGTATATCCCCGCACCTGGGAACAAAGTCGTGAGCCTCCCATCGCCTAAGATCGTTCATTGAATCCTGACCAATTCGCCGATCCCCTCTAATGGTTTTGACTGGAATCCTTCGCTCTCGGCCATCCACAGTGTACACTAGAACGCTATCGCGCAGCGTGCCACTGCTAGCTTGTAATAATTCATCAGCCGACACGTTTGTAACTACTTTAATATCAAATCTCTTCTCTGAGCTTATCGGACACAATTGAGCAATGCATCTCTTGTCCGTACTGATGACCCAGGAAGGAGCGATCGGAATCATCCATCCTGTCTCGGGGCAGCGTGTTTCAAGGCAATATAGGTAAGACTTTGCGCGGTTGCCTTGCTTGTTATGTTCTATTCCTAGCTTGGTGATCTCCGACTCGACGGCAGCGACGAGATTTTTCTGCGCTTCAGCTATCGCCGTACGGTTTTTTTCATCTGCTCCGATGACATGAAACGCCCCCCACGTCAGCATGCAGGCGATTGGGTTCAGGTCGCTTGCATAGACCTCGCAGCCGAGTCGTGCAGCCTCGAACGGAATCGACCCACCGCCGCAGAACGGATCAGCGACCTTGGGCCGGTGGCCCCAGCGCAGGATGCCAAGCTGCTCGATCAACTCGGCATGAGAGTAGGCACTGGTGCCGAGATGCGCGTTCACGCGGTCCCAGACAGGTGTATAGGCAGAATCGGGCAGTTCCTCTGGACGAAGGCTGCGACGTTCCAACCGCTCTGCGTAGGACATATGAAGGAGCACATCGGCCAGCAGCCGTTGTTTCTCTTCCCCGCGGACCTTCCAGGCATCCCCTGCATCCAAGATTTGGTTGCGAAGTTCAAGTGGGGCAAAGCGCAGCACGTCTTCCTTGCTGACTGACTTCATGCGGCGACGAAATGCGTCGTCGTCCATCGCCATCAGCAGTTCGAAGATCTCCAAATCTCGTTCGCTGTCCTCGGTCGCTGGCAGCAGGCTGCCCAGCACGCACGCGCGCACCAGGATTAAAGGCTTGCGTCCTTTCCAGTAGCTGCCCAGGGCCGTCAGCGTCTGTCCGACGTTGGCCTTCCGCTCAGTTTGCGCTTCGATGGACACCTGCTGCGCAGGAAACAGATGCTCGATCAGAGCAGGCCGGTCCTTCCAGGCCAGCGGCTGGACTGCGGGATGACTATGGATGGCCGGAGTCACCAATGGCAGCGTTTCCTCCATCGCCATGGCCGCTCCCTTAGACTTAGATCGGCTTCCAGGTTGAGAACGGGATGGACGCTTGGCGGTACTCATAGGGACTCCGAGATCAAAGGAAAGAGTGAAAGCTCGGGGCGTTCGGCGAGGGCACCGCCGCGGGTGCGTGCTGTGCGGGATGCACTCGACCGAACTTCTTCATCAGTGCGGACCGGGTTTTCGCACAGAGCAAAGCGGAGGGCTTTTCGCCAGCCGATGTCGCCATCGGTGACCCCGCCGGTCGCCGCAGCGGTGATCGTAAAGAGCCACCAGCGCTCCTCGGGGCGGAGTCCGATCCAGTTCGTAATCGCGACGGGCACAAGCTCAAACGGCGCACGCTCAACGGCCCACGCCAGCACGC
>CALFYE010000494.1 GCA_937952145.1 uncultured Myxococcales bacterium
GGCACAGGATCGGCCCCTTCTTGTCGGCCTTGAGCTTGCGCACCGCCAGGTACTCGAGGATGCGCTTTTTCACCTTCTCGAGGTCGTAGTGATCCTCGTTAAGGATTCCGCGCGCTTCCTGAATGTCGATCTTGTCTTCCGTCGACACCGACCACGGCATATCCACCAGCCAGTCGAGATACGTCCGCGTCACGGTGTATTCCGCCGACGACTGCTGCATCTGCTTGAGACGATCGAACTGCTTGAGCGCCACCTTTTCGACTTCCGGCGGCATCTTCGCTTCGAGGATCTTGGTCTTAAACTCCTCGGAGTCGCCACCGCCCTCGTCCAGCTCGCCCAGCTCTTCTTTGATGGCTTTGAGCTGCTGACGCAGCACGTATTCGCGCTGGTTGCGGCCCATTTCCTCTTGGACCTGCGTGTTGATCTTTTCACGCACCTTCAGCACTTCAAGCTGCCGCGTCAAAAACTGCAGCACCTTGCGCATCCGCTGCTTCAGATCGAACGTCTCGAGCAGATCTTGCTTTTCCTCGACGGGAATATCGAGCTGCGAGGTAATCAAGTCCGCAAGCTGTCCAGCCTCAGTCACGCTCTCAACCAGCGACGAAGCTTCCTTCGGCAGCTCTGGCATCAGCTTGATCACCCGCTTGGCGATGTCCTTGAGGTTCATCACCAGCGCATCCAGCTCGACGTCGGCCACCGTCGGATCGGGAATCGCCGTCACATGACCGTTCAAAAACGGCTCAGCGCCTTCGTAGCCCGTCACACGGAAGCGAACGACACCCTGAAGGATCACCGAAAAGTTGTCCTTCGCGAGCTTGATGACCTTCAGGATCCGCGCCGCAGTCCCGACGGAATACATGTCGCCTTCGCCGGGATCTTCGGTTCGCGCATCGCGCTGCGTCAGGATGCCGATGACCGGGCGCTCTTTGGCGATGGCTTCCTCCACCAAGCGCACGCTCTTTCGGCGGCCGACGTCGATCGGAATAATGGCGCCGGGGAACAGCACCGAGTTCCGCAGCGGCAAAATCGACAGGACGTCGGGGATGTCGACGGGACCCGAGATCTCTGGGGCTCCCGTTTTCGGCTTGGTCATCTAGGTGCTCCTCGGTTTTTCAGGCATTGGGCTAAGGGCAGTAGGGCGCCGCGAGAATTGGCCGCGCGGCGACCGTGGCGAGCAACTTAATTACGGATGCCGCCCTTGGCCAAGCCTGGTGCGCGGTTTTTTTGTCGTCGCGCTTAATTTTTTTCGGTCGATTCGTTAGCTCGCCAGTATCTTAAGCCGGCTTTTGCTGCGGCGTCTCCTTTCACGACTGCGCAGCCAGCCCACCAGCGGAAATCGGCGACCCATGGGAAAAGTCATTGCGATAGCGAACCAAAAAGGCGGGGTTGGTAAGACCACCAGCGCAGTGAACCTCTCGGCGGCTTTGGCCGACGAAGAGGGCGGCCAGAAGGTGTTGGTCGTCGATTGCGATCCCCAGGGCAATGCGACCTCAGGGCTCGGCTTCCCACGCGGCACGGTCGAGCAAGGGCTTTATCAGGCTCTCATCGACAAGGTCTCGCTGCGCGAGCTGACTCAGCTCTCGGCGATTCCCACGCTGTGGTTGGTGCCAGCGACGGCGGACCTGGCTGGAGCGGAAGTTGAGCTCGTCAGCGAAGAGCGCCGCGAATGGCGACTGCGCGAGGCCCTAGAGCCGGTGCGCGACCGCTACGACTACATCGTGCTCGACTGCCCTCCGTCGCTGGGCTTGCTCACGCTCAACGCGCTGGTCGCCGCTGACCAAGTCATCATCCCTATGCAGTGCGAATACTACGCCCTGGAGGGGCTGTCGTATCTCTGCAGCACCCTCGAACGAGTGCGCGCGGTGTGGAACCCCGAGCTTGAGCTAGAAGGGATCGTGCTCACCATGGTCGATGGCCGCACGAACCTGATGCAGCAGGTCGAAAACGAGGTCCGCGGTCACTTCGGCAGTCGCGTCTATCGCACGGTGATTCCCCGCAACGTGCGGCTTTCCGAGGCTCCTTCGCACGGTCTGCCGATCACGCTCTACGACAGCGCCTCGCGCGGGGCGCAGGCCTATCAGGGGCTGGCGCAAGAATTTCTGCAGCGGCGCTCCGCCCGAGCGCGAGCGACGGCAACAGCGCAGGCCGAAGCTGCGAAGGCGGTGTGACCACCATGGCCATCGACAAACGCAAAGCTCTGGGTCGAGGCTTGGGCGCCCTGATTCCCGCCGCCAACGCTGCGGCAAGCCCCGGCGCCTCCGACACGGCGGGTGATACCGCAATCCACACGCAGCCAGTGGTCCCAGGGACGCTGAGCAGCAAGCGGGACTATTTCCTGTGTCCCATCGAAGAAATCGGGCCGTCGCGCGATAACCCGCGGCAGCGCTTCGACGAGGAGCGACTGGAAGAACTCGCGGGCTCGATCCGCGTGCAGGGCCTGGTTCAGCCGCTCATCGTGCGCGTGCTGACCGCCGAAGAGCAGAAGACCGCGGGCGGACTGCGCTACGTTCTCATCGCCGGTGAGCGACGCTGGCGAGCATCTCAGCGGGCCGGCCTGCGCGATGTACCGGTGGTGGTCAAAGACGTCAGCGCGGCCAACGCTTTTGAGCTGGCGCTCGTCGAAAACCTGCAGCGCGAAGACCTAAACCCAATGGAGGAGGCCGAGGCCTACCGTCGGTTATCGGAAGAGTTTGGCTACACCCAGGAGGAGCTGGCCCGTCGCGTAGGCAAAGAGCGGGCGACGGTGGCCAACTCGCTGCGCCTGCTCAAGCTACCGCCAAAAGCACGCGAGATGGTGATTGCTGGCCAGCTCTCGATGGGACATGCCCGTGCGCTTCTGGGCCTTGATGCAGTGGCCGCGATCGAGGCTGGGGCAGCGCAGGTGACGACCAAGGGGCTCTCGGTACGCCAGACCGAGGAGCTGGTGCGACGCCTGCACAAAGCCGGTGGCGACGGTGCGCCGCCCAGCGGCAAGAGCCCAGCCGCGCCTGCCGACGCGCCCAAAGAAAAGTCGGCCAGTGTGCGCGATGTCGAGAGCCGCTTGCAGCGCGCCCTCGGCACGCGGGTGCAGCTAAATCAGCGCAGCAACACCGCGGGCACCATCGAGATTCACTACCACTCGCTCGATGAGCTCGATGGCCTGCTCGCGCGACTGACCAACCTCAGCCACGATCCCGAGCTCGACTAAAAGGTCGTTGGGCCTTTTTTCGACTTGGGCTTGGTCTTTCCGCCCTTCGTCCCACCGTCGCCCGCCTTGGCTTTCTTTTCGTCGCCCTTGCCCTTCTTGTCGTCGCCTTTAGCGGGCTTGTTCGGGCCCTTGGGGCTGGGCTTGACCTCTTCCCCAGCCTCGCCTGAGTCGGGCTTGTTGGCGCTCGGATCCGGGGGCGGCGGCGTACCGGTGGTATGGCCGGCGGCTTGGACCTTGTTGGGATCTTCGACGGGCGGTTGACGATTGCCCGATCGCAGTGAGATCAAAACCAGGATGCCGATGATCACCACCAAGGCGCCACCGGCCATGAGCCCACCTCGAATGAGGGTCTGTCGCGAGGGCTTGGGGCGACTGACGACTGCCGCCGCCGTGGTCGGGGCATAGGCCAGCGCCGAGTCGCCTTTGGCCTCGGAGTTTACCGACACCGGCGAGATCACCGCCGAGATCGACGAGTCTCCCGAGAACGTAGCGGAAGACTCTAGCTCGACCTGCAGCGCCGTCGCTAGCTCTTCCATGGTGGCGTAGCGATCGGTCTTTTCGCGCGCCATCGCCTTGAGCACGACTTTTTCAAGCGACTCGGGAATCGTCAGATCCGGACGACGCTTCTTTGGCGGCACGACCTTTTCGGTCAGGTGCTTCATCAGCGTCGACATCGGCCCATTGCCGCGGAACGGCACACTGCCGGTCAGCATCTCGTAAAGGATGCAGCCGAGGGCGTAGATGTCGACGCGGGCATCAATGGCTTCGCCGGCCGCCTGCTCTGGCGATAGGTACTCGGGCGTCCCCAGGACCGTGCCCTGCGTCGTCTGCCGCATGTTGGCAACCAGGGGTTTGCCGCCGTCGGACAGCGTCTCGCGGGTGCCAGCCATGACCTTGGCGATGCCAAAGTCGAGGATCTTGACGAAGTCGCGCTTGGCCCGATCGAGGAGGAAGATGTTCCCGGGCTTCAAGTCGCGGTGCATGATGCCTTTTTCGTGCACCGCCTGTAGCCCGCGGGCGATCTGCTCACCGATGCGACAGACGCGAGCCCAAGGCAACGAGCCCTGCTTCTGCAGCAGCGTCTCCAGCGACTGCCCCTGCAGGAATTCCATCACCAGGTAGGGCCGACCGTCTTCGAGCACGCCGAAGTCGTTGATGTCGACGATGTGCTCGTGACCGATATGGCAGGCCGACTTGGCTTCTAGCAAGAAGCGCTGCTGGGCAACCGGATCCTGCGACTCGCGCAGAAGCTTTACGGCGACCGGCTTGTCGAGGACAACGTGCCGGCCCTTGTAGACCACGCCCATGCCACCGCTGGAAAGGAAGCTATCGATGCGATAGCGCTCGCCGAGCACCGCTCCGACCAGTGGATCATCGGCGGCAGCGGCGGCCGCAAATGACTTGGCTTCGCAGACGTGTTGATCCTGCCAGGGATAGGTCTTCTTGCAGTCGGGGCAGGTCTTGCTGATTGCCGTCGTTGCTACAGACATGGACCACGCGTTTTTCGCATCGGTGTGGTGCCATCTCCCGAAGCGGAACGAAGCACGAAGCAGCCCGGGCAAGACCAAATCCGGATCGGTGGCATAGGGAGACGGAGTGTCATGCTAGATGGTTAAAGCCAAGTATATGAGACGCCAATCCGGGCGTATCGTCAAGCGTCCGACCAGTCGCCGTTTTTGGTTATCGGCAGGCTGGCCGGATTTGTCCGGGGTCTGTCGGGTGGTCGGCTCGATCTCGGTCGCTGGCTCGGTCGCTGGCTCGGGCGCTGGCTCGGGCGCTGGCTCGGGCGCTGGCTCGGGCGCTGGCTCGGGCGGTCGAATGCGGGCTCTGGCGACCGCGCGGCGGGGGTGGCGGACTTTCTAGTCCCAGGTCGGGTCCGCTGTTGTGCTGGCGCGAGCATTCCAGGCATGATGGGCGCCGTTTTGCTTCGTAAGCAGGGTCATTTCAGCAGCGACCGCAGTACAGGATGGGAGATAGGACGATGGCAAAGAAGGCCGGTGATGGCGGTGGGAACGGGGTCAAGAACCCAGAGAGCGGCAAGCCGAGTCGGAGCGCGCCGCCACCGGCCGTCGAAGAGCTAGAGCTTTCCGGCATGGCCGACGACGAGGAGCTAGAGGCGGTCGGCCGCGAGCTAGAGCGAGGCTGGGCGCACGTCGAGGCCGGCGAGATTACGGCAGCCCGCAAGGTCGCGGACGCGCTGCAGGCCGAGTATCCCGACACCCCGGAAGTGCTGGTCCTTTTGGGCATGGTCGAGAGCCTGGAGGGCAAGCCGGATCAGGCGCTCACTCACTACGAGCAAGCCAGCTCGGTGGATCCCGAGTATGTCGAGCCCCTCCTGTGTGCGGCGGAGCTTTACATCTGGGAGCTCGGCGAAGATGAAAAGGGCCTGGAGCTCTGTCAGCGGGCCAAGGAAGTCGCAGAAGAGGAAGAGGAATACCTCGACGCGCTGCTGCTGCAGGCCGAGGCCGAGATCAACCTGGGCCGCGAGCGCGCCGCGCTGAGCACGCTGCGCGAGATCCCCGAGGGTGATGTCGAGCTGCCCGAGATGCGCTATCACGTCCGCGCCGGCCGGCTGTTCCTGGATCTACAGCGGCTCGACGAGGCCGAGCGACAATTCAAGCGCGCCGCCGACAAGGAACCGAACAATGTCGATGCCCTGCACGGCCTGGGGCTGTGTGCCGAAGGACGGGGACAGCGCGACCGCATGATCGAGTGCTTCCAGAAAGTCCGTGCGCTCGATCTAAAGGAAGAGCGCCCGCCGTGGGCGCTGTCGGAGACGGCCTTCCGTAAGCTGTGCTCGACATCGCTCGACGAGCTCCCGGACGAGCTGCGCCAGCGCCTCAAGAATGTGCCGATCCTGGCCAGCGACTATCCCACGACCGAGATGGTGCGCGACGG
Organism: uncultured Myxococcales bacterium; assembly: GCA_937952145.1. Lineage (GTDB taxonomy): Bacteria > Myxococcota_A > Polyangia > Palsa-1104 > JAEUJZ01 > JAEUJZ01. Next base: position 6,086 of record CALFYE010000494.1, read on the forward strand.
CAGCGATCCGCGCATGCTGGGATTCTTTGCTGGCGTGCCTTACGGGGATCAGAGCAGCGTCGGTGGCACCCCGCACCTAGAAGCGATCTTCCTGTTCCAGCGCAACATCGAGCGCATCGCCTACGGCCCCGAAGACGTCGAACAAGAAGTGCGCGTGACGCTGGTGCACGAAGCCGGGCACTTCTTCGGCCTCAGCGAAGAACAGCTTGAAGCGATGGGCCTGGGCTAAGCGCGCTGCTAATCCTTTAGCGCGCTGGATATTCTTTTGGCGGGCTAGTGGTTGTGGGAGCGCAGCACGCCGATCTGCGGATCTTGCGCCGGCGTGTTGATCTCGCTCCAGGGCACGACGCCGGGGGGCTGCCACTTGACGTTGTCGCCGGTGCGAATCCATACCGGGTTGGTCAAGGCATAGGGGGCAGGATTGCCGACGACCACCGCGCTGATGTCGGTGGTGGCAGCGATGCCTAGTGGACCGGCCAGAGCGCCAACCGCATCCGAGACCAGCAGGAACGGCTCTTCGGTGCCGGTGATGACTGGGAACATCGGCTTTTCGCCGACCGCTTCCATCACCACCCAGGCATCGCGCGGTAGAGTCAGGGCTAGCTGACCGCTCACCGGGCCAGCCGGTGCGGCGGCGGTATCCGCGAGGTTGCGGCTGGGATCGACGGGGATCTTCTGCTGCAAGCGGCCGTTGACCCACAGGTGGATGCGACTGACCGAGACCCAGGGCGCGGCGCTCAGCTTGTAGCTGACGGTGACCTTGCCATCGCGGGCGTACAGCTCAGAGCCTATCGGCGAGCCCGGGTTCGACGGACTCTCGCCGGAGCTGCCGGGGGAAACGTTGAACGTCAGGAAGGGACCGTTCGACAGCGTCACCGCGCGCCGTACCTTGACGGCATCGACGAGCTTGCCGGCGGTGGCGGCCACCGGATCATCGCTGCCAAGCTGCAGATAGGTGCGCGGCCAGCCGGGCTCCTCGCCGGTGCTGCCGTGGCTGTCAGATGCAGCAATGGCGGTGTGGCGATAGCCCTGGTTCAGCATGTGGAACCAGTCATCGATGGCGCCGGGGAACACCGCTTCGACGTTATCGAGCCCGCTGTCACCAGGCGGCGCCGAGGGCGCGATATCGACGAGCACCTGACCCCGCACCAAGCCGGCGGTGATGCTGGCCGGTCGCAGCACCTTGCCGTTTAGGCTGCAGGGATCGATCTGTTTTTTGGGATCGAAGTCGGGCGGCAGCGGCTGATAGCAGGCGGCGGGCCAGTCAGAGGGTACGCGGACGCTGTGTAGCTCGTGCCCGAGCTTGCCGTTGACGAGCTCTAGTGCGTCGCAGTCGTACGAGATCTGGTTCTGCCCGACCTGATCGAAAAAGGCCGGGCCGTTGGGTCCAGCCAAGCGCTTCGACGTTCCCTGCGCGACGGCGCCGCCGGTGATGCTCGATCGACCGTACTGGTTAAAGTAGCCCTGCTGCGCATCGCGCGGATGGTTGCAGACGATGATGTTGCCCGAGCTGACATCGCCAAGCTTGCGCAGATCGGTAAACAGATCGAGCGGCGGCCGCCCAAACCACTCGAAGGCTCCGTGCGTCACCGGCGCGATCTTGTAGTCGAGCGGATAGGTATTGAAGTGGCCACTTTCGAGGGTGGTGAACTCCATGCCGACGAAGCTGGTCATCCACGGTCGCAGATCGAGGTGATCGACCATCGGCCGCCAGTCGGAGACAAAGTTGTGGTCGGTTGAGATGGCGATCTCGACGCCCTCGCCGGCTGCGGACCGCACACGCTCGGCGAGATCCATGTGCGAATCGACGGAGTTTTCGCTGTGTACGTGGGCATCCATCGATAGCCAGCCGCCCGTATCGACGACGCGAGTGACCTGCCCCTGTACCGACGCGACGTTGCCTGGCGCGACGCGCACCGTGGTCGAGGTCAGGTCGTATTCCAAGCCGCGGCTGAAATAGACGGTGTACTCACCAGGCCGCACCGCGATGGTGACGTGCCCGTCCGCCGTGGTGTAGCCGGTGGCTTCGATGTACACGCGCTGACTCTCGACCCGATCGGGCAGCATGTCGCTGTAGCGATACGACTCGCCGGCTTGGATATCGAAGACGCCGCCCGATCGCCGCTGAGCATCGCTGAAGTCGCGGTCGTAACGGCCGACCACCGTGACCTTGGCTGGCACGCCTCGCCCGGCTTGATCGACGACCAGCGCCTGCAGGTACGACGGCGACAGGATCGTGGGATCAAGCAGCGTGGTCTCGCCTTCTTTGATCTCAAACGGCACAAACGGTCCCAGGCTGCGGCCTTCGCCCTGCACGCGATAGGCATAGCGGCCCGGCGGCAGGTTGCCGTGCACAAAGCCTGCGTCGTCGGGGTAGTCCTGGGAATAGGGGCGGCACAGCGTCGTCTCGCCCGAGGCACCACAGCGCCGCAGACCGGCGTCCAGGTAGTCGTCATCCTGCGGGAAGGCCGCGGTGGTCAGCGCAAGCTGCTGATAGATCAGAAGCTGCGCATCGGCCTGCGGCTGGCCGTTTTCGGTGGCGCGCAGGATGCCCTGATAGCGACCCGTCTTCTGACCGCGTAGCTCGGCGATCTCGTCGGTAATCGCTGCGACATCGCCGCCCCCGACGATGAAGTACTGCGTCATCTCGACAAAGCCGCGCGAGGGAATCGTCGTCTGGATCGAGTCCGAGAACACGCCGATAAACGAGATGGCAGTAAACGGCACCAGCAGCGAGGTCTTATCGATCGGCGTGAACGTGTCTTTGAACTTGCCGGCGTTGCGATACAGGTCGGCGTTGAGCGACACGAAGTTGGTGTCACTCGGCGCCGCCGCTAGGCCATAGCTGACGCGATCGCCCTGGCGATAGCTGGCCGATGCTAGGAACTCGGTGACGACGCCAGAAAACGCCGGCAGCGGCAGGGCACGGCGGAACGAGCGATCGAGCGGATGCCGCAGGTCGTAGCCCGTGCCCGGCAGCCAGACGTTGTTCAGCCGACCGTAGAGGAGCACGCTGCCGAGCGGTACGCGCACCGGGCTGAGATCGACGCCACCGATCTGCGCCTGAAACGTCGGGTTGCCGAGCACGGCGCTGGGGATGCGCAGCGGTCGCGTCGTGTCGTTGATGATGCGCGCGTGAATCTCGACGTGGCTCGCTCCCGGCTTCAGCACGTAGTCGACTTCGTAGCGCGCGTTCTCGTTGGTGATCTTGTTGAGCTCACTCGCGAAGGTGCCGAAGTCAAAGCTCAAGAGCAGGCCCAGCTTGAGCAGCTCAGACGATCCGTCGGGGGTCTGCAGCGTCGTCGGCAGGATGTAGTTCAGAAACAGGCTATTGAAGACCTTGAGCAGCATCAGGAATTCGCCGCCCCCGCCCGAGGCCCGCACCACCGCGACGCCGGCGTCGTAGTGGACGTGATTGGGCCCGTAGCTCTGGTCGTAGGGCTTGGCGCCGTCGCTGAGGACCTCGACCTTGTCGCAGGCCACGGCCTGAAAGAAGAACGAGGGGAACATCTCGGCGAAGATGTCGTGGCCGCCGCGCCGGTTGGATTCGTTGCGGCCCTGTTCGTCAAAGCGCCGCAGATCCGCATCGATGATGCCGCCGCCGTAGACGCCAAAGCCGCGCGAATAGCCGGCATTCTGCACGACGACGCGGATGCGATCGTTGTCGAGCATGTAGTCGCCGACATCGCCGAGGGCCCGCGGGCCACCACCGATCAGCTGACCGCGATCGCTGACGCGATAGGCGCGCGGTCGGAACGAAGCCGCATCGTTCTGGCAAGTCGAGGCGCTTCCGCACAGCCCCAGGCAGAGCAGCGCCGTGCCGAGTCGTTTCAGCCAAGTGGTCATCGCCATGCCCCCTTAGAAGACCAGCACGACGTCGACTTCGAAGCGGTCGTTGTTGAGGACGTTGGGCTCTTGCTCGCCGGTGAAGGTGTAGCCCAGCGAGCCGTGCAGCGGGAACGTCCGCGTCGGACGCAGAAGCACACCCAGCGTGTGATAGAGCAGCGTGTAGCTGGCATCGAAGCGCGCGTCCATCTCGGTTGGCGCAGCCGTACCGATGTGCGCTCGCGGTGCGTAGCTTGAGATGCGATAGCCGGGCGTGATCTGCAGCGGCAAGCGCGGGATGGTGTAGCGCAGGTGTCCCCAGAAGCCCATGCGCTCTAGATCCGGCACGCCGCTCAGCGTGTCGCGGCTGGTGCGCAGATACAGGAAGCCGCCCTGCAGCTCAAAGCCCAGCAGCGAGAGCGCCAGATCGACGGCGACGCCGGCATCCGTCTCGCGCATCAGATCGGGCAGATTTCCGACGGTACGCGGGTTCCACTGTGAAGCCAGACCGATGTTGATGACCGGCTTGCGAAAGTCATCGCTGATCGAAAACATCGGCCGCACCTGATCCTGCGGCAGCCCACCCTGGCCCCAGTAGGCAAACTCGACACGGCCGAACAGCGCCGGGATGTTGTTGTCGTTGAGGAGCTGGTTCTGGCCGTTGCCATTGCCGGCAAACAGCGAGTAACGGAATGACGTCCCGCGGCCCAGCGGAATAAAGCCGGAGTGCAGCGAGATGCCAAGGTTGCGATCCGAGCCCAGGCCGCGCGTCGTGAAGCCCTCCGTCGGCTGCACGCCTTCGACCGCAACACTGCGCGACACAAACGGCAGCTCGGCATCCGAGCGCATGCTCTCCAGATCCCAGGGCGTGACCTGCTGACCAACGGTGACGCGCAGCTCGCGCAGCGGCGCCCAGGTGATGTAGGCATCGCGCAGGCGGGTGGTCATCTGGCCGCCAGGAAACGACTGGCTCAGCCGATCTTCGCTGGCCGCTTCGACCGACACGCGAGCCGCCAGCCGCTGCTGCCACTGCACATCGGCCACCAAGCGGGCCTGCGGCAGCTGAAAGCCGTTGTTGCGACCGACCAAGGTGTAGTTCTGCGGCTCACTGATCCAGCGATACGAGGCATGGATGTAGCCCGACAGCGCCACCCGCCAGCCCGAGAGGACCGGCCACAGCCCCCAGGCCGAGTTCTGCGCCACATTCGGAGCCGGGACCGAAGGCACAGCCGGAGCCGGAGCCGCGGATGTCACCGTCGGAGGCACCGGAAGATCGGGGCCAGGGCCAGGGCCAGGACTAGGGCCAGAGACCGCAGGAGCCGCCGGCACGATGATCACCCCGGTCTGCTCCGTCGGGGGTGGTGTCCCCTGAGCTGCCGCGATCGCCGTGGACAGCGAGAGCGCACAGACCACAGCCGACGAGAGCCGCCGAGCCATGGGGGAAGCAAGCGAGGCAGAGCGGGGGGCAGGAGCGACACGCGCAGCGGGCAGGAGCGGCATAGCGGCCTCAACAGACGGCAAGTGGTGGAGTGTGGGGCAACCGACTACAGACCGCTGGAAACAGAGAACACCCCGCCGGGCAAGTCAAGCGCTACCGCGTGCAGCTGTGGCTGGACGCTCAGAAGCGATAGAGCGCGGCGATCTCGGTGCCTAGGCCGTCTTCGACGCGCAGACGAGCGCAGCGGCCCCCGATGTGTAGCTGCGCCTTGGTGCCGAGGAGACCCTGCAGATCGTCGTAGCGATAGGGGGCCGGCGCGAAGTCCCAGACGTAGATGATGGGATAGGTGTTCTCGGCGGGATCACTGCCGAAGGGGAACAGCACGCCGCGGGTATTGCGGGTGGCGTCGTGGCGATAGTCCGACTCGTGACGGATCGACACCATGGGCTGCCCGGACTGCACAAACAGGATGAGGTGCGTCGGGAACGAGAACTTCTTGTAGTCGGTGGTGACGCCGCCCGAGTAGGTGAGGAGGAGCTGTTCGTGAACCACCGGCGCGCCATACGGACCGCAGGTGTCCGGGGTCGTGCCAGTGCAGCGACGGGTGCGGCGCATCAGCGTGGCATCGGCGAGCTTGATGTGGGGCGCCATGGCGATGCGCGCGAGCGCTTCGGTGGGACTCATCGCCGGGCCCATGCAGCTTGCGGGATCGAAGGGATCGCTGCTGGCCGCGCTGAGATCGCTCGCCAGATCGGAAGGTGCCTCTGCGGCGTCACGCCCGACGGCCATATCCAGTGCTCCACTGCCGAAGTCGCGCTCGCGCGGGTCGTCGCTGACCGCCGCGTCGGGTTCGTCGCCGCCGCCGCGATGACCGCCCGCACTCTGACAAGCGCTGACTAGTAGCAGGCCGGCCAACAGCCGCCCGAAAGCCCCCGCGCGGCGACTGCTGCGGCACGTGGGGAGATGTGGTTCGCGCTTCTCTTCCGTCGCAGCCTTCATGATCGGCGCACGATAGCGCGGCCCCGGCAGCCGCGGGTAGGAGAGAATTTTTTGCGCCGGCCCTGCCCACCACAACGCGCCGCTACAACGCGTCACCGGTGCGCTCATGGATGCGACTTGACTTAAGAGCGCGTACCGACGGCAATATATGCTGCCATGGCTCGGTTCAGACTGATCGATCGCATCCGCTACCGCATGGATGCCACGCTATCGCGCGGCCCCAGCGCCCTCATCATCTGGCTGTTTGTGCTCGGCGGGCTGTTGGCGCTGCTCAGCGCGACGGTGATCACGCTGTCTCATTCGGCGCCGCCCGGCCCGGGAGGGGTGCGGCCAGGCTTTGCGCTGCTGACCTGGCAGGGCTGGCAGCGCACGCTGAACCTGACGGTCGGCATCGGGCCACTGCTCTACGTCGTCGGCACCTTTATCCCGACGCTGGGCAGCCTGTTTATCGGCGGTATCTTCATCGGTCTTTTGACCGGCGGCATCCAGAACCGCATCCGCAACCTGCGCAAGGGACGCTCGCTCGTCGTCGAGCAGGGTCACACCGTGATCCTTGGCTGGTCGCAGCACATCTTTCAGCTGGTCACCGAGCTTGTCGAAGCCAACCGCAACAAGGAAGACGCCTGCATCGCCGTCCTCGCCGAAAAAGACAAGATCGAGATGGAGGATCTGATCCGCGAGAAGGTCAAGAACCTCGGCCACACCCGCATCGTCTGCCGTACCGGCAGCCCCATCGATCTCACCGACCTGGCCCTCATCAACCCCGACGACGCACGCGTCATCGTGATCCTCGCGCCCGACACCAAAGACCCGGACCCGCAGGTCATAAAGACGCTCTTGGCGCTGACCCGTGAGCAAGAGCAGGCCCACGTCACGCGCCGCTGTCCCATCGTCGCGGAGATTCGCACGCCCCGGAACAAGCAGGTGGCAGAGCTCATCGGCAAGAACCACGCACGCGTGCTGCAGGTGGACGACATGATCGCCCGCATCACCGTACAGACCTGTCGCCAGATCGGCCTGTCGGCAGTGTATGCCGAGCTCTTGGGCTTCGACGGCGATGAGATGTATCTGACGCAGGAGCCGCGGCTGGTCGGCAAGACGTTCGGCGAGGCGCTGCTGGCCTATGAAGACTCGTCCCTGGTGGGCCTGCAGCGCCAGGGCAAGTCGCTGTTCAATCCGGCGATGAATACCGAGATCACGGCCGAGGATCAGCTGATTGCTATCTCAGCCGATGACGACACCATCCATCTATCGCCCCAGTTTGCGAGCGGCTCGCCCGTCGAGCTCGACGAGTCGGCGCAGTGCCCCGCGCAGCCCGAAGAGCAAATACCCGAGCGCACGCTGATCCTGGGCTGGAACCGCAAGGCGCCGCTCATCATTCGCGAGCTGGACCAGTACATGCTGGCCGGATCGGTGCTGACTGTCGTCGCCGAGCAGCCCGACATCGGCAACCAGATCGAAAAGCAGCGGGCCAAGCTCAGCCACCTGAGCATCAGCTTTCGACCGGCCGACACCACCGATCGAACAGCGCTCGAAAGCCTGGAAGTGCACACCTATCACCACGTGATCGTCCTCGGGAACAACGAAAAACTCAGCGCCCAAGAAGCGGATGCAGCGACGCTGATCACGCTGCTGCATCTGCGCGATATCGGCGAGCAGCACGGCAACCCGTTTACGCTGGTCAGCGAGATGTTCGATACCCGCAACCGCGAGCTTGCCGAGGTGGCCCGCGCCGATGATGTGATCGTCGGTGACAAGCTGGTGAGCCAGCTCTTGGCGCAGATGGCAGAGTCGCCGGATCTGCTGCTCGACGATCTTTTCAATGCCGATGGCTCGGAGCTGTACCTCAAGCCCATCGATCACTACGTGCGCCCCGGCGTGCCGGTGAACTTCTATACCGTGGTCGAAGCGGCGCGAAGGCGGGGCGAAGTGGCGCTCGGCTACCGCCTGCTGGCCGAAGACGAACAGCGCGTCACGCAGGGCGTGCGCATCAACCCCAAGAAGTCGACCAAGGTGACCTTCAGCGCGCAGGACAAGGTCGTGCTGCTGGCCCAGCTATAAGCGCCCCGCCGCCGCGCTTTTCGGCGTTCTTCCCGTAGACCCCGGCGTCGAGTTCGGGGACCATGGCGCGGCCATGACGTTCCCTGTCTTTTCTCGCTGGGCACACCGCCTAGCAAAGCGCCAGCGCAGCGGCTCCGCAGGTCGCGGCTCGACGACCCGCCCGCGCACCAACTCTGCCTTCTATCTCGCGTGCTGCTTCACCCTCCTGGCTTCGGCAGGCCGCGTCCGGGCCGAAGGAGGGCTGCCCGACACTGAGACGCCGAGCCTCTCGTTTGATGACGTGGTCGCCACCGCGCTCTCGCGCCATCTGAGCTTGGAGGCGGCACGCTTAGAGATCGATCGCGCGCAGGCCCTGCTGCAGCAAGCGCGAGCCAGCGCACTGCCCACCCTGACCCTGGGGTTCAACTACACCCGACTCGATAACGATCGCGTGCTGGGGTCAGGCGATATGCAGCGACTGGTGGCCGGCGCTAATCAGACTGCGGGCAACCTCACCTTGGCGGTGCCCATCCTCGCGCCGGCGCGCTGGGCCGGCTGGCTGCACGCCCGTGACAATCGCCGCGTGGCCGAGATCAGCCTGACCGATGTGCGACGGCAAGTGGCGATGGCCGCAGCGCGTAGCTGCCTCGCGGTGATCGCGCAGGGCCGCTTGCAAGAAGTCAGCGAGCGAGCCCTCGCCACCGCCCAGGCCCATGCCGACTATGCGCACTCGCGCCTGGCTGGCGGGGTCGGCAATCGCCTGGATGCCGTGCGTGCCGACAGCGAGCTGCAGATTGCCCAGAACCAGCTCGCGATGGCGCGCTCCAACCGTCAGCGGGCCCGCGAAGCGCTGGGGGTGATTCTGGCTGCTGACCTGCCGCTGGACTGTCGCGATGCGCCCAGCTTGGCCGATGCGGATCAGCTCGCCGTTGAGCTGGCCTCCGTCGCGGATGGGCGAAAGCGACAAGCGCCGGCGCTGGATGATCTGGCGATCTTTCGCAGCGATCTACGCCTCCTGCAGGCTCGCGCCTGGGCCAGTGCACGGGTCATCCGCCACGGCTGGACCGACTTCCTGCCGCAGCTCTCGCTGAGCTTCGCGCCGTTCTTTCAAGATCCGCCTTCGATCGTCCAGCCGCAGCTGGGCTGGCAGGCCCGCTTCGACCTCAGCTGGTCGCTCTTCGACGGCGGTCTGCGCTACGGCATGCGCGGCGAGCGCTGGGTCAACTATCGCCAGATCCACAACACGCAGCAGCTCGCCTTGCTGCAGGCGCGATCCGAGGTGCGAGTCGCCACCGCGACGCTGCGCTATGCCCAGCAGGCCGAGCGAGCGGCCCAGGGCGCGGCTCAGGCCACCGCGGAAGCCAGTCAGCTCTCGATGCAGGCCTATCGCGCCGGGATCAGCAACAACCTGGCCGTCATCGACGCCGAGCGCCGGGCTCGCGATGCGGCGAGCGCAGCGACGCAAGCCGAAGACGCGGCACGCCAGGCCCGCCTAGAGCTCTTGATCGCCGCTGGACGATTCCCCCACCGCTCGGCCGCTGTGGACTAGGATGGGGCGGCCGACGACGAATTCGCGGCGTTTACTTCTCTTAAGCAACAGGAGCCATGCGATGAAAACGATCGAAAAAAACCGAGCCCATGTAGCCAAGTTCTCGACGCTGTTTGGCGCGCTGGGGCTATGCATGCTGCCCTTCCTCATGGGCGCGCAAGGCGGAGGCTGTGGCGGATCGTTTTCGTCCACCACGCCCGCCCCCGACGTCACCGGCAGCTGGACGATCAGCTACGGCACGACGATGGATGTGAAAGTGAACATCGCCGGTTCGATCTATGCCCAGTCCCTGCCGGCCACTGGCGGCAGCTTCACCATCACCCACCAGGGCGCGCCCTACGCCTTCAACGTCGACTGCAGCAAGCCCGAAGTCGTCTGCCCCAGCGAGGTCTGGCCGGCCAGCGTCGCCATCGATCAGCGCGACAAGACCTATCAGCACCGCATGTGGGCCCGGATTCCGACGCAGAGCTGCTCTGGCACCACCACGGCGCCGAAGTCCAGCGAGTGTGGCGTCGGGACCACCAATCCCGACTGCAAGCCGGTGTGCACCGGCACGGTCACGACCTCATCGGCAGATGCCTTCGGCCTGATTAGCGAAGACGGCACCAACTTCAGCCTGCTGCTTGGCGGCGGCATCGCCACCAACGGCGTCAACTGCGTGCTGCTGGGACTTTCGGCCGCCTCCGCCGGGCTAGAGACGGCGCACATCGGCTCGCTGTGGACGGCCAGCAACATGGTCAACGGCGTGATCAAGACGGGCTTTGCCGGCGGCTGTCTGTGGGCCGGTGCCGTCGATGTGCAGGGCAAGCCCACCGCGGCGGGCGTCGTCGGTGCATCGGTCGAGATTTCGACCCCGTTCACCGGCAAGAAAGGCTAGCGCGTCCCTCGCTCCCGTCCTGCCCCGTCCCGCCCCCGTTTCGGGCTTTTTTGTCCGGCAGGCTTGCGCTAGGTTGCCGCGGTGCCCAGCCCATCGCTGAATCCTCACCGCCCCTCCCTTCGTCTCATCCAACGATCTCGCCTCGCCCTCTCCAGCCTGGGCTTGCTCACCGCGCTGGGGGGTGGAACTGGCTGCAGCGACGACCACGACGTCAACCGCCCGACCACGGCGATCATGAACGGCGGCGACTGGCGCGACGAGATCATCTATCAAGTCATCGTCGATCGCTTCGCCAACGGCGACATCAATAACGATCACCGCGTCATCCCCACCGCGCTCGGACGCTATCAGGGCGGCGACTGGCAGGGGCTCATCGATCACCTCGACTACCTGTCGGCCCTCGGCGTCACGGCGCTGTGGATCTCGCCGAACGTCAAGAACATCGACTACGACGCCGGCTTCGACGGCTATCACGGCTACTGGACGCAGTCGTTTAGCAAGGTCAACCCGCACTTCGGCACGCCCGCCAAGCTGCGCGAGCTCGTCGACAAAGCGCATGCCCACGGCATGAAGGTCATCCTCGACATCGTCGCCAACCACGTCGGGCAGCTCTTCTATTACGACATCAACGGCAACGGCCAACCCGACGAAATCGTCACCGGCTCATCGTCGCTAGATGCCACCGATCCGTTGGCTCGCCTGACCCGCGCCGACGAATACGACCCCGACTTCGACCGCCGCGGCATTCAAGGCCAGAACGGCCTGGGCCCCTCGGGCAGCGCCGCCATTCGCTTCCTGTACATTCCCGAGATCAACCGCACCATCCCCGACCCCGTGCGCTTCGGCGAGGGCGAGCAGGACGTGCTCGATTTCAGCCGTCCCGGCGTCTACAACCGCCGCGGTCGCGTCACCAACTACGATCGCTGGGAGCAGCTCACGACCGGCGATTTTCCCGGCGGTCTCAAGGATCTCGATACCCGCCGCGCCGATGTCCGCAAGGGCCTGATCGCCGCCTTCGCCCGCATGATTCGGCAGTACGACTTCGATGGCTTCCGCATCGATACCCTCAAGCACGTCGAGCACGAGTTCTGGCAGGAATTCAGCCCCGCCATCCGTCGCTACGCCCACGGCGAGGCCACCCCCTACGGCGTCGAGCCGCTGACCGTGCCCAAGAAAAACTGGTTCATGTTCGGCGAGGCCTTCGACGGCGACGACAGCCTGCTCGGCGAGTTCACGTACAAGGAAGAGATCGACTCGGTCTTCTACTTTTCGCAGAAGTTTCAGGTCTACACCGATGTCGTGAAGTGCGGCGCACCGACGAAAAAGATCGAGTCGCTGTGGAACGATCGGCTGCGCTTCGATCCCGCCACCGCCCACCTACATGCGGCCAATCGCAGCGACCGCTTTCGCACGATCGATGGCGCACCGCTTGCCGACCCGGCGGCCGGGCTGCCGATCTACAACCAGCAGGGCAGCCCGCTCGGGCCCAGCGACGACACCGGCAAGCCGCTCCCGCCGTCGCAGCTCTTGGTTAGCTTCCTCGATAACCACGACGTCGCACGCTACGCCTCGCCCGTCGATTCCTGCTTCACCACTGCCGATAGCGCTCGGCGCAAGCTGCACAACGCGCTGGGCTTGATGCTGACCCAGGACGGCATCCCCTGCGTTTACTACGGCACCGAGCAAGACTTCCACGGCGGCAACGACCCCGAAAATCGCGAGCGCATGTTCGACACTCTGCTCGACAACGTCTATCGCGGCGCGGCGGGGGTGCAGCGTGAAAACATGAGCAGCTCGGGCTATCGCACCGACGGCGAGACCTTCACCTGGCTGGCCCGCCTGACGCGCTTGCGACGCGCCTATGCCCCGCTGCGGCGCGGCGACCTGCGCATCACCTGGTCTACCGATCACACCGGACCGGAAAGCGATGCTGGCCTGCTCGGCTTCAGCCGCAGCTACGACGCCCCGGGGGGCGGAAAGAAGAGCGTCGTCGTCGTCACCAACGTCCACAACGATCAAATCAGCGAGACCGCCTTTGGCACCAGCGCCATGACCGTCCCCTTCCCAAGCGGCACCAAGCTCGTCGATGTGCTGCAGGATCCCTATGACACGACGCAAGAGCCCAGCTATGTGGTCTCAGCGACGGGAACCGTGCGCGTGCGGGTCTCGCCCCGCGCCACCAAGGTCCTCGTGCCCGAGGGGGATGTTCGCAGCGACTTCATGACGCCGGGGCGCTAGCGAAGATCGCCCGGGATCTAGTGGCCCCGCCCGGGACAAAATTCGGCTGCGGTGGGGGATTCTCCCCGGCCTCGCTTTAGAGGAAAATCGGACTTTCTGTCACCCCGCACAAGCGCGCCCAGAAGAGAACCCAGCTGATGAGCAGTCCGAATCCGCATGACGTAGTCCTCCTGTGCAACCCACAAGCCGGCGGTCGCTGGCGAGCCCTCGCCGATGTCCTCGACAGCGACGAAGCAAAAGGCGTTCGCCGCATCGTCACCGACGAGATCGATGACGTCGCCGAGGCGCTATCGAGCGTCGGTCGGCGCGCCAAGCTGCTGTGCATCTACGGCGGCGATGGGACGATCTATCACGTCATCAATCAGCTGCTCAGCCGCCCGCACGAGTCGATGCCCCGCCTCGCTCTTCTCGGCGGCGGCACCATGAATGTCACCGGCCGGCTGTGCGGCATGACCGGCTCACCGGGCGACAACTTCCGCAGCGTGATGCGCGCTTACCTGACCGATCAGCTGCTGTGGCGTGACATGCCGGTGGTTGAAGTCGAGCATGGCGAGGCCAAGACCTACGGCTTCACCTTCGGACTCGGCCCACTGGTGCGCATCCTGGACCGCTACGAGCACGGCCGCAAAGGCAAGCTGGCGGCGCTCGGCATCGGCGTTCAGGCCATCGCTGCCGCGCTCGGGCCGATCAAGCTGGGCATGGACAGTCTCCTCGAAACCATGACCGCCCGCGTCTACGCCGACGGAGAGCTGGTGCCGCACGATCGCTTCGTCGCCGTGTTCGCCAACACCACCGGCGCCGTCAACCGCATGGTCGAGCCGTTCGCGCATCAGCGCAGCCGCGAGCAGTTCAACTTCCTGGCCTATGCCGTGTCGGTCCGCGAGTTCGCTTTCAACGTCCCCAAGCTCATGCATGGCCAGCTCCCGCTGGATCATGGCTCGCTGCCCTCGTGGCTCTCGCAGCCGCGCAACCTGATCCGGCTCCTGCGAGGTCAGATGCGCGACCTGCCGGCCGACCCACGCTACGTCAACCATCCCGCCAGCCGCCTGCGCATCGAGACGCCCGAGTCGGTCTACACCCTCGACGGCGAGGTCCTCCCCCTGGGGGGCGGCCGACGCAGCCCCGATGGGCACCACATCCTCGATGTCACGCTAGGTGCCAGCCTGCCGCTTGCCCTGCTATCGCCACCCGCCTAGTGCGATTCCTTAGAATCGAAACCCCTAAATGTGAGCCAGGGTGGGCGGCCTGCCAGGGTCGCTGCCGCGCGACCTGCAGACCCTCGGCGTACGCCAAGTGGCAGACGGCAAAACAATTTTGCCAAGCGCACAGCCTGCGTTGTAAGCTCCGACTCCTGCCATTCCCAAATAGGGGGAATGGACCCCCAAACGCATTCGTTGACCTGTACCAGTCATCCACCTAATGGGGCCCAGGCGACCGCGGCTCCGCCCGTCTAGCGCCGCCCCAACCGGACATCCAAAGGACCGCGCAAAGAGGTTCGAGAATGAACAAGACCACGGCCATCCTAGGCACACTTGCCGCCCTGATTATTGGGTTCTTTATCGGCAAGGCCACCGTCTCCGATCAGCCCTCAGACAAGCCTGGACCGGCGCTCAAATCTGCGGCCCCCGATCCCTCGGTCGAGCGCTTCAAGGTGCCGGTTGGCGGCGCACCGGTCACTGGGGCCCAGGCGGCCAAGATCACCATCATCGAGTTCTCGGACTACCAGTGCCCGTTCTGCTCGCGCGTCGAGCCGACGATCGAGCAGATCAAGCGGACCTACGCCAAGGACGTCCGCGTCGCTTTCAAGCACAACCCCCTGCCCTTCCACCCGCAGGCGGCTCCGGCTTCGCGCGCGGCGATGGCAGCGCGTGAGCAGGGCGATGACAAGTTCTGGGCCTATCACCGCAAGCTGTTCGAAGGACAGCAGACGCTGGACGACCAGCACTTCGAGCAGTGGGCCCGCGAGCTTGGCCTGAACGTCGACAAGTGGAAGAACGACATGGCGCAGAACCGCGCCCGCTACGACCAGCAGATCCAGGCGGATCAGGCGGAAGCGGCGAAGTACGGTGCGCGCGGCACGCCGGCCTTCTTCATCAACGGTCGCCCGCTGTCGGGTGCGCAGCCCTTCGATGCCTTCCAGAAGGTCATCGACGAGGAAATCGGTGTCGCCGAAAAGGCCCTGCGCGCCGGTGCCAAGCCCGAGAGCCTGTACGCCACGCTGATCCAGAACGCCAAGGATGGCGCGGCCGCTCCCGAGGCCCCCAAGCCGCCACCGTTCCAGCTGCCCGATCCCAAGATCGTCTACAAGGTCATGCCCGGCAGCTCGCCGCAGAAGGGCCCAGCGGGCGCCAAGGTCACCATCATCGAGTTCTCGGACTTCCAGTGCCCGTTCTGCTCGCGCGTGGTGCCGACGCTCAAGAAGCTGCACGAGACCTATCCCAACGACGTGCGCGTCATCTTCAAGCACAACCCGCTGTCGTTCCACGAGGACGCCAACCTCGCCGCCCAGGCCACCATCGCCGCTGAAGAGCAGGGCAAGTTCTGGGAGATGCACGACAAGCTGTTCGAAAACCAGCGCGCCCTCAAGCGCCCCGATCTTGAGAAGTACGCGGCGGAGATTGGCCTCGATGTCGGCAAGTTCAAGGCCGCGCTCGACAGCGGTCGCTTCAAGGCCCGCATCGACGAAGAGATCGCCGAGGCCGCCAAGTTCGGTGCGCGTGGCACGCCCAGCTTCTTCATCAACGGCAAGCCCTTCCGCGGCGCTCAGCCCTTCGACAACTTCAAGAAGGTCGTCGACAGCGAGATCGAGTTCGCCAACAAGAAGCTGCAGGAAGGCGTTGCGGCGAGCGCGCTGTACGCCGAGCTGACCAAGGACGGCAAGGACAAGGCCGACGAGCCCAAGCCGCCCGCGCAGGCCGCCGAAGCCGACGACAAGACGGTCTACAAGGCGCTGGTGGGCGATGCTCCGGTCAAGGGTCCGCGCGACGCCAAGGTCACCATCGTGATGTGGTCTGACTTCCAGTGCCCGTTCTGCTCGCGCGTCGAGCCGACGGTCAACAAGATCATGGAGACCTATCCCAAGGACGTGCGCGTCGCCTTCAAGCAGCTTCCCCTGCCCTTCCACGACAAGGCCCACCTGGCCGGCGAAGCCTCGCTGGCTGCGCACGAGCAGGGCAAGTTCTGGGAGATGCACGGCAAGCTGTTCGAGAATCAGCGCGCGCTCGATCGCCCGGCGCTTGAGAAGTACGCCGAGGAGATCGGCCTGAACATGGCCCGCTTCAAGGCCGCGCTGGATAGCGGCAAGTTCAAGGACAAGGTCGATGCCGAGCTGAAGGAAGGCAACCGCATTGGTGCTAACGGCACGCCCGCCTTCTTCATCAACGGCCGCTCGCTGTCGGGTGCGCAGCCCTTCGAGGCCTTCAAGGCCAAGATCGACGCCGCGCTCGCCGAAGTAAACGAGCTGATGAAGAAGAAGCGCATCCCGGCGACCCGCATCTACGACGAGCTGATGCGCGACGCCAAGGAAGCTGCCGCCGCGCCCAAGGGTGGTGACGAAGAAGCCGAAGACAAGACCGTCTACGAAGTCACGCCCGGCAACGGCCCCAGCTTCGGCCCCAGCAGCGCGCCGGTCACCATCGTCGAGTTCTCAGACTTCCAGTGCCCGTTCTGCTCGCGCGTGGTGCCGACGCTCAAGAAGATCAAAGAGACCTACGCCAACAAGGTGCGCATCGTGTGGCGCAACTTCCCGCTGCCCTTCCACCAGCAGGCGCCGCTAGCCGCCGAGGCCGCCATGGCCGCCAATGCCCAGGGCAAGTTCTGGGAGATGCACGACAAGCTGTTCGAGAACCAGCGCGCGCTCGACCGCGCCTCGCTCGACAAGTACGCGCAGGAGCTCGGCCTCGACATGACCCGCTTCAAGGCCGACCTTGACACCAACCGCTACAAGGGCGACGTCGAAGCCGACTTCAAGTACGGCAGCAGCCTGCCCGGCGGCGGCATGGGCACGCCGACCTTCTTCATCAACGGCAAGAAGATCGCAGGCGCCTATCCGTTCGAGAAGTTCGACGAGATGATCAAGGCCGCCCTCGCTGAATCCGAGAAGGCGCCGCCGACCAAGAAGCGCCGCTAGCTTCTACGGAGCCGCCCAGAGCGGCCCCTCCCCTCCTCCGTACCTTCCCGCTCCCTCCCCAAAATTCGCAGTCCCCAGCGCCCGGCTCCCGACGGAGAGCCGCGACATGGGGGACTACTGCTTTTTACTGCGCCGCAGCCGTGCCCTCAGGGCTTCGGCGTAGTCCAGCTTGTCGACCTGCGGCACTCGGCTCAGTGTCAGCGCCCCAGGCGGCACGTCGCGAGTGACCGTCGTTCCAGCGGCCACGATCGCTCCCTTACCAACCCGCACCGGCGCCACCAGCTGAGTATCTGAGCCAACGAACACGTCGTCCTCGATGACCGTCTGGTGCTTCGAGACGCCATCGTAGTTGCAGGTGATGGTGCCGCAGCCGATGTTCACCTTGCTGCCGATCTCGGCGTTGCCGAGGTAGGCCAGGTGGTTGGCTTTGGTGCCAGCGCCAACCCGCGTCTGCTTAAGCTCGACGAAGTTGCCGATGTGCGCGCCGGCGCCAATCACGCTGCCCGGTCGCAGGTGCGAAAACGGACCGATCTGCGTCCCCGCGCCAAGCTCGCTCTCGCTGGCCACGGTATAGGGCTTAAGGTGCGCATCGTCCGCCACCACCACGTCGGTGAGCACGCAGCCTACGTCGATGCGACAGCCCGAGCCGATGCGGCAGTGACCGCGCAGCACCACGCCCGGACCTAGCTCGGTATCGGCACCGATCGTCACCTCGTCCTCGATGTAGGTCGTCGCCGGATCGCGCAAGGTCACGCCCCGCGCCATGTGCGCGCGATTGATGCGCTGGCGCAGCACCGCCTCGGCGCGCGATAGATCCTGGCGATCGTTGATGCCCATGATCTCCTCAGCGGGTGCGTCGATGACGGCCACACCGATGCCCTCGGTCACCGCCTGTGCCAAAAGATCGGTCAGATAAAACTCGTGCTGGGCATTTTGGGCCTGCACGCGCAGCAAGGCCCGACGCAGAAAGCGGCTGTCGACGACGTACATGCCGGCGTTGATCTCACAGATGCGGCGCTCGACTTCGCTGCAGTCGCGCTCTTCGACGATCCGCTGCGGTATGCCATCACTGCTGCGCACAATTCGTCCGTAGCCCTTAGGCTCGTCGACCCGCGACGAGAGCAGCGCTAAGCCACAGTCACGACTCGCGGCGATCAAAAGCTGCAGGCGCTCCGCTGTCAGCAGCGGCGTATCGCCGTACAGGATCAGCACCTTGCTGGATTCGTCGGCGGTCTCTTCGGGCAGAGCCGGCAGCGCACAGCGCACCGCGTCTGCCGTGCCACGCGCCTCAGGCTGGGTGGCGAAGCGCAGCCCCGAGGAGTGAAGATTGCGAGCCCGCAGGGCCTCCGCCACCGCATCGGCCTGATACCCCACCACCAGCACGGTGCTGCGAACACCCAGCGGGGGCAGCAGGCGGAGCATATGCTCCAAGATTGGCCGCCCGGCGAGAGTATGCAGAACTTTGATCCGCGCCGAGCGCATGCGCGTGCCCTGACCCGCGGCTAACACCACCGCATCCAAGGCTGGATTCAACGACGACGAATGGTTGTTCGATGGCTTGCTCATGGCCGCGCACTATAGCGCGACCGGGGGGGGACTTTCGGGGAACGGCAGGGGGACGCGACTACTTACCGGCGTTGGCTTCCATCCAGTTGATGACCGCTTGCAGGCGGCGCTGGATGCCCGAAAGATCCTGCGCCTTAACGAGGTCGCGCGCTTCGAACAGCTGAATCACGGCCCACTCGGGCAGCGGCTGCGTCGGCACCCGAATCATCTGCACGGCGCCGTTCGTCACGGGTGGAGGCGTCACCTCAGTCGGCGGCGGGGGCGCATCGACTTTCTCGGGCTTGCCGATCGCGGCCACCGCATCCTGAAGCTGCGTGACAATCGGCGGCTTGTTGTCCTTCCAGACATCGTCCGCGGTCGCGCTGAGATTCGACCGCATCTGCATGTACTGATTCTTGGCGTAGGGGTGCTCGTTCTCCGAGACCTTGGCCGGAGCCTGTCGAATGACCGCAATGGCCAGGCGCAGCAGCCGTTCCCGATTCGCCGCCGGCGCGCGCATCGCGGCGCGGGCGAACGTCTCGAAGTTCTCCATGAACGTACGATAGGCAGTCTCTTCGCACTGAACCGGCCGCGGACCAAACAGCCCGGCCACTTCCGCATCGGCCTGCTGCTGAGTAGTCGCGCGCGACTCCAGGCTCGCTAGCCGCGCAAAGCCGTTGGCGATGTTGTACGCGCACTTCTGCTGCTGAGCCTGGGCCGGCGCCGCCCACAGAAGAAGCCCCGCGAAGAGTCCGCCCAGCAAGCCCACGCTGCGTCGAACCTTAGGTGAAGAGGGTTCCCTAGGATGGATGTTGGTTGCCACGTTCTCTATCTCCATGAAAAAGATTTATAAACTGAAAGCGCTCTCGGCGCTATCTCCTGGGCGGCTGCCGGTCTGCCGCCCCGCAAGACTTCATCTCTGTTCATAAACATGCCGCGGCCGATGCAACCATCCACCCTGCCCAACGCAGCCCTGCCGGCGATGCCCCCAGAGGAACCCAGCGGGGGGCAGGCCGTCGACCATCTGTCGCTGATCTCTCTGCCCACGGCGGCGAGCAGTGCCGGCGTCTTGCTGCTGATCGCCGCATGGCTGGCCGCGCTCGTGGCCTTTGGGATGTGGCAGGTCCAAGCGCCAGCGTCGGAGATCGGGCTGGATCCAGCCGGTTCGTTCGCGATCAGTCGGCTGCTCTGGGCCCTCGCACTGTCGGCGAGTCTGGCCCTGCTCAGTGTGGTGATCGCCATGCTGATCACGTGGGTCCGTCCCCTTCGTTCGTTGGTACGAGCGACGACGAGCCTTATTCAGGGGCAGTGGCATCGGCCGATTCCGCAGAGCATCGCGGCGATCGCTCCGGTGCAGCAGCTTGCGGTCATTTATGAAGACTTGCGGGGCTCCCTGGTCGATCGCCTGCGCTCCAGCACGGAGCTCAACCTGCAGCTTGAATCGGAAGTCGCCCGACGAACGGCAGAGCTAGAGCGACGCAACACCGAGCTTGCGGCGCTGCTCGCCCGACTCGAAGCGACCCGCGCTGAGCTCCTGCGCAACCAGAAGCTGGCCACCGTGGGACGCATCGCCAGCGACGCAGCCAGCGCGATCGCCGAGCCGATGCAGCGGCTAACGCAGCTCGCCCTCGGCATTGGGCAGGGCTTCACGGCCCTGCGTGACGCAGGGGCTCTCCCAGACGGTGAGCGACCTCCGCCCTTGGCCGCCCGGCTTGCGCTGCTCGGCGATCAGCTGGGCCTGCTGATCGCCAGTGCGGCCCAAGCCAGCGAGGTAGTCCGCGCGCTGCGGGTGTACGCCCGACCCGATCCCGGGCCTTACGCGCCGCCCCTGGTCCCTGAAAGCTCAGCGCCAAAACCCGCCGAAAAGCCCGACCCCACCGCGCCTAACCAGGCGGCAGACCCCCCATGACGGGCCGCGGGCGCAGCAGTTGACGACGAAAAACGACATATCCCTGCGAGTCGATTGCCGCCCGCATGACTTCCGAAGTAAACTAGGTGCCTGGCATGCGGATCGGTCTCTTCTCTGACACCCACGCTAACCTCGAAGCACTCGAGGCAGTCCTCGATTGTTTCGCCATGGCGCGCGTGGATAAGCTCGTGTGCCTCGGTGACACAGTAGGCTACGGGGCTGACCCGAATGGCTGCTGCGATCTGGTGCGTAAGCACGCCGCGTTCTGCATCCTTGGTAACCATGATGCGGCCGTGGCAGGACGCATGGATTACTCCTACTACTACGATGCGGCGAGGCAGGCTCTCGACTACCACGCCTCGATCCTGACGCAGGAAAACATGGTGTGGCTCAAGAGCTTGCCGTACGAGCGGCGCGAGGGCCACGTCTGCTACTGCCACGGCTCGCCGGTGAACCTCGAAGAGTTCGAGTACATCTTCTCGACCGAGCAGGCGGCGCGCTGCCTACCGTTTTGGGATCAGCTCTCGGACGTGACCTTTGTCGGCCACTCGCACTTGTGCAAAGCGTTTGCGCTGTCCCGGCACGAGGTCCACGAAGTCGTCGCGCAGAGGTTCGAGATTCGCGCCGGCTACAAGTACATCATCTCGGTCGGCTCCGTCGGTCAGCCGCGCGACTATGACAACCGCGCCAGCTACTGCATCTACGACGATCAGAGCCGCATCTTCGAGTTCCGCCGCGTCGCCTATGACATCGACAGCGCCGCGCAGAAGATCTTCGAAGCCAACCTAGAGCCGAACTTCGGCAACCGCCTTTACATCGGCGTCTAGCGCGGCGGGCTGCCTCAACCCGCTCCCGTTCTTCCCCCCTCACGTCGACTTCCCACTCGATCTAGCGGTCTGCAACATTTGCGGAACAAGCTCCGCGGGCCCTGCGATTTTGCCTGTCGTCACGCTATAATCCCCGACGGATGACCGCGAATAGCCAGCTTGCGAAGCCCTCTCGGGATGTCGTCACTGATCTGTCCGATGCCGCCACCATGCTCTACGGCGGCCGCTACGAGCTGATCGACTTGGTCGGGGCCGGTGGGGCCGGCACCGTCTATCGCGCGCGCGATGTCGAGCTGGATGAGATCGTAGCGCTCAAGGTGCTACGCAAAGAGCTCTTGGGCAGCGGCTCGATCCTGGAGAACTTTCGCAGCGAAGTGAAGCTGGCGCGCCGCGTCACGCATCGCAATGTCGCCCGCATGTTCGACATCGGCGAGCAAGATGGCGAGCGCTTCCTGACCATGGAATTCGTCGAGGGTGAGCTCCTGACTGGGAAGATCAACAGCGGCCCCGAAGGCAGCCCGCGCGCCCTGCCGCTGCCGCAGGTACAAGACATCATCGAGCAGGTCTGTGCCGGTCTGACGGCCGCGCACGCCGTCGGCATCATCCACCGCGATCTCAAGCCCGATAACATCATCGTTGGCCGCGACAACCGCGTGGTGATCACCGACTTTGGCATCGCGCGGGCTTTAAAAAACGACAGCTCGCCGCAAAAAGAAGGCGAGTTCGTCGGAACGCCCGAGTACATGTCGCCGGAGCAGGCCGAGGGCAACCCGGTCGACATTCGCACCGACATCTACTCGCTGGGCGTCGTGCTGTTCGAGATGCTGACCGGTGCGCTGCCCTTTGTCGGCACCAATCCCCTGGTCACCGCCGCGGCCCGCTTGCTGCGCCCACCACCCGATCCGCGCAACAAGCGACCCGGCCTGCCCGACACGCTGGCCCAGGTCATCCTGCGCGCCATGGCGCGACAGCCGCAGGATCGCTACGCCACAGCGGCCGAGCTAGCCCAGGCGGTGAGCACGGCCGTGCAGTCGATCACCGGCTCATTCGACACCGTCGCCCCCCCGACTAGCAACCGCAGCAGCGGCGCCATTGCCCCGATCGTGGTCAACGGCACCGGGCTGACGCTCAACGGTCAGATCGAGCGACGCGACAGCCCGCCCACGATCAGCGGCGGCCTAAGCGGCGGGGCCAATCCCACCGCCCAGCGCAGCATCGCTGTCCTGCCCTTCCGCAACCAGGGCCCAGCCGAAGATGGCTATCTGGCGGAAGGTCTGACCGACGATCTCATCGATGGCCTGTCGATGCTGCCCAGCTTGCGCGTACGCAGCCGCGGTGCCGTCGCTGCGCAGCTTCGCCAGCTGGGCAGCGATGTCCCCGATCCGACCGTAGTCGGGCGGGCGCTGGGAGCTGAGCTCTTGGTCGATGGCTCGGTTCGGCGGGCCGGCAACGCGCTGCGCATCGCGGCCCGGCTGCTCACCTGCAGCGACGGGACTCAGCTGTGGGCCCAGCGTTTTGACCGCCCCGCTGCCGATGCCCTGATGGTGAGTGACGAGGTGGCCCAGGCCGTAGCCGGCGCCATGCTGGACGGCCAGATCGTGCCACAGCGCACCGTGCTCAAAGACGCCGATGCCGTCGACCTGTACCTGCGGGCGCGGACGCTTTATCACCAGGGCGGCATGGACAATCAGCAGCAGGCGATCGCGCTTTACGAGCAAGCGCTGGCCATTCGCCCTGACGATCCGATGCTGCTATCGGCGTATGCGATGTCGCGGGCCAAGCTGTGGTTCTTCGGCGTCGGCGGCCAGGGAGAGCTAGCGCGGCAGGCGGCCGAGCGCGCCATTGCCGTGGCCCCCGACCGCGCCGACTCGCAGCTGGCGATGGCCATGGTCTGCTTCTATCACGGCGACGCCGTCGGAGCGCTGACCCACGCCCGCGAGACCGTGCAGCGAGCCCCCAATAATGCCGAGGCCTACGACTTGATCGGCCGCATCCTCGCCGAGACCGGGCCAGCCAGCTCGGCGCTGCGCTATCTCGAGCGCGCCTATGAGCTCGACAACGCGGTGGGGCTGCGCACCGTCCTCGATCGCGTTCGCGTCAAGGCGCTGCAGGGGGAGTGGGCCGAGGTCGAGCCGATGCTGGAGCAGGCCGAGCGCAACGGCCTGCCGCTGAACGCAACGTGGATCATCCGGGCGCGCTTCGCTGGCTGGCAGAACGACCGCGTGGCCGTGGCAACGCGCCTGTTGCAGCACCCCTACATTCAGGGCGGCCAAAATCCTCGCACCCGCAGCTTGCTCCAGGTGGTCGCCGGCGATATGGCAGAGGACTTCGAGAAGCTCTTTTTCTCGAACCTGTCGTCAGATCAGTCGAGCCCGCGCAGCCGCACCTTCTTCTTCCAGCTCAACACCGAAGCCTGCATGGTGCGTAAGCAGCACGATGCCGCGATCCGCGCATTGGCCCGCTCGGTGGATGCTGGGCTTTTCGATTGGCTGTGGCTGGATCGCTGCCCGCTGCTCGCCGATCTGCGGCGCGATCTGCGCTTCCAAGCGCTGCGCAAGATCGTCATCGAGCGCGCCACCCGCATTCAGAACGTGCTGCGAAAGTAGGACGAACTTTAGCTGCGGCTGCAGGTCATGGCGCAGACGCCGCGCTCGGCTCCGGGGGGCTTCTCGCAGCCGCCCTGGCACTCGAAGTCGGACCCACAGCTGGCGCCGGCTGGCTTGGGGGCCTGGCAGACATGGTCAAAGCAGCGCAGACCGGCCGCGCAGTCGCCCCCCGAGCAGGCCTGGCCGGGTCCAGCGACGCGCCCCGCGATGCACTGACCGCGCCCGCAGCGATCGTCCGCCCCGCACTGCACCGACATGACGCAGGACTCGCCGCGAGCGTGAAACGACTCGCAGACGTGGCGCAGGTTGCAGACGCCGGCGCATTCGCGGTGCGCGGCGAACTGCGGGTGCGGCTCGGTCAGCATCGACATGCGCAGGTAGGCGGCCAGCGCATCAACCGCCAGGCCACAGCGCTCGCCGTCGACACGCGGGACACCGCAGACGCCGCTCGCCGTGGGGCCGGCACCGTGACAGAACAGGCCCTCCTGACACTCCAGGCTTGATCGACAGCGTGCCCCAGCCCCCAGGGTTCCGTGCAGCACGCCGCGACACTCGGCAGGGAGCTCGGGCGGCCAGGGACCGATCCAGTCGCAGCCGCTGTAGAGCCGCCCCAGACCGGCCACGCAGCTCGCAAGCGCTGGCTCGTCGATGCGCACCGCCCCACTGCGCTGAGCAAAGGTCAACACGCGGACGCAGTCACTGTTCAGCATCAGGCCTGTGGTCGATTGGCAGCACGCCTTGCGCCGAGCCGCTGGTAGCTCATGCAGCGCCCGACACAGCGTCTGCGCCTGTGGGCTCTCTGCTCCATCGAGCTGGCTGGGATAGACCGGCCGCGTCTCTTCGACGGGAGGCGGCGCGCCGGGTGGCATGGGCAGGCCCTCGACCACGGGGGCAGCTCCCGCGACCGGTCCCGTTGGCCCGGCGGCCCGCGGCGGCACCGACGGCCCGCGCTGACAGGCCAGGCTCAGCAGGGAAAGACCGGCCAGCGCCAGCGGCTGTAGGCGGCCGGCACCGAGGGGACTACGCACAAATAGAAGCAGGTCGCGGGGGGCCGTCGACATCTCCGTACCCTTCATCATGGCGCCGATCCCGTCGCCGTAGCCAGCGCAGATCCGGTCGGTGGCACAGTCGGCGACGCGGTTGGCGGTAGAGGCGTCGTTGGAGCGACCAGGGGACCAGCAAGGGCGAGGGCTGCCGCCGCATCATCGATGTCGAACTGCGGGTTCCGCCGCACAGCGTCGGCCGCCAGCCGCTGCGCGCCTTCTTTGTCTCCGGTCGCGGCGTGGATGGCCGCGGCGTGATACAGCACGCGCGCATCGCGCAGGCCCAGACCCAGCAGGCCCGGACCGTCGATGATGCGACGTGCTTCGGCCGCCTGCCCCAGGCGAAACAGCACCCAGGCCTGCACATCCAAGGTGTAGGGATCGGCGCGACCGCGACGCTCTTCGTCGATCAGCTCTTTGGCGACATCGAGATGCTGGCCACGCTTGGCGAAGTAGTACGCCAAGGTCCGCGGGTCGCTGCGCCGGCCCTGTTTTTCGAGCTGCGCGTACGCGGTCGCGGCCCCGCCAGCATCACCCGCCAACCGCCGCGCATCGCCCAGCAAAAGCAGCGTCTCGGCAAGTGGCGACAGATCATAAGCTCGCGACAGTAGCGGCACGGCGGCCGCGGCCCGTCCCCCCGACAGCGCGACCAGGGCTCGCCCGACCAGCGCCGGCGGATACTGCGGCAGCGTCTTTTCGGCCAGGGCGAAGCCGGCCTCGGCGCCCTCGTAGTCGCTCTCGTGCCAGAACAGATACGCAGCTTGCACGATGGCCCAGGCCCGCGTCTCGGTATCTCCCGACCGGCTCTGGGCTGCGTCGATGGCCAGGCGGATCGCCTCTTTGGCTTCGGCGCCCCGCCCGTGCAGAAAGTGCAGATAAGAAGCCCGCGAGTACGACGGCAGGTTGGGCTTGAGCGCCATCATGTGCTGCGCGGCTTCTTCCGCCGCGGCGATCTGCCCGGTCTCTAGCAGCGCATCGCTCAGCGTGCCCCAGGCCATGGGGTCGAAGTCGTTGCGGCGCAGGATCTGCTCGGCCACTTTTTGCGCATCGGCAAAGCGGTGATCGTTCATCAGCACCAGGGCGCGCAGGTTGAGCGCCAGCGGACTGCCCGCTTGCAGGCGCAGCGCCATGTCGGCACAGGCATCGGCGTTGCGATAGAAGCCCGGCTCGGCGGCCTCGCGGGCTCGTCGTACCCAAAGCTGACCCAGCAGCACCCAGCTCTCCAGCTTGTTCGGGAAGCGCCGTGCCTTGTCCTGCAGCGCGGCAAGCTCTGTGTCGAGCGGCGTCGGCTGATCTTTACTGGGCGGCATCAGCGCCATGCGCTCGGCAAGCTGCGGATCAAGCTGCGGCGAAAGGAACGGCGAGCGCGAAGCAGCCTCGGCGGCCGCCGCAATCACTGCTGCTTCTAGCTCGCTGCGCGTCGCCTTGCCCGACCGTTCTGTGACGGCATCGGCGCGCTGACAGCCGCTGTGCCCAGCCAGCCCAAGAAACAGTGCACCTACCGCCAGCCCCCGGTGAATCATCCGCTGAAATCGCCGCGCACACATCGTCTGCTTGCCCCCTATAAGCCATCGATTCTTGAACGCATCGTTCGATCGATGCATCGACGCATCGCTGCATCGAAAACTTTTCCACCCTAGGGCTCCGTCGCTGGGTGAGGTGGGCAGGTGGTGTGACCCACCCCACCCAGGCTTGCGTGTAGCCGGCTTTGTGACCCGCTGCTCGCAAGACGGCTACAGCCAAGGCCTGGCGCCTAAGCTACGGCGTCGCCTTGCCGTGGCCTTCGTTCGAGCCCTGCCACGGCAGCGGCAGCCATGGAATCGACGTCAGGAAGTTCTTGTCGTTGTAGTCCACGCCATCCGAGATGCCGCTCGTCGCCTTGGTCAGAAGCAGCGACAAGAGCACATCGGTGACGTCCGCCTGTTCGCGGTTGGCCTGCGCGCCGACCAGCGAGCGGCCGTTGGGGAAGCCCGGATCCAGGCCCATGTCGATGCGAATCACGTCGCCGGTCGCCGTCACGTTGTGCGCGTTGGCGGCCGGGAAGTTCTTCAGGTTGATGACATCGACGATGTCGGTGCGGTTGTACTTAAACGGCGTCGGGTCAACGCCCAGCGCGGTGTAGATGCCAACCGCTTCGGCGTCGCGCACCACCACTGGGTTTAAGAAGTACGGGAAGTAGTACGACTCACGCGCGGGGCGATCGTAGTTCCAGCGATCCTTGTCCTGCAGACCGATGACCGCTTCGTTGATCAGCGGCAGACCCAGGCGCGACACCTGCACCCACGGTCCGTAGTTGAAGGTCTGGCCGTTGCGCAGGCGGATGCTGATCTGACGACGGCTGGCCGAGGCCCAGACGCCCAGAAGCTGTGCATCGCTGGCGCCGCTGGTTGGAGCCTGCCCGTTGGCGGTCAGCTTGGTGGTGGGGATCTCGATGGCGATGGCGTGCACGTTGTAGCCGGCGACGCCGTCCTGGGCCGTGCCCTTCATGCGCAGACCCGCCAGGTCGAAGACGCCGCCGAGATCGACATAGAAGCCGTCATCGCGCGGACCGGCCCACACCTTGCCACCTTCGCTGGTCGGCTTGATGAAGGTCGCGGCGAAGGCGTCATCATAGTTCGCCGAGGTCGCCTGGCCTTTCTGGAAGTTGGAGTAGGTGCGCGGACCGATGCGCGGCGGCGCGACGGGCACGGCATCGGCGATGGTGGTCGGGCGACCGTTTTCGATGCGGATGACGCGCATGGTCATCTTCTGCCCCGAGAGCTGGCTGAAGAATTCCTTGCCGCCGCCCGGTGGGGCGCTCTTGTTGGCAACGTCGACCGGCGCGATCGGCGTCTTGGTGAACTGGAACTGGTAGGTGTAGACGTCGGCCAGGCTGCTCGGGCCGCGGGTGATGTGTAGCTCGTACAGCACGTCGGGCGAGAACTCGTGGAAGTTGGGACCGCCGGCCGGCTCTTCAAGCGGGTTGTAGCCGAGCACGACGTTGAGGCTGGCGTGGCTGGTCGGCGTGACCCAGGCCCAAACGTCGGTGTTGTCGGCTGCGGGGTCGTTAGAAATCGCCGGCGCCTCGCGGTGGCTGGATGCCTGCGCACTAGCGGCCAGGCCAGCCAGCGCCGACAGCGCCAGCAAAGAACTCGTCAGAATTTTCTTCATAGTCATCGTTGTCTCCAAGCAAAGGGCGTTGGCTGAGCTATTTGAATTCGATGCGATAGACGATGCCGCTACCGCCGGTCCCGACGGTGACCCCGCACCACGAAAAGACGTCGGCGTTCTTGGCGCGATGCAGGCCACCGGCGTCGGGGTTGTTCTCTAGCCCGGCGTTGATGCTGCTGACTTCGCGCGTGTCGACGTTGATGCGATACACAGCGGCGGTGCCCAGCGTCGCATCCTGGCCAGAGACCAGCAGGGTCTTGCCGTCCTGGCTGGTGGTGATGCCGGCGGGATAGCCCACGCGAATGCCGGAAGCGATCTCGGTCGGCGTGCCGCTGTCAACTTGATAGACGCTCGACAGGCCGCTATCGCCCTGCGCCGTGTTGGTGACGTAGACCTGACCGCTGCGACTGATCGCCACGCCCCCCGGATCGGTCAGTGGATCGCCGGCCGCCACCGTCTGCAGCCCGCCGGCCAGCTTGAAGACAGATGCCCGTCCATCGCTGCCCGTGCCGGTGAACCACACGACGTCGTTGTTGTCCTGGCGCGTCACTTCAACGCCGCGCGGCCGCAGGCCCTGCGTCTCGGGCAGCGCGGTGGGTGTGCCGCCGCCAACCGGCAGGCTGAACACTGCACCTGACTTGCTGTCGCCCGCCGGATCGTTGGGATCGTGCCCAGCGCCCGAGTCAGCGATGTACAGCGTGCCATCATCGCTGCTGATCGCGATGCCAAATGGCGAGACAAGCGGCGCGCCGACAAACACCGCGGTCGCGGCCCCGCCAGCGGCATCGACGCGATACACGCCCATGTCGCTGCCGTTGTTGCTCATCGCCGTGAAGTAGAACGTCTTGCCATCGCTCGTCGGCACACTGTCGAGCGGCAGCGTGTAGTCGCCGGCCGTGGTCGCGGCGGCTGGCGTAAAGTTCGCCCCCAGGGCAGGTGGCCCGTTGCTGCAGGACGCCACACCCAGGCTGAGTCCCAGCCCAAGCACGGCGACTGGCAGCCTGCTGCGCCAGCGCTTTAAGCAAAGTCTTCCCTTCATTCTTGTCCCCTCTGTGAAAAGCGGGCGAGCCCAGCCCAGACACCAGCGCGGGGCAGTGCCCGCCCAACCCGATCTACGGAGAACGAGCGCGGGCGGTTCCCCGTGGTCTCGCTCTGCCGACGTAAGATTCCGGACTTGGGGATCGAAGATCGGGCCAAGGCGCAACGCCCCCAGGGAAATTCGCGGCCGGTGCGCCCTGGCTCTTGACCCCCCCTCGCAGATGGCTGACATCTCTACCCCACCATGAAGCTCACCGATTGGTTGATGCCGCGCGATGTGCCCTGGGCCGGACGGCTGCGCCCGGTGCTGTTCGCGCTTGCCTGGCTACCTGCGTGCAGCGGCGGCGGCGCGACCGCCCCCAAGACCCGACCGCCCCCACAGGTCGTCGTCCAAAAGCCGCAGCGTCGCGATGTCCCGATCGAAGCCAAGGCACCGATCGATCTGCGCCCGCTGCAGCTTGTCGACATCGGCAGCAAGCAGCTTGGCTATCTATCGGCCGTGCTGGTCGAGCGCGGCGATCGCGTGCGGCGCGGTCAGCTGGTGGCGCTGGTGCGGCCCAGCGATCTGCCGGATCAGCTGCGCTCGGCGCAGAGCACGCTGACCCAGGCACAGGCGGCGCTGACCCTGGCGCGCTCGAACCGCGGTCGCCTCGGCGAGCTGGCGCCAAGCGGCGTGGTGTCGATGCAAGAGGTCGAGCAGAGCCGCACTGCGCTCAGCCAAGCCGAGGCCCAGGAGGCCGCAGCGCAAGCCCAGCTGGCCGCCATCGCCACGCGCTTGGGCGAGACCCGCATCGATTCGCCGATCGACGGCGTGGTGATGAGCCGACGGCTCGATCCCGGAGCCCTCGTCGGCCCCAGCAGTCCGACTCTGCTCTCGGTTGCGCGCATCGATCGCCTGAAGGTGCTGATGCCGGTGCGCGAGCGCGACTCGCAAAACCTGCAGATCGGGCAGAGCGCGGTCGTGCGCCTGGATGCTCGCCCGGGCGAGACCTACCCCGCCCAGATCGTCCGCATGGCCCCTGGCTTCGATCCGGTCACGCGCACCCTCGATGTCGAGCTGCACCTCGACAACCCCGAGGGCAAGCTGCGCCCCGGCATGTACGGCCGGGCGGCGCTGCAGGTCGCACTACATCCCCAGACCCTGGTCCTGCCCGAGGCGGCGATCTTGGGCAAGAGCGGCAGCGTAACCGATGACGAGAGCGAGTCCGAACCAGCCGGCGCAGCGAACCCTACCCCGCCCGCCGATGCAACCCCCGGCAAGTCGCGCTTCGTGTACCTGGTCGATGCGCAGAATCGCGTCCGCAAGCGCCCGGTCAGCCTGGGCTACGACGGCGGCACGTGGCTTGAGATCCGCGCCGGCCTAGCCGACACCGATCGCGTCATCACCGCCGGGGCCGACGTCGTCACCGAGGGCATGGAGGTCCGTCCAGTCGAGGGCGTCAACGTCTATTCCGGCACCAAGCCAGGAGGCGAAAGCAAGCCCGCCGCGCCGACGCCGACCCCGCCCCCGGGAGGTGCCCATGTGGCTCACTAGGCTGGCGCTGCGCAATCCCATCCTGATCCTGATGCTGTCTTTGATGACCATCGTCCTGGGCTTGCAGGCCCTGGGGCGACTCTCGGTCGATCTGTTTCCCAACATCACCATCCCGGTGGTGCGCGTCGTGACCTTCTACACCGGCGCCAGTCCTGAGGCCATCGAGAAGGCGATCACCGTCCCCATCGAGCGCGCCGTCGCTGCTGCCCCCGGTATCGAGCGGGTCGAGAGCACCTCGAAGCAGGGCGCATCGATCGTCAGCGCCTGGTTCAGCTACGACACCAACCTGGACAACGCGCAGTTTGAAGTGCAGCAGCGCGTGGCGCAGATCCTCAACACCCTGCCGCCCGGCATCTCGCAGCCATATGTTCTTCAATTCGACATAACGAACATTCCTATCGTAAACGTCAACATGTCGAGCGACGCGCTCGACGAGCGGCAGCTCTACGACCTGGCCTATAACGTCATCGAGCCGCAGCTCGAACGCCTGGCCGGCGTCGCCTCGGCAACACCCGGGGGCGGACAGCAGCGCGAGATCCTGGTCGATGTGAAGCCCGGCGCGCTGCGCAGCCGCGGCCTGGCCCTGCTCGATGTCGTGCGCGCGGTGCGGGGCACCAACCTCATCCTGCCCAGCGGCAACCTGCGGGCCGGCGATCGCGACTACAACCTGTTTACCAACACCCAGATCGCAAGCCCGCGCGATCTGCGCGATGTCGTCGTCGCGCCCGGCGATGTCCTGGCCAGTCAGAGCCCGGGGGGCGAAGCGCGCCCGCCGGTCCGCATCGCCGATCTCGCCGAGGTGCGCGACACCAACGCCGAGCAGGCGAACATCGTGCGCGTAAACGGCGTGCGCGGCGTCTACATCCGTGTGCTCAAGCAGCCCAGCGCCAACACCATCTCGGTCGTCGATGCGGTGCGCGCTGCTCTACCGCACCTGCGCGGGGTGCCGCCTTCGGTGCAGCTTTCGATCTCGTTCGATCAGTCGGCCTACATCCGCGCCGCCATCAAGGCGCTAGAGCACGAAGCCCTCCAGGGCGGAGCGCTGGCCATCCTGGTCATCTTGATCTTCCTGCTCAGCCTGCGCGCCACTGCCATCATCGCGGTGGCGATTCCGCTGTCGATCGTCGCCACCTTCATCCTGCTGTACTTCTCGGGGCAGACGCTCAACGTCTTTACGCTGGGCGGCTTGGCCCTGGGGGTTGGGCGGCTGGTCGACGACTCGATCGTCGAGCTGGAAAACATCCACCGCCATCTCGCGCACAGCCGCTCGCGCACCGCCGCCGTGCTGGATGCCGCGCAGGAGGTGGCGATGCCGATCCTGGTCTCGACGATCACGACGATCATCGTCTTTTTCCCGGTGCTGTTTCTGACCGGTGTGGCCCGCTACCTGTTCATCCCGCTGGCCATGACCATCAGCTTCGCGCTGATCATGAGCTTTTTCGTCTCACGCACGGTGACCCCGCTGCTCTGCCTGCGCTTGCTTCAAGCCCAGGGACACGGGCCGGCTAGCTCGCCGGGCGTGGCTGTCTCGACGGGATCGCGGCTGCTTGGGCGCATCGCGGCGGCCCTTGATGGAATGGATCACGCCTATGCCCGCGCCCTGAGCTGGGTGCTGCGCCATCGCGCGCTGACCATCGTGCTGATCCTTTCGCTGTGTGGCGCCTGCGTGCCGCTGTATTTCCGCATCGGCAGCGAGTTTTTCCCGACCAGCGATGAGAGCCAGATCTCGATCACGCTGCGCACCCCGATCGGCACCCGCGTCGAACGCACCGAAGAGGTCGCAACCCGCATCGAAGCGGTGGTGAACAAGAACCTGCAGACCGGCACGGGATCGCTTTTGCGCACGCTGACTTCGGACCTGGGGCTGCCGGGTGGGCGCACGGCGCTGTTCACCGCGGCCACCGGCCCGCACTCGGGGTCGGTGCAGGTCAACCTCGCTCCGCGGAGCGAGCGCACGATCGCGGATCAGCAGATCACCGACAAGCTACGCACCGCCCTGCGTGAAGGCTTTGCCGGCGTGCAGACCTTCTTTTTCACCGGCGGCATCGTCAAGCGCATCCTCAACTTTGGGGCTCCCGCGCCGATCGATGTCGAGATCCTGGGCTACGACCTAGAAACCGGAGCCGACTACGCCCGCCAGCTGCGAGCCCGCCTGTCGCAGATGAAGGACAGAAGCGGTCGTCCGGTCCTCACCGACGTCCAGATCACGCGCGAAGAAAACTATCCCCAGCTCGACCTTATCGTCGATCGCCAGAAGGCCGGGGTCAGCGGCATCACCGTCGAGCAGGTGGCGCAGACGGTGCTGGCCAGCATGACCGGAAGCTCGCAGTTCGCGCCGGTTCGCTTCCTGGATCAGAGCACCGGCAACGAGTATCCGATCAACGTCCGCCTCAACGACTCTGGCCGCAGCGAGACCTCGGATCTGGCTGAGCTTTACCTGCGTGGGACCACGCCGGCCTCGGCTGCCGCATCGGCGCAGGGATCGCTGATCGCGCTGGGCAGTGTCGCGCGCATCGAGCGCAACGCTGGCCCGGTGCTGATCTCGCGCAAGTACCTGCAGCGCATCGTCGATGTCACCGCCAACATCGCCGCCACCAGCAGCCTGGGCGAGGCCGCGGCCGCGGTGCAAGCCGTCATCAGCGAGCTACCACCCCCCGACGGATTTTCGGTGCGCGTGGGCGGTCAAGCAGAAGCGCAGCAGCAGGCCTTCGCGGGCCTGACCTGGGCGGCGCTGCTCGCCATCGTGCTCGTGTACATGGTGCTGGCCTCGCAGTTTAAGTCGCTGCTGTCGCCGCTCATCATCCTGTGCAGCGTGCCGCTGGGGCTGGCCGGCGTGCTGATCATGCTGTGGGCCACCGGCACCACGCTGTCGGTCAACAGCTTCATGGGCATCATCATGATGGTCGGCATCGTGGTCTCAAACGGCGTGCTCTTGGTCGACTATGCCAACGTGCTGCGCCGACGCGGCAGCGGACTGGAATCCGCCACGGTAGAAGCCGGCCGCACTCGCCTGCGCCCGATCCTCATGACCACGGTGGCGACCATCGTCGGCCTGCTACCGATGGCGCTCGGCATCGGTGAAGGCAGCGAGACCAACCTGCCGCTGGCCCGCGCCGTCATCGGCGGCCTCACCGTCTCGACCTTCTTCACCTTGTTCTTTATCCCCGCGCTCTACAGCCTGCTCGGTCGCTTCACCTCCCCCGGCTCCGACGAAGACGACGAGCTGATGAGCCAGAGCCAAGAGGTCTCTAGCCTGCGCGCGCCGAAAGCGGGATAGGGCCGGAGGCGGCTTAGATCTCGACTAGCACGACGGCATCACCGCTCTTTGTGGCGCGGCCGTGAACGGTGACTTGAATGCGGCCGGATGCGCCTGTAGACGCCGCCGGATCGTCGGGAGCGGGCGCCGGACCAGCCATCGAAAAGATCGTCGAGCGACCACAGAAGCGGGTGGGGGCATGGCCCGGGCTGGTCTCGCCGCCGTAGGTGTTAGCAGCCGCGAAGACGCCGGCAAAGCCGCGCAGGCGATAGAGGTAGTAGGGCAGGACATCGCTGCCCTGATCGAGCCAGTTGGTGCAGAAGGCAACGACGAGCGGGCTGTGCTGCACCAAAAATTCGGTGAAGCGATCGTCGTTAAGGTCCATGCAAATGCCGACGGTCAAGGCCCCAAACGGAGTTGGCAAGATGGGATACGGCGTGTCGCCCTCCGTCGCCCAGGTGGTGTCGGCGGTGAACAGCAGCCGCTTGCGATAGTTGCAAAGCAGCGAGCCATCGGGCCCCAGCACGCGCGCCGAGTTAAACAGGCGTGGCGGCAAAGAGCTCGCGCCCGGGGCGGTCGGTGGCTCGCGGCTCTCTTCGATCTCGGGATAGCCGCAGACCAGATAGATGCCGTGGCGCCCCGCGAGCTCGCTCAGCCTGGGAAAAGCGCCTCCGCGGGCGGTCTCGCAGTGCGGCAGGATGGCGGCGGCGTTCTCGAACAGGTAGCCGGTGTAGGCCATCTCGGGACAGACAACCAGCGCGGCTCCTGCGGCGGCGGCCTCGTCGATCAGCTGACACAGCGCAGCCAACGAAGCCGCTGGCTGATCCTTGTGCGCCTTGAACTGCAGCGCCGCGATCCGCGTCACCGCGCCGCCTCGGGTTTGGTGGCCGGCTTGGCCGGGGCGGGCTTGCCGGCCGGCGCCTCTCCGCCGGGGCTCTGGGCCTGACGCAGCGTGGCCTGCGTCTTGCGCAGACCGGCGATGCGCGCTTCCGATGCGCGCTTCAGCAAAGGCGCAGCGCCCGGCTTGGTGGATAAGAGCTGAATCGCCGTCTCCAGCGATTCGATAGCCGCTGGAATCTGCCCCAGCCCCTGCAGCAGGCTCGCCCGCAGCTCCAGCATGGTCACGCGGCGCGGCCCCTGGGCCAAGGACAGCGCGCGATCGATCGACTTAAGACCCTCATCAAGTCGACCCATGTCGAGGTACAGCCGGGCCAGTCGGGCCGGTGGATTGTAGTCGTGCGGCATCTGTCGCGCGGATGCGAGCAGCATCGACTCAGCAGGCGCGTAGCGCTTAAGACGGCGATAACATTCCAGGCGATGCGCGTCGTAGGTCGCGGCAGCGATCGGATTCTTCGCCTGGGCCGCCGCGGCTTCGAGCAAGCTCAGACGCTCTCCCGCATAGCGATCGCCCCCTGCGCTATCGCCCAGGCCATCGGCCAGATCGATCAACGTGCCGTAGCCATCCGAGCGATCGTCCGGCAAGAGCGGCGCTTGCGGATCGCGCACTACCGCTTCCAAGTGGCTTCGCAGCTGACGGCGTAGCCGCTGACGCAGATCGGCATCGGGTAGGCGACCGGCACAGTCGGCGCCGTAGGAAAAAAAATCCGTCGCCGCTGCGCTGCGCCCGACATCGGCATGCGCCAGATCAGCCAGCTCGGCACAGGCGCGATAGTCGCCCGACTCTCGCAGGGCTTGGATCTGTCCCAGACGGGCCCGCGGCAGCGTGGCTGGGCTGTTCTGGCTGGCCGCCGCTTGTGCGTAAAGCAGCGCTGCTTTCGCGGTGTCCGAGGCCGCGGCTGCCGCATCGGCCTGGACCAGCAGCGCCTCGGCGTTCGCGGTCTGCGTGCGTAGCAGATCTTCCAAGCGAGCCCGCAGCTCGGGCGCGGTCATCGCCCCGGTGAAGCGCGCCACCACCGCATCGCCGCGCCCCGGATCCAGCACCAAGATCATCGGCAGGCTGCGGACTGGAAAGCGCTCAACGAACGCGGCATTGCGCGGCAGCTCGGTATCGATCGACAGGTAGACGAAGCGATCGGCAAGCGGCTGCAGGGTGGCATCGGGGAACACCAGATTGCGCATCGACAGGCAGGTATGGCACCACGGCGCCCAGGTATCGATGAACAGCAGGCGATGACTCTCGACGGCTCGCCGCTGCGCAGCGGCAAAGTCATCTTCGATAAAGGGCAGCACGCTCTTGGGTCCGGCGACCACCGGCTCTGATCGCTGAGCCCACGCCAGGCGCCCGCCTCCGTTGCCCCTGAGCACCGGCAGCGGACCCACCGCCCCGCCGGCAAGGAGAGCCAGCCCAACCAGTCCCCATCGTCGCCTGCGCCCTGTCTGTGCACTGCCTGGCAAGCCGTATCGAAGCATGTCTCACGGTACACAGCCGGGGATGCGGCAGCAATAAACCCGCGCAAGCAGCCCACGCAACCAGCCCACACAAGCAGCCCACGCAGCCAGCCCACGCAGTCAGCCAGACCGAATGGGCAGAGTCGCACACAACGCCACCCCGCAGCGGGACTGACCGTGTTACCTTCTTCGCTATGCGAATAGGTGAACGTCTGTCGGCGCTGGCTATATCAGACATCCGAGCGATGAGCCTGCGCTGCCAAGCCAGAGGCGGCATCAACCTAGGCCAAGGAGTCTGCGATCTGCCGACCCCGACCCTGGTCGCCGAAGGGGCCATCGCCGCGATCAGCGCGCACAAGGCCATCTATGCCCCACCGGCCGGCATCGCCGAGCTGCGACAGGCGGTGGCGCAGAAGATCCAGCGCGACTATGGCCTCAGCTATGAGGCCGAGAGCGAAGTGCTGATCACAAGTGGCGCCACCGGCGGCTTTGCGGCCGCGCTGATGGCACTGTGCCAGCCCGGCGATGAGATCATCCTGTTCGAGCCGTTCTACTCGTATCACCTCAACACCGTCCTGGCCCTGGGGCTGACGCCGGTCCTCGTGCCGCTGTCACCGCCCGACTGGCGCATCGGCAAGAGCGAGCTTGAAGCGGCGATCACCGACCGCACTCGCGGCATCGTTGTCTGCTCACCATCAAATCCTTCCGGCAAGGTGGTGACCGCGCTGGAACAAGAGATGCTCGCTGAGCTGTGCAAGAGCGAAGACCTGATCGCCTTCACCGATGAGATCTACGAGCACATCGTCTTCGACGGCATGAAGCACGTCCCCCTGGCTAGCCAGCCCGGCATGCGGGGTCGCTGCGTCAGCATCTCTGGCCTGTCGAAGACCTTTTCGATCACCGGCTGGCGGGTGGGATACCTCACGGCTCCGCCGGCCGCGCTGGAGCGCATCACGGTCGCGCACGATCTCTTGTATGTGTGCGCCCCAACGCCGCTGCAGCTGGGCGCGCTGTCTGGGCTGGCGATGCCGGCCTCGTACTTCGCAGAGCTGTCGGCGATGTATCAGAAGAAGCGCGACATCCTCTGTGGTGCGCTGGCTGATGCCGGGCTCACTCCTTACGTGCCGACCGGCGCGTACTATGTCCTCGCCGACTGCCGCAAGCTGGGCTGCGCCACCTCGCGCGAGGCGGCCTATAAGCTCCTCGATGAAGTCGGCATCGCGGCGATCGCCGGCACCAGCTTCTATCGCGACGCGATCGGCGACACCTTGCTGCGCTTCTGCTTCGCCAAAGACGATGCGGCGCTCACCGAGGCCGCCAGCCGTCTGCGCAAGCACTTCACCTAGCGCCCCGCCTCGCCTCGCCTCGCCTCGCCTCGCCTGTCGGGCCTCCGCCTCTCTCGCCTCCAACTCGCGCCTCCGCCTCTCTCCTCTGCCTCCCTTTCTGACTCTTCCTGCGTCTACACGGCCGTACATCGGAGCCGAAAAACCCCGCGCGGAAATGTAGTGACGTGTGCCGCGGCAGCCATGCTGAAAGCAGCCGCCATCCCGACGATTGACACGAGAAATTTGCCCGACGTACACTGATTTTCGAGCATGCGTAATCTCTTTCGATCGTCATGGGCTACAGGGGTGGACAGTCTTTGGCAGAGCGGTCGGGATCTGACCCGAACCCTAGTCCCCGCTATGGCCTTGGGCTTGGGCGTCTTGGGCTCAGTGGGCACCGCGCAGGCAGCCTGCTCCGACCAGACCTTGGATGTTTCCAATGATCTGGCGCTTGAGTGCTTGATCGCTCCGCGCAATCCCGGCGACCCCGATCCCAACAACCGCCGCAGCGACCCGAACCTGCGCGAGCAGAGTATGTATCGCTCGCTCTTGTCCGAGCTTGGCGCGGTGATGGCGGTACCCGCCATGGAGCCGGCGGATACCACCGGCTTTTCGGGCTTCCACTTCTCGTTCGACGTCAACGCGACCTCGATCTCGGTCAACAACGCCTACTGGAGCGGCTACAAGCAGCCCAACGGCACGAACGCGCTGGCCGGCGTACGCCACGTCAGCGGCCAGTATCTGCCGGTGGCCTCGATCATGCTGCGCAAGGGCGTGTGGTTCCTGCCGCTGCCGTTCTTCCCCTCGCTGGAAGTCGGCTTCGGCGCGTCGAACCTGGTGCAGTCGAGCGTCTTTGGCCTCAACGGCTATCTGAAGTTCGCGCTGCACGAGGGCTATCACGACATCCCGATTCCTTCGATCGCGGCTCGCGCCACCGTGACCCGCATCGCTGGTGCGCCGCAGATCGATATGACGCTGATCACCGTCGAAGGCATCATGTCCAAGGCCTTCGGCGCCAAGGGTACGATGACCTTCGAGCCGTACCTCGGCGGCGGCGCGGTGTGGAACATCGTCCGCAGTCAGGTCATCGACGTTGCGCCGACCTTCGACCTGTATCGCGGCGATCCCAGCTTCAACACGCCGGCCGGTCTGCCGAACGCGCTCAGCCAAAAGATCACCTTCCCGACCCAGCCCGACATCTTCCGCTGGCGCGTGTTCGCCGGCTTGAACGTGCACTACGCCATCGTTTCGATCACCGGCTACTTCTCGTACTGGGGCGCCGGCGAAGACAACGCCTACAACATCAACACGCTGCCGACGGGCGCTGACCTTGGTGGCACCCCGAGTGGCGCCGCTGCGGCCTGTCG
The DNA here is from genome assembly GCA_937952145.1 of uncultured Myxococcales bacterium. GTDB lineage: Bacteria > Myxococcota_A > Polyangia > Palsa-1104 > JAEUJZ01 > JAEUJZ01. The sequence continues at coordinate 45,130 of CALFYE010000494.1, forward strand.
CACCGACAACCGCACGATGTCGAAGATCTGCCCAAAAGATCTCTCGTATAGTCAGTTTTCGATCGGTGGCAGCATCGGTCTCCGCTTCTAAGCCCCGCTTCCCCGCTACATTTCCGTTCGCAGGCGCCGCAGCTAGCGGTACCTTCTGCGCATGAATCCGCGAGAGCAAGAGGATCACGCCTTCGATCAGCTCGCCGAGCGTCAGTTGAAGCGCTTGGAGCGCGCGCTGATCTCCTACGATCCCGACGAGCTAGAAGCCGAAAAGGCCGGCGACGTGCTCAACATCACGCTGTTTGCCGAGACCCCGCAGAGCTGCAAGATCGTGATCAACCGCCACCGCGCCGCGCGACAAATCTGGATGTCGGCGCAGCGCCGCGCCTGGCACTTCGATCCCCGCACTGGTGCTAGTGGAGACACCACCTGGCACACGACAGCCCACGGCCACGATGAAGAGCTCATCACCACGCTAGAGAGCACGCTCTCTTCCGTGCTCAAGCGCCCGATCAAGCTCGCGCTCTAGCCCTCAGCCCGCCCGCAGGGCCTCCTGCTGCTGACCTCGCCACCGACGCAGAATCGTAGCGATCTCATGCGCGTTTGCGCTTGAGGCGGCTCTCTGGCCTCTCTACGGTCGCGGCGATGGAACTCACCTGCGATCTGCACATTCACTCGCGCTTCAGCCGCGCGACTAGCCGCGATCTCAACCTTGGGCAGCTGTATCAGTGGGCGCAGCGCAAGGGCATCGGCATCGTCGGGACCGGCGACTTTACGCATCCCGGCTGGCGCGCCGAGCTGCACGAACAGCTGCAGCCGATCGCCGCGGAGCCCGGCTTTTTCGAGCTGCGCCCCGAGCTGCGCGAGTCGCTGGATCGCGAGATCCCGCGCGCCTGCCGCGCCCCCGTGCGCTTCGTGCTGACGGCGGAGACCTCGCACATCTACAAAAAAGACGGCGCGCTGCGCAAAGTGCACAACCTCGTGCTCGCTCCCGAGCTGGATCTTGTCGAGCGGCTGTGCACGCGGCTCGCGGCCCTCGGCTGTAACCTGACTGCCGACGGACGACCGATCTTTGGCCTGCCCTGCCGCGACTTTCTGGAGCTGATCCTGCAGGTCGATGCCCAGAGCGAAGTGGCGGGACGTGCTTGCCTAATCCCGGCCCACATCTGGACGCCGCACTTTTCGCTGTTTGGATCGCAGTCGGGCTTCGATCGCATCGAAGACTGCTTCGGCGATCTGACCTCGCACATCTTCGCGCTAGAGACCGGGCTGTCTTCCGATCCGGCGATGAACTGGCGACTCTCGCAGCTCGATCGCTTCACGCTGATCTCGAACTCGGATGCGCACTCGGCGCAGAAGCTGGGACGCGAGATGAACCTGCTTGCGATCCAGCCCTCGTTCGATCACCTGCGGTATGCGCTAGAGCACTGCCCAGCCGATCAGTTCCTGGGCACCGTCGAGTTCTTCCCGGAAGAGGGCAAGTATCACCTCGACGGCCATCGCGCCTGCCAGGCCCGCCTAACGCCGCAAGAGCGCGCCGCGCGATCGGGTCGCTGCCCAGGCTGTAATCAGCCGGTCACCATTGGCGTGCTGTCGCGCGTCGAAGATCTGGCCGATCGCAGCGAAGCCGAGGTGGCCGCCGGAGCAAAGCCGTCGCGTGCGCGACCATTTACCAGCCTGGTGCCGCTGCCCGAGATCGTTGCTGAGGTGCTGGGGGTGGGCGTCGCTGCCGACAGCGCGCAGCGGCTGTACTTCAAGCTGCTCGATCAGCTGGGCAATGACATGTTCATTCTGCGCCACGCCGATGCCGCTGAGCTGCGACGGGCCGGCGGTGAGCTTCTGGCCGAAGCGATCCGGCGGGTGCGAGCGGGTGAGCTGCAGATCGCCGCTGGCTACGATGGCGAGTACGGTCGCATCCGCATCTTCGAGCCCAGCGAGCGCAGCTCTCCACGCCGGGGCCGCGACGAGCAGATGGCGCTGTTTGCATGAGCACCGGCCTGCTGTTCCCGCGCGATCCACCGCCTCCTCTGGCGCCCCGTCCTCCCGCGCCGCAGCGCGTCCTTCCCGAGCTGACGCTGGCGCAGGAACAGGCAGCCCTGTGCATCACAGCGCCGGCGCTGGTCATCGCCGGACCGGGCTCGGGCAAGACGCGCACGCTGATCGCTCGACTGGCCCATCTAGTCGAAGGCGGCATCGCGCGCCCTGACGAGCTCTGCGCCATTACGTTCACCCGCAAGGCGGCGTCCGAGCTGCGCGAGCGCTTGGGGCAGCGACTGGGCGAGCGCGCAGCCGGGATCACGGTCGGCACATTCCATCAGCTGTGCCTGCACCTACTGCCGCTGACGGCTGGCGTGCGCTTGATCAGCGATGGGCAGCGACAGGCGATCCTAACCCACATCCTGCGTCATCAATCGCTGACAGCGCGGGGCCAGCCGGTCAGTACGACGACGCTCGTGCGCCGCATCCGCCGACTCTCTGCCGCGCTGAGTCTGGCCAAAGGCGAGGGGGCAAGTGCGTTGCAGAGCCTGTGCCGCATCGGGCACGTGCCGACAGCCGGCGCCCTGCCGCCCGACCCCGATCAGCGCCCGCCCGAGCCAGCGCTCGAGGCCGATCCGCGCGACGAGGCGACCTGGCTGGCCCCCGCCGCTTCGGCCTACGGCGACTGGCTGGCCGCGCTGTCGCTGATCGATCTCGACGATCTTTTGCTGCGCACCACGGCCGAGCTGCAGGCGCGTCAGCAGGCTGGCCTTCCCGTCGCGCCCTATCGCTTTGTCCACATTGATGAATATCAGGACGTAAGCGGCGTGCAGCGCGAGCTCTTCTGCGCGCTTTCGGCCAACGGCGCGGCAGTTTTTGCGATCGGTGATCCGGATCAGTCGATCTATGCCTTTCGCGGCGCCAGCCTCGATCACTTCTATGCCTTCCCGGCTGACTTTCCCGGTGCCCAGGTGTTCTATCTGCGGGAAAACTTTCGCTCGCAAGAGCGGCTGGTGCAGGCCGCCAGCGCACTCATCGCGCACTCGCCAGCGCCACCCGGAAGTGGGCTTCCGCCGGGGCCGACGGCGCAGGCGACCCGTAAAGCGGGTGCGCCCATCGAAGTGCAGGCCTGCAGCAGTCCGCTCGCCGAGGCGATCGCCGTGGCGCGTCAGATCGAACGGCTGGTCGGTGGAACCAGCCTGACCTCGCACGATCAGGGCCGAGCCGCGGCCTGGGCGAGTGGCCAGGTGGGCTTTTCTGACATCGCGGTGCTGACCCGCACCGTTGCCCGCGCCGACGAGCTCGCCGCGGCCCTGGAGCGAGAAGGCATCCCCATCCTGCGCCCGCGTCGCGCCCGCCCGCTGGGGGCCGACCCCGCTTCAGAAAACGAGACGCCGCTCGCCCGTGCGCTGACGTCGTGCCCGGCTCTGCCCAATCAGCTAGACGGCGAGCAGCGCGCGGCGCTGGGCCAAGCCAGAGACCTGGCCGAGGAGGGCGCCCGCGACGACATCGGAGAAGCCCACGAGTCCGACGAGTGGGACGCGCGCTTGCAGCGGGTCGCCGTCCTGACCCTGCACGGCAGCAAGGGCCTAGAGTTTCCGGTCGTCTTCCTGTGCGGCTGCGAAGCCGATCTGCTGCCCGGTATCGATCGCAGCGCGACCGAGCTTGCCGAGGAGCGCCGCCTGCTCTACGTCGGCATGACACGGGCGCAAGATCTGCTGTGGCTCAGCCACGCCGGGCCGCGCCCCCGCTCGCCCTTTTTCGCCGAGCTTCCCGAAGGCCTCCTGCACCTGCAGGCCCCCACCCCGCGCAAGCCCAAGCCACCGCAGCTCAAGCTTTTTTAGGCAAACTGAGAGCTGGGGAGTCCGTGCGGCGGAATATGTAAACACCGGCTAGCCCCGCAGGGCGCGGTCGATCATGGCGTCGATGTGGCGCAGGTGATGCGACAGATCGAAGCAGGCGCGGAGGGTCTCGGGCGAGAGGCGAGCGGTGATCTCGGGATCGGCGGCAAGGCGGGTGAAAAAAGGCGGATCGCCGGTCGCACTCGGCAGGTGGACAAGCTCGGCGTTTTCTTGTCCTTGGCGCAGCGCATGGCCCTGCACGCGCTCGTACGCGGCGCGGCGCGCGAGGCCCGACTGGACCAGCGCCAGCATCACTTTTTCGGACGCGTAGAGCCCGCCGCCTTGCGCCAGGTTGGCGGCCATGCGGGCGGGACGCAGACCGAGGCCCGAGACCAGCCGGGTGGTTCGCGCCACCATGTAGTCGAGGAGCGTCGTGGCATCTGGCAGGATGACGCGCTCGACGGAGGAGTGCGAGATGTCGCGCTCGTGCCACAGCGGAATGTTTTCCACGGCGGCACTGCACTGAGCGCGCAGCAGGCGCGACAGACCGCACAGGTTCTCAGCCGAGATGGGGTTCTTCTTGTGCGGCATGGCCGAGCTTCCGCCCTGACCGCGGGCGAAGGCTTCTTCTAGCTCGCCGACCTCGCTGCGCTGTAGGTGGCGCAGGTTCAGGGCCAGGCGCTCGATGGCGGCGGCGATCAGGGTCAGGGCCTGCAAGAGCTCGGCGTGGCGATCGCGAGCGACGACCTGGGTGGCGATCGTCTCGGGCGCCAGGCCCAGGCTGGCTAAGGCGGCGGTCTCGACGGCGGGCGACATCTGGCCCGAGCCATAGACCCCGACGGCCCCGGCGAGCTTGCCGACCGCGACGGTGCCCCGGGCGCGACGCAGGCGCTGGCTGCCGCGGCGCAGCTCGGCATAGGTGCCGGCGAAGAAAATGCCGGCGGTGATCGGCTCGGCGTGCATGCCGTGCGAGCGACCGATCATCGGGCTGTGGGCATGCGTCCGCGCCTGGTTGGCGAGGGCCGGCAGCAGTCCTTCGTCGAGCCCAGCGAGGATCTCGTCGATGGCCGCGCACAGCAGGATCGCCGTCGTGGTGTCGAGGATGTCGGACGAGGTCAGGCCGAAGTGCAGGTAGCGGGCCTCGGCGCCGAGGCGCTCTTCAACGTGAATGAGGAAGGCGAGGACGTCGTGCTGGGTCTGCTCTTCGATGGCGGCGATGCGCGCCGGATCGAGGGGCGGGCTCTCCCGAACACGCTGTCGCAGCGCCAAGGTGGTGCCGGCCGGGATGGGACTTTGCGCGGCGGCTTCCAGCGCCTCGCAGGCAGCTAGCTCGACATCGAGCATGGTCTGCAGCTTGCGGGCTTCACTCCACAGCGCGGCCAGCTTGGGCCGAGTGTATCGGGCGATCATGTCGAGTTCCCTGTGCGGGGAGGAGGGCGCGAGGTGAAAGCGAGGCGTTACGGCTTACGGCGTGGACCCACCGGGCAGGCTACTCGCCGGGATCGGCTTTACGACATCGCCCCCGTCCTCGCCGCGCACCAGGGCTTCGACGCGTAGCTCAGCGGCGTCGAGGATGGCGCTAGCCGAGCGAGACAGGGCCACGCCCTCTTCAAACGAGTGCAGCGCCTGTTCCAGCGGCAGGTTGCCCTGCTCTAGACGAGCGACGATCTGTCGCAAGCGATCGAGCACGTGGTCAAAGCCGGGCTTTTCGTCGCCCGATTTGTCGCCAGATTTTTCAGGGGTGGGAGAAGTCGAAGGAGAGGTGGCAGGGCTCATAGCAGGGCGCAGCTTACCTCTTTACGTTCATCTTGTACTTGAACTGCTCGACCTTGCCGCTGGGCGGGGCCGGGAAGGCCCAGTTCGGCGCCTTGGTCTGGATGCAGTCGCCCAGAAGCGAGTCGCCGCTGTCGTTCTTGAGCACGGCGAAGCGGGTCACTCTTCCGTCGGGCGCGACCTCAAAACCGAGCTCTAGCTCGCCCTTGAGGGCCGGGTTGCGGCCGAAAGCGGCATCGACACAGGTCTGCAGGTCGCCGCGGTATTGGCGCACGGTCTCGACCGCCTTGTCTTCGTACTTGTTGCAGCCGCTGCCCAGCAAGCAGGCGACAGTTAGAAGGCCCCCAATCAGCACAGTTCGCATCACTTCCCTCCGTATACTTGGGACTTTGCGCTGGCCGCGGATGCGGCGTCAAGCGCGATGTCCGCCTAAGGATCTCGTCGCCGAACCCTACGATCGCTCGACGAGCGTGTAGAGCGCAAAGAGGTTGCTTTCAAGGTCCATCGCCCGCGCGCCGAGGTCCGGACGATCCCAGCCGAGCGCCCGGCCCAGGCTGCGCGCCGCTGGGGTGTCGCTGCGATCGTAGTCGCGGACGCGGAAGCCGGCGCCCTGCCAGGCGGCCTGTGGAAAGGGGTTGCGGCAGTCGGCCTCGGGCTTTTCTGGCTGGCCAGCGGGCGCCGGCGCAGGGCACAGGTTGTAGACCAAGAGGCGCCCCCCCGGCTTGAGCAGCGAAGCCAAGCGACGCAGGTAGTCCTCGTCGCTGAGCCCGAGGGACAGCTGAGCCGGCTGCGGCGGGCTGGGGTGGATAAGTCCGCGCTTGAGCAGCGAGCGGATAAACACGAAATCATAGCCACCTCCGACGGAGGCCAGGCTGCTGGGATCCGACGGCGAGGCGGCAAAGACCAGGCTGACGCGGCCCGCCACGTCGCGACCATAGACCGGCACCGGCCCCTGATCCCCGGGCTGCCCGTAAAGGAGCCGGCTCTGCGGATCGCTCAGGACCGCGGTCGAATCGGCCCCGGCCCCGGCCAAAAGTCGCGTCGTGCCGATGCCCTGACCCGTCAGATCCAGCAGGCGCCGGCCAATCAGCGCGCTGCGCTCGTTGCCGTCCTGCGCGACGAGATCCAAGAGGTGCGCGAAGGCCACCGGCGAGCTGTGCGGCCCCGGCTGCGGGCCGTAGTAATAGACCCACTCGTCGGCGCTGACCTCGCCGACGCGGCGCGGCACGACGCCGGGAAGCTGGGGCGCGGCCTGCAGAAAGTCGAGAGCGAAGCGGCTCTGACACAGCGGCCGCACGCTCTGGGCTTCGCGATTGATGGTCGCCACGGCAGTGCCGATCGCGGTCTGCTCAGCGCCGGTTGCTGCCTGGATCTCGGGACCGCTCTTGCAGCCGGACAAAAGGGCCAGGGTCGAGCCCAAAGCCAGGGTGCAAAGACCTGCGGAGAGGCTCCCCCCCCAAGGTCCGCGTACTCGCATGCTTTTTGGCATGGTGCTTAGTGTTTCTCAGCCAGCGGCAGGCCGTCAATGTGGGCCGTCACGGTCAGCCGGCTCGGCCTTCGGCCCGGCGGACACCAAAAACCCGAGAAACTTGCCCTCGCCCGTGGCTCAGGTAGGAGAGTGCTCATGACCCCACGCATCTTCATCACTGGAGCCAGTCGCGGCCTGGGCCTTGAGCTTGTTCGGCAGTACGTCGCCGAGGGAGCCCGGGTCTTCGCCGCCGCGCGTAACCCCAACGCGGGCGAGCTTCTACGCCTCGCCGAGAGCCATCCGCAGAGCCTGTCGCTGCTGACCCTGGAAGTCACCAGCGAAGAGCAGCTAGCCGCGGCCGTGGCGACGGTGCGCGCTCAGACCGAAGCGCTCGATATGGTCATCAACAACGCCGGCATGAACCAGCGCGGGCTGAGCCTGGGCAGCTATTCGCGCCAGGTGATGCTCGACACCCTGCATACCAATGCCGTCGCGCCAGTGCTGATCGGACAGGCCTTCCTGGGCCTGCTGCGCGGGGGCGTCCGGCCGCGCCTTGTGCACCTTAGCTCGCAGGTCGGCTCGTTCACCTGGAACACGCACGGCCGATCGCCGCTTTATGCCGCTAGCAAGGCCGCGCTCAACATGTACACGCGCTGCATCGCGCACGAGGCGCCCGACATCACCGCCGTCGTCGTACATCCCGGCTGGGTGCAGACCGACATGGGCGGCCCTAGCGCGCCGCTGGCCGTGCCAGATGCGGTGCGCAACCTGCGCGTGCTCTTCGACCGCCTGACCCCCGCCGAAAACGGCCACTTCCTGAACTACGACGGACGCCCGCACCCCTGGTAGCCGCTGCCTCGCAGAAAAGGTCGGGGCTTGTGCCTCGGGGAAGCGGCGCGATACGGTAGCGGGGAGAGACTTTCTCCAGAGGACAGGCGATGCAGGTACTTGGTTCATGGCGAGCGGGGCTGGGGGTGGCGCTGGCGCTGCTCGGCTTTGGGGTGGGGCTGCGGCCTCTGCGGGCGCAGGTCGATGTCATCGGACGCCCCAAGTCGATGGCGGCCAAGCCTGCCTCGCCGGTGGGCAAGCCGATCGCGATGCAGCACTTTTTGGCTGTGAAGCTGCTGCCGCCGAACCAGGCTGGGCTGATCGGCGCGCCGGTCAGCTATACGGTGCAGGTCACGCAGACCGGCGTGGCGCAGCCGGTGACGCTGGTACCGCAGCACAACACGGGTCGGCAGGTGACGCTGACCCCGGCCACGCTGCCCGCCGCAGCCAGCGGCACCGCCACCCTGACGCTTTCGCCCAGCCCCGGCCAGCTAGAGGAACCGGGCAGCTACGGCGTGCAGGTCAAGGCGGAGGCCGGCAGCGCTAGCGCAACCGGCATCGCGACGCTGAGCCTGGGCGATCCCGAGTGTGGCAACGGTCCGCCGGTGCTGACCCTGACGCTGGGCACGGTACGCTGGGGCTTCAAGCAGGCGAGCGGTCAGCCCGGTGCGGCCGAGATTCCGATCACCATCAAGAACAGCGGCGGTCGCCTACCCAACCCAGTGACGCTGCGCATCTTTCGCGTCGGCTCGGACTGTCAGTACAGCGTCTGCATCAACGGCCCCGTGCTGCCAAGCGGCCAGATCGGCGCGCTGGAGGTCCCCGTGCGCGGCGGCTGTGCCCGCACCCTGTACGATCGCACACTGCAGGGGCACAGCACGCTGCTGCCGAGCTACTGCCAGCCGGGCGCGACGGGGAAGTCGGTGCTCGCGCAGGTCCAGGTGGTGGGGGCGCCCGAGCTTCAGGGCGGCGCGCCAGCCCCCATTGCCTGCGCCAACCTGATGCGCTGAGCCAGAGGGATTTGCAGCACCGCGCCGGCGCTTAGCATATGATGCGCGCCATGTGGCTGCGACGTGCGTGGGCTCCCGTGGGTGCGGCGATCTTGCTATCGGCAGGGTCGGCCGAAGCCACCGATCCGATGAGTGGCGTGCGCTCGCTGGCCATGGGCGGCAGCCTGCGCGGCCTGCCAAGTGGCGCCGAGGGCCTGCTTTTAAACCCCGCCGGCATCGCCACCACCAAGCAGTTCTCCGCGACGGGGTTTTACAGCCTGCGGGTGCAGTCGATGGGGCACTTCCTGCACGCCTCGACGGCCGACTCGCTGACCAACCCCTACTTCGCTCTCGGCCTTTACTACAACTTCGTGTACGAGACGCCGCACTACGCCTACCGCCTGGGCGAGTACACCGCGCCCGAAGGCGGCACGCTGCGCCGAGTCGTCTCCGTCGATGGCGCCAGCATCGTGCGCACCGGCAGCGAGGCCGGGACGGTAATCGCCATCCCGCTGTTTTCGCGCTTCGCGCTGGGCGGCACGCTGAAGTACGCCTACTACACGCTGCGCTCGACGCCAACGGCGCAGCAGCTTCCCCCCGACTACACCTATGTCACGCCGAACATCGACGGCGATCGCGTCGTCGATCTGGGCAGCATCAACCACGTCGTGACCTTCGATCTGGGCGCAACGCTGCGCATCATCGACGAGCTTTACCTAGGCGTGGTCGGCCACAACCTATGGGGCCACGGCTTCGAGCTTCCCACCCGCCTGGGTCTGGGCCTGGGCTATCGCTATGGCGAGCGCCTGACGCTGGCCTTCGACGCTGTGATAGACTTTACCTCCGCCCAGCGCTGTACTTTGGAGGCGCAGCCCAGTCAGAGCGCGGCGGGAAATCCCATGCTTGCCGACAGCCTGTGTGCCACCTCTGAGCCTGAGCTTTCGTATCGCCTCGGTGGGGGCCTGGAATACATCCTCCTGAGCAAGATTCCGCTGCGCCTGGGCTACCAGTTCGAGAGCCCGCTGTCGGCGCACCACCTCACCGGCGGCGTCGGCTACTACAACCTGGAGCACAACTTCGGTCTCGACTTTTCGCTGCGGCAGGGCGTAAACGCCGGGGCCGAGACCGTCCTGCTCATCGGCCTGCGCATCCTGCGCAACTAGGCCGCGCCGACTCCCCCCACCCCTTATCTGCGCATGGACGATCGACGCGAGGAAGAGCTAGTCCGCCGCCTGCAACAGCGGGACGAGCGCGCCTTCGTCGAGTGCGTGCGCACGTATCAGGACAAGATCTTCGGCCTGCTCTACCGCATGCTCGGCAGTCGCGAGGAAGCGCAGGACGTGGCGCAGGAAGTCTTCGTCACGCTGTTTAAGTCGATCGACAGCTTCCGCGGCGACTCGCGCCTGGGGACGTGGCTTTATCGCATCGCCATCAACCACAGCAAAAACCGCATCAAGTACCTGCGCCGTCGGGCCCACCGCGCGACCTCGGAGCTTGACGAGGCCGCCGAGCGGGCGATGTTCCGCGACGCGCAGGACGGGGGCGGCAAGACCAGTCACAGCACGCTCGGCCAAGCCGACGCCCGCCCCGACGAGGCGCTGGCCGGAGCGCAGCTTGAGAGCATCGTGGCCCGCGCCATCAGCAAGCTGGATGAAGATCACCGCACGCTGCTCTTGCTGCGCGACGTCGAGTCGCTGTCGTACGAAGAGATCGTCGAGATCACCGGCCTCGCGGAAGGAACGGTCAAGTCGCGGCTGCACCGCGCCCGCCTGTTCCTAAAAGCCGAGATCGCCAAGCACAGCAAGTGAGTCGCCGGAGGACCTGTTGAGCGAGTCAGCCAATAAAGCCCCAGACGACAAGAGCGAAGGCCCCGCCGCCGAGGTGGGCTCGTCGCGCGCGCCCGCCGAGACCCACGAGACCGACGTCGCTCCGCCCACCGCGGCGAGCGAGCGTGAGCCGGCCGGCGATGACGATGAAGAGCTCGCCTCGCGCGCCCTGCTCTCGGGCCTGTCGAGCGTGTCGCCCAAAAACGATCTCAGCAAGTCGGTGCCCGACCTGATCCACCGTCGCTCTCGCGGGCGCTTCTTCGGGCGCAAGCGGCTGGCCGATCGCCTACCGCTGGAGTGGATCTCGCTGGCCATGCTCATCGTGCTGGCCGCGGCCTACGCCCTCCTCAAGCTGCTGTTTACCGACTAGCCCCGACGGGTGGCTACCCACGCCAGCCCAGTCACCGCTCCGCAACCGACCACAGCCCGATCAGCGACAGACCAGATGACCCTACGGTCCCCCCTAAACGATGCCGTCCTGGTAATCGACAAGCCGCTTTACAAGACCTCGTTCGATGTCGTGGCCCAGGTGCGACGACTGACCGGCCAGCGCCGGATTGGCCACGCCGGCACGCTGGATCCGTTGGCCACCGGCGTCCTTGTCCTGTGCCTGGGCGAAGCGACCAAGCTCGTGCCCTATCTGATGGACGCCGACAAGGAATACCGGGCGACGGCGCGGTTAGGCATTACCACGGATACAGACGATGCCGATCCGCAGGCCTGCGTACTCGCGGCGGCGGACGCCAGTCGGCTCGCCGCGATCGACGAGATGCAGGTTCGGCAAGTGCTGGCCGGCATGGTTGGTTGGGTGCAGCAGCGCCCGCCGCGCTTTTCGGCCCTGAAGATCGATGGCCAGCGCCTGTACGACAAAGCGCGCAAGGCCCGCTCCCAGCCGACCGAGTCGGCGCCGACCGACGAGCCCGCGCCGGGCCAGAGCATCGACGAAGCCACCGCGGCCAAGGTGCGCCCGGTACGCATCGACGAGATCGTCGTCGAAGAGTTTCGCCCCGCGGCCCTACCGAGCGATCGCAGCGGGCCGGTGACACCAGATGATGCCCTGCCCGAGGTGGTGTTTCGCGTGCGCTGCGGCAAGGGGACGTATATTCGCTCGCTGGCCCGCGATCTCGGCGAGGCGCTGGGCGTCGGAGCGCACCTGTCGTCGCTGCGTCGGCTGCGCGTTGGTGCCTTCGATCTGCAGGGCGCAGTGGCGCCGGACGATGTCCGCCTGGCCGTGCCGCACGGGCTGCTGTCGGCCGTCGGTCACCTGCCGCAGCTCTCGCTCGATGACGACCAAGCGCGACGCCTGGGTTGGGGTCAGCCGGCCGTGCTGCGCGATCTCCAGCCGGCTCTGCTGCGCTGCCTAGAACCGCTGCTCGCGCGGGGCGGCGAGGCGGGCAGTCTGGCCGTTGCGGCGCTCGATCCGCAGGGCCAGCTTCTGGCGCTTTTGACGCCAATCCTGCCGCCGGGCAGCCCCGATGGGGGGCGTCCGCGATCGTCCGCGCAGCTAGCCGGGGTCGCCTGGCAGATCGCGCGTGGCTTTGTGCAAAAGACCGCGGTCGCCGCCGGTGCCGCCCCAGCCCCGACGGATGCCGAGGGAGAGCCGTGTATCACGGGCTGCGCCTAGCTGTCGTTGTCCCCGCCTACAACGAAGCCGACCGCATCGCCGCGACGCTTGCCGGGATCCCCGACTACGTCGATCTGGTGATCGTGGTCGATGACGCCAGCGCCGATGCCACCGCCGAGCGGGCGGGAAGCAGCGGGCGTCCCAACCTGCACGTCCTGCGTCACCCGCACAACCGCGGTGTTGGCGCCGCGATCAGCAGCGGCTATCGCCTGGCGCTGCAGCGCGGCTGTGATGTCGCGGTGGTGATGGCCGGCGATGGCCAGATGGATCCCGCCGATCTGCCGGCCCTGCTGCGCCCGATCGTCGACGGCGACGCCGACTACAGCAAAGGCAACCGCTTCGCCCACGCCGAGATCCTGCACACCATGCCCCGCCTGCGCCTGCTGGGCAATGTCGTCTTATCGCTGCTCAGCCGCGCTGCGTCGGGCTACTGGCAGATCTTCGACTCGCAGTGCGGCTACACCGCCGTGACCCAGCGCGCACTGCGCGCCATCGACCTGGATCGCCTGTATCCCCGCTATGGCTACCCCAACGATCTTTTGACCCGGCTTTCCGTCGCGGGTCTGCGGGTCGTGGACGTGCCGGTGCGGCCAATCTATGGCCCGGGCTGGCGATCCGGCATCGGCCTCAAGACGGCGATCTACCCGGTGCTGTTTGTCGTCCTGCGATCGCTCATGTGGCGTCAGCTGCAGCGCCTGCGCCGCTCGATCCCGCCGCGTCTGCCTGGAAGACCTCAGGCGCCCGACGGAGAGCGCTCCCAGGGCGACAGCTCTTCATCTTCGGCCAAGAGCTCAGCCGGCAGCTCGCGCGCCCCGCGCATATAGCGGGCTTGGTTTTTGAGCAGCACGCCGCGCAGCGCTTTGGCGTCTCGGATGGCGGGGCTTAGCGGTGTGGCCGTGGGCTTTTCGCGCTCCTTATCGATCAGCAAGAGCGCCTTCTGCGAGAGCTGCACGGCCTGAGCGCGCTCGCCGCGCAGGTGCATCACCTCGGCCAGCGTGTCGAGATAAAACGGGCTGTTGCCGTCGATCTCGACCAGCCGCCGCGCCGCTTTTTCCGCCGCTTCATAGGCCGCCGCGCGCAGGCACTCGTAGACGGCGTAGTTCAGCGCTTCCAGCTCTTTGGCATCGCGCGTCGTCAGGCGCGCCTCGACGTAGCGCTCAAGCGCGCGCTTGCCCAGCGCATCGACCGGCCCGCGTCGCGTCAGCTCGTGAAAGGCGGCGGCGGACGTTGGGGCTAGCGGAAAGGCCAGCAGGTGCTCGGCCATCTCGCGCCGTGGGGCTTCGCGCAGCTGTCGACGCAGCCGCATCACGCGCAGCTCGAAGTCGGCGCTGGCCCCCAGCTCGGCGAGCTTGCTGTCTTTGGCCGCCGCCTGAGCCAGGGTGCGAGCGCGCTCGAAGTTGGCTTCGGCTTGCTCTTCCTGACCGCGCCGCGCCTGCCGTCGTGCCAGCACCAGCACGGCTTCGGCGTCGCTGCTGTTCTTCCCGACGCGCGCCTGCAGCGAGTCCTCGGTCTCTGAGTCGATCGACACCTTGCCAAGCCAGTCGATGAACTCGCGCGCGCCGTGATAGCCCTGCAGGCGATCGATCTCGCGCCCGTCTTGCGCCAGCGCCACCATCGTCGGATAGCCCGTGATGCGCAGCTCGCGCGCCGCCTCGCGACCGGGCTCGACCTCGCCGTCGTAGTGGACGAAGACCACACTCCCGAGAGCCGTCTGCACCGCGGGCTGCGGCAGCACTTTGCGATCGAATTCTTTGCACGGCTCGCACCACTTGGCGCCAAACAGCAGCACCAGCGCCCGTCGGGACTGCAGCGCGCGAGCGCGTGCCTCGTTGTACGTCGGCAGCCGGGCTGGGGTCGCGGTCGGACCCGCATGGGCAGGCAGCGCAGCAGGCAGAGCGCCAAGCAGCAGCGTGCCCCCAAGAAGGAGCGCCCGCGGGAACGACGACATGCTTTGCCAGAAGGACATGCTCGCCAGTGTATCAACCCTGCAGTTGCTGACTATCGGGCATGGGGCGGGCTCACTATACTGCCGCCTCCCCGCGGGTTTTCCCCGACGCGTGTCGGGTCTCGCCCCGCTCCCCATAGACTGCCGATGATGACTGATACTCCACCGCTTGCCGCCGAGGCTGCCGCGCTCCTTTTGCGTACGCGCAGCACCAGCTATACCCCGCGCCGGGCCGAGGCTTCTGCCCTGCTTGACCTGTACCTGCGCCACCTGCCGCCGCGCGACGCGACCGCGTCAGATACCAAGGCCGAGCACGAGCAGGCCGGGCTGCGTGCCGATCTCCTGCGCGGACTCGATCGCGTGGCGGGTGATGCGCTGGGTGCCGGGCTCCTGCGTTTGCCAACCGTAAGTGGTGCGGCGCGACGAGAGCTGTTTGCACTGCTCGCCCGCTGGGCCGTGCTGTCGCTGTCACGCGAGCCGGGGGATGCCGAGGGCTTTGCCGCGGTGCTGCCCCTCTTGCACGATGCCGATGCCCCAGCCGCACGACAGATCGCGATCGTCCTTGGGCGTGCCGGACACAAACTGGCGCCCCAGCCGGCCCGCCTGCTGCGCGAGGCGCTGCTGCTCCGTCTACAGGCGGCGGTGCTGCCACCCCCGGCCGATCTGCGCGCTTACGTCGAAGCGCTGGGCAAGCTGCCCGCCCCGACGGACGAGCCCAGCGAGCCGAGCCCAGACGCGACGCTGGCCGTCTTGCAGCAAGTCGCCGAGCGGGCTCGGACCGGCGCACCACTGCCCGAGGTCGTTGCCGCAGCGCTAAAGACCGCGATCACTCGCTGTGAGCGCGCCGCCGTGCGCAGTGAGGTGACGTCTACCGAGCCAGCCATCGCAATCGAGCGCGCCCTCCCCTGCGAGGGGACGGTGGTGCTGCGCAGTCGCGCTGGGCTGTTGCCGCTTCTGCGCAGTGAGCTTCGCGAGCGGGGACTCCTAAGCGGGGCCATCGTCTCGGCCTTCGATCCGGCAGACACGCTGGGCAGCTATTCGCCGCAGACCTCGGGCCAGACGGCGCGCCTGCGTCTGCGCTGGTCCGGTTCGCTGGCCGAGATTTATACGGCTCGCCTGTTTTCCAGCCTGGCCTTCGATCTCAGCCCGCCGCCGACCGGCCGGCGCGATCCGCGCGACGAGGAGATCGCCGAGGACGTCATCGCCGCACTGACCGCTGCCCCGACGGTGCGACTGCTGCAAGAGCTCAGTCAGGGCCCGGTGCGCTATCGCCTGCACTTCGACGGCTACACCGGCCGCGGGGCCGACGAGACCGCACTGCGCACGCGCATCATCGAAGGCGTGCGTCGACGTGCGCCGACCCTGCACAACGACCCCCAAGCGAGCCCCTGGCAGATCGAGATCGCCTGGTCGCAGGGCCTGCAGATCGAGCTTGTGCCGCGCGCGCTGACCGGCGCGGATCCGCGCTTTGCCTATCGGAAAGGCGATGTCCCGGCCGCCTCGCATCCCCCGCTGGCCGCGGCCATGGCGCGACTGCTGCAAGCCGGCCCGCGTGACGTGGTGTGGGATCCATTTGTTGGCTCGGGCAGTGAGCTGATCGAAGTGGCGCTGCTGGGACGGGGTCCGCGCCTGTATGGCAGCGATCTCGATCCCGACGCGGTGACCGTCGCCAAGACCAACCTGCAAGCCGCCGGGCTGCCGCTTTCGCAGGTCAGGCTGCAGGTAGCCGATGCGCTGCACACTGCCCCGGCTGGGGTCAGTCGTATCGTCACCAATCCGCCGATGGGAAGACGCACCCGCCCCGGTCACCTCGCTGACTTCTTGAGCGCCTTTATCGCCCACTGCGCCGAGATCCTGCCCATCGGGGGACGGCTGGTGTGGGTCTCGCCACAGCCGCACCTTTCAGCCGCCCGCGGTCGCGAGCACGGCCTCAGCCTGCGTAGCGCGCGCCCCGTCGATCTGAACGGCTTCTGGGGCCAGCTTGAGGTCTGGGACAAGTCCGCCGCGCTGTAACACTGCCCGCCCGGCCGCCACTAAGCAGACGCGCCTGCCCCCCAGGCGACGTGAGAAACTAAACCATGGCCCGTCTGCGCAGTCCCCGTGTGGCAGCCCCCCGTCCCCGCCGCTTCAGCCTCTCCGTCAGCTTGGCCGTTCCGCTGGCACTCGCCGCGTGCAATGCCCAGTTCGTCGACCTACGACCCGAGAGTGAACGCGCTAGCACACCCGCTCCGCCGCCCGGGGCCACCGACGGAGGGTCCGATCTAGGCGAGGCCAGCGACGGCGGCGCAAGCCCTTCCGAGGTTCGCTTGGCCAGCGGTCGCTTTGAAGGACGAGCCGGTCATGGCGGCAGCGGCGGTGCCGCGCTTTATCGCATTGGCGGATCGGTCGAGCTTCGCTTCGACAGCGACTTCACCGTCAGCAATGTGCCGGGTCCGGCGATCTTTTTGACCTCGCGCGCCGACATGGGCGGCAGCATCGATGCCCAGGCCGACATCAAGCTGGGCACGCTGACCGCGTTCAACGGCGCGCAGCGCATCGCCGTCCCCGCCGGGGCCGAGCTAGGTCGCCGCAACGTCTTTATCTACTGCCAGCCGTTCCGCGTCGAAGTGGCCAAGGCCGCGCTCATGGAGGGCGTGCAGTGAGCGCGCAACATCGCCCCCGTCTAGCGCCTGGCCTGCGCGCTGTCCCGTCGCTGATTGTCGGCCTCTGGCTGCTTATCGCAGCGCCGGCAGTGGCTGGTCCGTGGACGCGCGATCGCGGCCATACCTTCCTGAGCCTGGCCTATTCGCGCATCGCCGCCGATCAGATCTATGGCGCCGACTTCAGCCGCCAGACGCTGGGCGCCCGCTACGAACAGCACGCGCTGCAGGCCTACGCCGAGCTCGGCCTGGTCGATCGATTCCTGACCGCCAGCTTCGAAGGACAGCTCTTTCGCTACAACACCCTGATCAACCAGGGCGCCACCTACGGCCTGGGCGATATGCGGCTTGGCCTGTGGAGCGGCCTTATCACGCGGCCGCTGCGGCTCAGCGCAGCGTTTCTAATCGGCATTCCCAGCGGCGATCCCGCACCGCTATCGACGGCAGATGACGAAGCCGCGCTGATCGCCCGCTCGCTGCCGACCGGCGATGGCGAGGTCGATTTCGAGCCTCGCCTTTCGCTGGGCTACTCGTTTGGCGGCGTGCGGCGCTGGCCGCTTGTGCACTACGTCGTGGCCGAAGCCGGCTACTGGATTCGTACCGCCGGCCGCGCGCGCGATCCCAACGGCCGCTTCTTCACCACCGACTTCGCCGACGCCTTCACCTATCGCGCCGAGCTCGGTAGCAAGCTGCCCTTCCCCTTCATCGAGCGCTTCTGGTTCATCCTGCGCCTGATGGGCGTCGAGTCCTTCGCTTCCGACCTCGCCGCCTCGTTCACCTGCGCCACGGGCCTGGGCAACGGCGTCACCTACACCGCCTACGGCTTCGAGATCGCTGGCCGCATCGTCCGCGGCCTCGGCGCCAACCTCGGCGTAGACGGCGCCTTCCGCGCCCGCTGCGTCGCCGCCGCCCCCAACCTCAAGCTCGGCCTAACCTACGAGTTCTAAGAAGGTGTTTACAAATTAATTCCCCGTTGAGCTCCAGAGGATGGGGCCGCAGCGGATCTCCTTTTTTCGACGCCCCGGCGGAA
>CALFYE010000495.1 GCA_937952145.1 uncultured Myxococcales bacterium
CCCAGCCTTACGGGGCCCTCGACGGGAGAGATAATATGTAAACACCTTCTTAGGGATGCGTCGCCCCTTCCGGGCAGCACTGCGACTCGACCTGCACAGTGACGTGATCAATTTGGAAGGACTCGGCAGCGCACAGACGCACGGCGCGGACGATGGCGTCGTGGTGGTGGCCGTCGGCGAGCTGGACGTGGACGCTCATCGCGTGCTTTTCGGAGGTCAGCGACCAGACGTGCAGATCGTGGATCCCCAGGATGCCGGGCAGCGCCGAGAGGCGGTCACGCAGGGCCTGCAGATCGATATCGAGCGGGGTCGCTTCCAGGAGTA
Organism: uncultured Myxococcales bacterium; assembly: GCA_937952145.1. Classification (GTDB taxonomy): domain Bacteria; phylum Myxococcota_A; class Polyangia; order Palsa-1104; family JAEUJZ01; genus JAEUJZ01. Next base: position 325 of record CALFYE010000495.1, read on the forward strand.
CCGTCGTGGCTTCGCGCAGTAGGCGGATGCTGCGCGGCAGCATGAACAGGGCGAGCCCAGCCGAGATCAGCGGGTCAGCGTAGTACCAGCCGGTGGCCCACATCAGCCCGCCAGCGAGGAGCGCGCCCAGCGAGCCGAGCGCGTCGGAGAGGAGCTCGTAGTAGGCGCCGCGCAGGTTCAGGCTCTTTTCGCCGCCACCACGCAGTACCCACAGGCCGATGCCGTTGACCAGCAGGCCGAGGGCCGCGATGCTTAGCATCGGCAGGCTGGCGACGGGCGGGGGCTGGTGCAGGCGCTGATAGGCTTCGACCAGCACGTAAAGCGAGATGCCAATCAGCGCGACGGAGTTGCCCTGCGCGGCCAGGATCTCGGCGCGATGCAGACCGTACGAATGTCGCGGGGTCGGCGGCCGGGCCGCGAGTCGGACCGCCCACAGCGAAAGCGCCAGGCCCACGACATCGGTGAGCATGTGACCCGCATCGGCGAGCAGCGCCAAGCTATGCGTCCACAAGCCGCCCACCACTTCCGCCAGCAAATACGCCGAAGTGATGCCCAGCACCCAGCTCAGCTTGCGCTGTCGCTCCGGCGAGGCATCGCCGCTGAGCCCATGGTGATGTCCATGGGCATGCCCGCGTGCATGTGTGTGCTTCGGCTCGTGCTCGTGCCCGTGCTCGTGCCCGTGCTCGTGTTTGTGGCCTGGTTCGTGCGGATGCCCGTGGCCCATCGGGATGCCCTCCTGCTCTGCGCCATTCTGCCACTGCGCTGACTGTCGTCGGTGTCAGAACGACCCAGCCCCAGGTCGCGCCGTCTGGTTTGCGCGGGGGTCTGCCGGGGTCTGCCGGGGCCTGCCAGGGTCTGGCGATCCGCGGCTTTGTGGACCGCGGGCATCATTCGGTACGAGATGTTGGCGAGCGAAGTCCCGTTTGCGGGGGTAGGAACGAGCGATGTCGCCATGCAAAGCGCTTGCCCGGCGAGCGAGGCCCCACACCGGCTTTCTGGAGCGACTCAGCCCGCCAGCGGTCGCAGGACGCGCAAGAGCTCATCGTTGAAGCGCTGGGGGTGTTCGCGGTGTAGGAAGTGGCCGCCGGGCATGGTGACGATCTCGTAGCCGCTGCCGTAGAAGCGGCGGGCCCGCTCGTAGTCGTCTCGCGTCAGCACCGAGTCTTCCGTGCCGCAGAAGGCGACGCCGGGCATGGGCAGCGGTTGCAACAGCTCGCGCGGTGGACGCAGCGACAGCGCGCGGTAGTAGCCCAGAGCCGCCTCGACCACGCCGGGATGAGCGAAGCACTCTTTGACGGCGGCGGTCTCGTCGGGCGGAACCTTCCAGGTCGGCGACCAGCGCTGGACCAGCTCGTCGAGGTGGGCGAAGTGATTCGCCCGCACCAGCTTTTGCGCACCCCGCAGCTGAAAACGCAGCATATGCCGCACCGCCCACACCAGCCGCAGACTAGGTCGCAGCGAGGCCGGATGCGGAATCGCCACCGTCACCAGCAGGCGCACGCGCTGTGGCCCCAGCGCCGCCGCCGCGTAGCTGGCACTTGCCCCCCAGTCATGTCCCACGACAATCGCCTGCTCTGCCCCCAGCGCCGGGATCAGGGCCAGCGCATCCTGGCCCAGCGTGGCTGCGTCGTACCGACCATCCTGCGGAATCGCCGTCGGAAAATAGCCGCGAGTAAACGGCGTCACGGCGCGAAATCCTGCCGCCGCCAAGGCCGGCCGCGCGTGATCCCAGGTGTGCGCCGTATCCGGGAAGCCGTGCAGCAGCAGAACAAGCGGCCCCTCGCCCTCTTCCAGGTAGGCAAAGCGCAGGCCGTGAGCGTCGACATACTTGATGGGCTGAGGGGTCTGCATAGCGCGCGCGATTCTATCCCGGTCGCGGCCCCAACCACGACAAAAGAGAATCAATATTATTTATTTATATTGCATCTTGCTTTAATTAAAAAACGCTACCCTCATTTGCAATTAAATGGACCATCTTTGAGCCAAGATTTCAACTCTCAGCAAGCCCCGAGCACGCCGCTGCGATTCGACCGCGCAACAATCCGTTGTTGGGCGGCACCTGACTCTCTACGATCTCCCCCATGCTCACTCTTCGCAGTGTGAATCACATCGGCATCCGCATCACTGATCGCGCCCGCTCCGTCGAGTTCTACGCCCGGCTAGGTTTTCAGCTGGTGTGGGAACACCCAGCCGGGACGGTCATGATCCTGCGCAACGCCGCCGGCATCGAGATCAACTTCATCGTCAACGGCAAGCCCTACGGGGGGGACCAAAACCCGCTTATGGATCTAGCCGACAAGTATCCCGGCTACACCCATGTCGCCTTTGACATCGAGTCCATCGATACCACCCTGGCCGCCCTCGCCACGGCCGGCATCCCGGTCAGCGGCGGGCCTGAGCGCCTAGGCGATGGCCTCTCGCTGTTTATCCGCGACCCCGACCGCAACGTGATCGAGCTACGACAGACCGGACTCTGAGCCAGCGAACGCTCGTACAGCCGTGGCTGAATCGCCCCGATGACCCGGCATACAAAGAGCGTACTGCGATGGTGAGCGACCTCACGTGCCGCAGGACGCTCTCCCCAGCCTGGCGGCTGTGGGCCCCCGCGGCTCCCTTGCATCTCG
>CALFYE010000496.1 GCA_937952145.1 uncultured Myxococcales bacterium
TCGAGACTGCGGACATCGTGCTCATGCGGTCGGACCCGCTGGACGTGCCCACCGCGCTGCGGATCGGCCGCGGAACCCTGCGCAAGATGCGGCAGAACCTGGGCTGGGCCATCGGCTACAACACGATCGCCCTGCCCATCGCCGCCGGAATGAGGGCGCGAAGGAGCGGCGCGTGGCGTCACCGCGGCCCCTGGGACCTCGGCCGCTGGTCGACGGTGGTGAATGTCGTGGCGCTGGCCCCAACCGAGCACGAATACAGGGCCCTCGTTGACGCCACCATGGCCGAGTACGGATTCTCAATCATCAAGTACAGCGATGTGGCGAGGCTCGATGACTGGAAGAGAACCTACCGACTTCATCCTGAGCTGGATCAGCTGGCCAACGGGCTGACGAAGGAATACGCGATCCAGTTCGGCGAGTTTCAGTCCTATCTTCACGAGCATGATGCGTAGGACTCGCTGAGCTGCCGGTCGTCGCCTCAGCCTGCCCGCGCGACAGACTCGCATTCGAGGCGCGCCACCTGCTCCCGAATATCTGCCCCCTATACCTCCGCGTATCGGCCTGCCACATTGAGCCAAACTTCGCTCAACTCCGCTCCCCTCTGACCAGGCATCCCATGGTGCACCCGGCTGCAGTACAAGCGGTCGGCTCTGCCTGTGAGTCTGCTGTTCGCAGTGGTGCGAGACCAGCAGACTGTGCCATCGCTCGTCCCTTCGCCGTTTCTGCTGGCGCTTCTGCTGGTGATTCCGCTGGCGGCATGGACTCCGAGTCGTTTCGGAAAATTAGCTATCCCCAGACAATCGCTGGCTATTATTGTGGCGCGGATATTGCATTAACTCCTCCCGCTTTCTCCGCAACAGCGCCAGCCCATCCGGCACACCGGAAGAGAACCATCCGCCAGTTGCATAACTGCTTCTAGGGCGAACTCGCCGACCTACTATCTGCTACCGCAAAAATCAGCATAATTATCATGACTTACCGATTCGTTCTTGCTCACTCTTTAGTGGGGTGGCAGAGTTCTTCCGGGGGGAATCTATGGAGGACTCTTTCCGCTGTGTGATTTGTGGCAACCCACTCGCCAATAAAACCAAGCTGTCAGCGCGGTATTGCGATCGGGCCTGTCGTAACAAGGCGATAGACCTGCGGCGCAGGCAGGAAACGCTACGTCGGCGGAATGAGAACGAGCGGGTGCTGCAAGAGTTCTCGATGTGGATGGCGGGGTTTCATCTGGACCTGCTGCGGATGGCTCCCGCCGAGGCAGGAGGCTATCGCTTGGGCCTGTGGACGGGCCAGATGATGTACTGGTTTCCGTCGCTGCTACCAAGCCAGGTGTATCGGCAGACGCTGCATCGGACCCGCACGCAAGACCCCTTCTTTTCGCTGCACCCCTTTGAGCCACCGATTGTGCCGTTGGTTGCACATTACAAAGTGCAGTTTGTTCAGAATATTCCACCCCATCCAGACCTTCCCGAATCAGACAAGGCTTGGTGGCTAAAGGTCCCGTATGCCCTCCCGCATCGGCGATTGCCGTTTAATCTGAAAGCGGTCCCGCGAGAGAAGAGATAAGGGAATGCGACAAATCCTGAATCGTTCTAGTCGCTTATCATTATCACTCGGAAAGTCACTTGCATCAGGGAGTCTGAGGCCATGACTGCCAAGGCGGATGAATTCGAGGTTCAGATCGTTCGCAATTGCCCGGTGGACGCGACCTACTATTACTTGTTTCGCTTCGACAGAAAGAATGAACAAATCCGCTTTCCGGCCAAGCATGCGCTGCGCGCTCGGCCACCGTTTGAGCACCCCATCGACTGCAAGCCCGGCGTGTGGTTGGTGGCGTATAGCAGCGACGCCGCGGGTCTCAACAAAGTGCAGCACATCGGGAATCGTCCGCACGTCGAAGCCGAGCTGCGGGTGCCAGCCGCCGTGCAGGAGAGTGCAGACGAGCCGCGCCAAGTGACCGAGGATCTGGTGAAGTTGCTCGCGCATCAGCCCGGCAAGACCCAGGACATCGACGCTGATGACGAAGGACTGAAGGCGGCGCGCATCGACGCGAAGAAGCGCGAGATCGCGCTCGACATCACGGCCAAGGAGCAAGACGTGATGCTGAGCGGGGCGATCACGAAGGAGACGATGGAGGCGTATATGCTCAATCGCTTCCATCGGACCGAGCTGCATGCGCAAGTGGAGGCCATGTTCCGCGTGCAGAAGATGTCAGCGGACATGATGGAGCGAAACTTTGTCCTCACCGAGAAGGTGCAGGAGGCTATCGGGCGCGCGGCCGAGATGGAGCGGATCGCAGCGCAGAAGGTCGCGTCCCCGCCGCCACCACCGGACTACACGCCGGTCCTGAACAACTTGGTCGCTGCGTTCCGTGACATCGGCGTGTCGGCGATGCAGCGCGACGATCGCAAAGCGATTCCCGCGGGCGAGCCCGCAGCAACGATCAAAGCCGCCCTTGGCGACAGAACCACAGGTGCGCATGCGGTCGCGGCAGACAACCCGTCGTTCAGCGCGGCCGCTGTTCCCCCCGCCGCAGCAGCAGAATCGGGTACGCAAACTGCGACCAGAATTCAGATGCCACAAGCCACGGAGTCCGAAAAGCTAGCCGAAGTCCTCGCGCGTCTGGAGGCGGACAACGAGCGGATGAGAGCCGAGCTAGAGCTGCTGCGCCAGAAGAAGCGAGAGGGCGAAGAGCCAGGCCCAGAGATCAAAGCATCGTCGCTAACTCCATCGCATCCCGCGACGCCCCCGCCTCCTTCTGCTGGCTCGGCTACGTCGCGTCCCAACATGTCACCGGCACCGACTCACGAGGTGGCAAGTACGTTTCCACGACTCGCATCGCGGAACGCAGACTGCCCGTGCGGCAGCGGCCGGAAGTACAAGAAGTGCTGCCTGCAACAGCAGGTTCGCGAAGCCAAAGCTGCGACCGCGAGTTCCTCAAGGACAACGGAGTCTGCTTCCTTGGGCTCCCATTCATCGGCAGTGCCAGGTGTCGCCGCGGCACAGACGGCATCGTCGCAGGCTTCGCCATCGTCGATCGAATTCTTGGGTGAGCCGCTCGTCCTGCCCGATGGCGTTCTGAGCCCCGCGCTGACCGAGCTGCTGGCTCACCTTCAGGCCGGTGCGCTGACCGATGATCCCAGCACTCCGATCCCCCCGCCGCGGGTTGCGCGGGTGAAGCAAGTCGAAGCCGTGCTCGTGAGTCCGCCGAAGATGGATCGCGAGACCGCGCGCAGGTATCTTGCCGACGGCACGATGATCGAGGCGCTCGGCGGGCTGCTGTTCTTCAACCCGATGCTGCGGACGATCTTGCTTCAGAGGCGAGGCGCGTAGCGAACGTGGGCGGCGGCGAACCTTCTTCGATTGGCCTCGCCGCTGATGGCTGAGCTTAATGCACAGTCTTCGGATTTCGCGTCGGGCTGGTCCGGTGATGCCCAACGCGCTGGCGGCTGCGCAGAACGCGACCTCGCTGCAGCGCTGAGTCTTGAACGCAGGCGCGAAGGCCACCAGTAGCAGAGTGGGTGCTCGCAAACACCCATGAAACAGGCAGCCCGCAAGGACGCACACTGCGTAGCAGCAACCACGAAGCTTGGCGAGACGCGCCGGAGCAGTAGCGCATCGGACCTGTTTGAGCAGCGATGATGTTGCTGCACCGGCCCTGCCTCGGAGCTACGCCGGCTCTGCGCCGCAGCCCCCCTGTTGCCACGACGGATCTGTGGCACGGCGGCGCTAAGTCCGTGCGAGATCCGGGGCGGATGTGCGGAGGATCTGCGGTGCAGGCGAAATGTACCCGGATCCTCATCCAGCACTTCATGAGACAGAGGCCGGCCAGCAGGCCATGCATGTCGCCGGGTTACCAGAGGCGCACACTGCGCCGCCAGGACGGCTGAGCCGCGGATCTGCCCAGACTTCATGGCGGCTGCGCCACAGATCCAGCGCGGCTTCAACGCGACTGGCGCGCAGCTCAGCTGCTGCCGGGACACGTTCACAATCTATCGACGATCTACCGTGCATCGAGTGCGGTGAGTAGACGAGGGCCGAAGTCACCAAGCTGCGCGAGGCCCATGCATTCGCAAAGTAGAAAGCTGCCGCCAGCACTGGCTCGTCAGCCATGCCGTGGGCCGTGTACGCTGGCTCTACTCAGACGCTCGCTGCAGCGGCAGATGCGTTGGCGAGGAAGTGTGCGAATCGCCATTCGCGGTTCGTGAGTCGCCCTTTTAAGAACCCTACGCGTCAAACCGCATGTAGTATGCCTCCCACAGCATGCTGTTCCTGGGAATACGCACATGCCAAAAGTGATTTTGGTCACGGGTTCAGAGGGACTGATCGGAAACGCCCTCCGTCGCCAACTAAATGTCGAGGGCATCCGCACTCGCCGCTTCGATCTGCAGCAGCAGGGGTGTGATGTGCTGCATCGGGAGAGGCTGGTCGAGGCCGCGAGGGGATGCGCTGGAATCGTGCACCTGGCGGCGGTTTCACGCGTCGTCTGGGGCGAGCGCGATCCAGAGCGATGCTGGCGGACCAATGTGGAGGGCACTCAGAATGTCCTTTTTGCGGCGCAGCAGTCCACGCTGCGGCCATGGGTGATCTTTGCTAGCAGCCGCGAAGTCTATGGCACGGCGAATCGCCTCCCCGCAAACGAAGACATGCCGATTCGCCCTTGCAACGTGTATGGACGCTCCAAGGCCGCGGCTGAACAGCTTTGCATGGCAGCTCGCATGGACGGTATGCGCACCGCGATCCTGCGACTGAGCAACGTGTACGGCCGCACGCAAGATCATCAAGACAGAGTCGTTCCCTGCTTTGCGCGCCAAGCGGCACTGGGCGAAGTGATGCACATCGAAGGCAGTGATAATGTGTTCGACTTCACGCATGTCGATGACACGATCGCGGGCATAGTCGCGCTGATTCAGCTGTTGTTCGCAGATGCCCCCTCGCCGCCACCGATCCATCTGTTGACCGGAAGGCCAGATCGGAAGAGCACACGT
>CALFYE010000497.1 GCA_937952145.1 uncultured Myxococcales bacterium
AGCTCGTCGGGCTCATAACCCGAAGGTCGGAGGTTCAAATCCTCCCCCCGCTACTTCACGCGGAGTCAACCAATCGGATGGCTCCGCGTTTTTTTTCTCCTGAAAAATCTCTGCTGCATCCACTCTGGGGCTCACCAGCGTCGCCCCGGGGCGCGTGAGCAGGCCGCGAATCCGATGGAAAGTCCAGGCCCTGCCTGGCGATGTCAGAGCCACGAAGTATAAGGGAGTCCTCAGCCCCTCACGGAGGTGTGAAGATGCGATCCCGTTCTTCCGCAGTGGTGTTCTGGTTGGCCGTTCCGGTCGCGGTATGCATGGCGGTGTTAAGCGGAGTGCGGCGCATCTTGATGGCGCTGGCTCGCTGGGCGCTTGTGGCTGGTAGCTACCCATCGCTGGGGCGCGATGTCGGCGTGGACGTGTGGCGGGTGCTGTACTCGCCGCAAAGAGGTGGAGCGCGCCCACCCGCCCGGCGGCCTGCTCGCACACCGGTGCATGGCGTCTGTGTTCACTCGGGGAAAGCCCCGGCGCCGCGTGCGCGCCTCGTCGCCTAGCCGCGCCGTCGGCTGCGCCGGCTAGGTCGCAATTGGCACAAGCGGCGTGCCTAGCTGCTCGAGGATGGCCTTGGCGAGCGCTAGGAGCAGCACGTCATCGCCTCGCTTGCCGACTAGCTGTACGCCGAGTGGCAGAGGGTGATCTGGCAGGCGCACGGGAATCGAGATGGCCGGATTCCCCGCGGCGTTGAGCGGCGCGGTAAACGCTCCATACGGCGCAACCTGCCCCAGTAGCTCTTCGGGGGGCACACTGGCAAAGCTTCCTACGCTTGGAGCATCGCGCGGCACCGTCGGTGTCACGTAGACGTGCACGTCAGCCAGCCAGGCATCGATTCGCTGTCGGAAGAGCTCACGGGCGGCAAGCGCGGTCTCCATGGTTACCGCCCGTCCCTCCCGCCGCAGGTGGCGGGTTGCTGGCTGCAGCAGGGCCTCGCGCGGGACGAACATCTTGGCGGCGAGGAAGCGGAACATCGGCAGGAATTCTTCCAGGGATCCGGCGGGTGACACCCCGGGCTCGACGTGATGTCCAAGATCCTCGAGCACGCGCAGCACCCCAAGGACAGCTCGCTCGGCGTGGGGCTCGACGGGGGTGATGGGGTTTTGGCAGCTGTAGCGGATGCGCAGCCCAGGCGATGGCCGATGGGCGACGCGATCGCGAAAACTCCCGCCGGGCGGCGGAGCGGCGCTGAGTAGATCCATGAGCGCCGCGGCGTCTTCAACGGAGCGGGCGTGCGGTCCAACGACGCTGAGGCCGAGCGGATCGAAGAGCCGAAAGGGATTCGGCAGCAGGTCGCGCGTTGGTTTGTGGCCAATGAGGCCACAGAACGCGGCCGGGATGCGGATCGAGCCGGCACCATCGGAAGCCACAGCGATCGGCAACATGCCCGAGGCGATAGCCGCCCCCGAGCCGCCCGAGGATCCGCCCGAGTAGCGATCGCGATCGTGCGGATTGCGGGTTGGTGGATGAAGCTCGGTGTCGACGATGGGCAGGATGGCGAGCTCAGAGGTCGTGAGCTTGCCCAAGAGCACAAGGCCGGCTCGCCGGATCGCCGCACTGCTCACATCGTCGATGGGGGACCACAGATATCGAAAGGCTCGTGAACCGACGCGGATGAAGTAGCCACGTGTCATGTGGATGTCCTTCATCGCCGTCGGGAGTCCCCAAAGGGGGCCACGAGCCTGCTGCGGATCTCGTCGCTTCTCAGTGTCGAGGCGGCGGGCCATCTTGAGCGCCCGTTCGGGGGCGAGCTGGACGAACGCGGCAAGCTGCGGCTGTAAGCGCTCGATTCGCTGCACATAGGCGCGCGTAAGCTCCTCGACGGAGACCTCGCCGCGACGGAGGGCCGCCGACTGAGCGACGGCCGATTGGGCAATCAGCGAGTCCATGATGGCAGGGATATGACACAAAACCCCGTGGCACGGCAGCCCGGAAGTGGCCTCTATTCAACCAAGCCGCGAATCACCATGCGGTTGTGTGGGCCGTCGCAGACAAAGATGCGGTTCCCATAGGTCATCAGGCCGTATGGCTGCGTCATGCGCTCGAAGCCGGGCAGGGCCGGATTGTTGGGCAGGGCAGTCGTAAATTCCTGCTGACCCAGCACGCGATCGGCGGGCACGCCGCTGGTCGTAGGCACCCCCGACCAGTAGAGGATGCGAGACTGCCCGATGCTGGCCACATACAGGTGACCGGAGATGACGCTGACGTCGCCGGGGGACTCGAGCAGCGTGCGATCCGGGCGAGTGTACGAGCTGCCAAAGTCTGCCTGGCCAATCACCAGATCGGCGGCTTGACCATCGCTGGTCGGTGACTGGTTCCAAACCAGGACGCGGTGATTGGCGCTATCTGCCACGAACAGCTTGCCCCCAAAGACTCGCACCGAGCGCGGGCCGGCCATCGTGCTCGCCGATTCATTGCCCAGGTTGGCGGTGCTGCTGACAAAGTTGGGCTGGCCCAGGACCCGACTGGCGGTCGCGTTTTGCGCCATTGGCTTACTGAACATCAGCACGCGGTTGTTGCCGTTATCGGCGACGTATAGATCGCCCCCCGAAAGCTGTACGCCGGTGACGAAGCGGAGTCGACCTTGCGTCGTGCCAGTGATGGCCGACAGGCAGTCCGACTGCCCGATGCAAAGGTCGGCGGGCTGATTGCTCACGGTGGGCAGCTGATTCCAAATTAGCACGCGATTGTTGGCGGAATCGCCGACCGCCAAGCGGTTTCCCTCGATGGAGATGCCATAGGGGCCCGACATCGACGAGGCCGACACGGGACCGCCGCGGTTAGGTTGCTGACCCACGAAGTCGAGCTGTCCAAGGACCAAGTCAGGAGGCGTGTTGCCACTCATCGGCATCCGGTTCCAGATGAGGACGCGGTTGTTGCCGGCATCGGTCATAAACAGGCGTGTCCCATCGGTGGCCACCATGCGTGGGGCGGCAAAGAGGGGCGAGCCGCCGCTGGGGGGGGTGTTGATGAGATTGCTGCTGGCACTAGGCTGGCCGAGCACGACATCGGCGGGTTGGCCGTTGATTGGCGGCATCGTTCGCCACAGGAGGACGCGGTTATTGCCATAGTCCCCGACGACGAGGTTGGTGCCATCGGTGTCTACGCCCGCCGGATTCGCCAGCGTGTCCATGGCCGGGGCGAGGCCCCGATTGGCGAGATTGCTTGCGAAGTTGGCCTGTCCCAGCACCCGATCCGCTACCGTGGTGGAGGTGCCGAGCGAGAAGCGCAGCACTCGGTTGTTTGCTCCATCCGCGACGAACAGCGTGCGGGTCGCCTTATCGGCGGAGATGCTGTTGGGGACGGCCAAGCTGCTTGGGCCGAGGCCGCCGTTGTTCGGCAACGAGCTGACAGCATCGGGCTGACCGATGATGCTGGTCGCCGGGGCGTTGTTCCCCAATGTGGCTGCGGCATAGCCGACGATGCGGTGGTTGCCTGAGTCGGTAACCCACAGCAGCGTTCCGTCGTTGGTCACGTCGCGTGGGGTTCGCAGAGAGTTGGCGCTGGTGGCCGCGGCGGTGACCGTTTTGAAGTCTGCTTGACCGAGCACGAACGCCGGATTGGTGCTGGGGCCGCCGGGTAGGCTCAGAAAGCCGAGGACGCGGTTGTTGAGGGTGTCCGAGATGTAGAACGCGGTGCTCGGGGCGCGGTCGAGAAAGACCTTGGCGGCCCGCAGACCCAGCGGTCCAGGGTCGGCCGATCCCGCATCCGGCGCGCTGGTGAGAAAGTTGCTCTGTCCCCACAGGCGGTTCGCTGGGATCAAGCCGCTGGCGGGCATCTGGCTTGGAATGGTGTTCCAGATCAAGATCCGAAAGAGCGCGACGTCACCGACCACCAGACGAACGCCATCGCTGGACACTCCCCAGGAGCTGCCGATGCTGCTCTCGTTGACGCCGCCGTAGGCTCCGCTGTTTCCGATAGCAGTATGGACGTCGGGTACGCCGAAGACGACATCGGCTGGGCGATTGCTTGTCGGCAGCGTGTTCCAGACCAGCACGCGTCGGTTGCCGGTATCGCCCACGATCAGCTTGGTCTTGCTCGCGTCTTGCGGGTCGGGGATCAGCCGCACCATCTCGGGGCGGTTCATGCCGTAGGCCAAGCTTAGGTTGCTGACCTCATCCGGTTCGCCGAGCACCAGCGCGATCGCTTCGCAGGCTCGGTTGCTGGGATTGCAGCGCTGATCGGTCCCGCACAGCGTGGCTTCGACCGTGCAGTCTTTCGGGGTGCAGCGCTTGGCTGCGGTGTTGCAGTACTCCTTGGCCTGGCACAGCGAGGTATTGATGGTGCAGTCGCGTGTCTGGCAGCTCTGGCTGACGGCATCGCAGAATTCGTCGGTGCTGCAGGCTTGCGGACGACGCACGCAGTTCGCTGGATTGTCGACGAATAGGCTGTCGCAGCTCAGCAGGCACAAAGCGAACGCAAGTAACCGGTTCGTCATCGACCCCTCCTGTTAGCGGCTGCCCTTCGCCTGCCGCGACGCCCCGTGATGCGCGTATGGACAGCGAAACTGGCTGTCGGCCGGTAGCCCCGTTCCTGTTGCGACGGCCGCGCCTGCTCGAGCCGCTCGGCCGAACCAGCGCGCTGCCGGCTAGTCCATCACGCGCAGTCGGTTTTTTTCGTCGTTCAGCTGGCTCACGACAACGATGCCGCCCTTCATCACCCAGCGTACGCCGTGAATGACGGACCGGATATCGGTCGTCGGATCGCCATCGATGGCCACGATATCGGCGAGGTATCCGGGCGCGAGGCTGCCGAGCGCTTTCTCTTTGCCGAGGAGGGTTGCTGCCGCCGTGGTGGCGGTGGCGAGAGCGGAAAGTGGGCTCATGCCGGCCTGAACAAACCAGCCGAGCTCTCGCGTGTTTTGGCCGAACATCGTCATGACGGCGTCGCTGCCCATGGCGATGCGCACACCTAGCTGGTGGGCTCGGCGCGTAGTCTGCAGGTTGCGAGCGAGGAAGCTCTTCATCCGCTCCACGGCTTCGGCGGTGTAACCAAAACCAGCAGCGTTTTCGATGTAGTAGCGGTTGTGATCGATGGTCGGGACGTAAAAGATGCGTCGCCGAATCATCTCCTGCATCGTGGCGTCATCTAGGTCGACGGCGTGCTCGACGCTGTCAGCCCCAGCGCGTACTGCGTCGCGAGCGCCGCTCGCCCCATAAGAGTGGATGGCGATGCGCTTGCCCAAGCTATGCGCTGCGTCAACGGCCGCCTTCATTTCTTCGTACGTGAAGGTCTGCTGCCCCGACACATCGTCGCCGCTTCCCGTCGAGCCATACATCTTGATCCAGTCGGCCCCGGCCGCGACCTGCTGACGAACCACGCGCATGACCTCGGCGACGCCGTCCGCCCGACCACTGTCTTGCAATGGGCGTTGTCGCTGGGGGACTTCGTCGGTGATCTGAAGCCCATAGCCCGAGACGAACATGCGGGGCCCATTCATGAAGCCGCGCTGGATAAGGTCGCGAATGGCGATGTCCATGTAATCGAAGCTGCCGAGATCGCGGACCGTTGTAACGCCGGTTCCGAGGGTGCGTCGGGCATTTTCCTGCGCCATGAACACCGTCACGGCCGACGGTCGATTCGCCAGCTGCTCCCAGGGCCGGGCGGTTTCGCGCTGGTCCCAGTAATAAGACATGTGCGTGTGGACATCGATGAGTCCGGGGATCGCGGTCAGCCGGCTGAGATCTACCAGCGCTGCAACCGGAGGCACGGGAGTCTCGGGTCCGCCCACGGAGTGAATGCGATCGTTGTGAACGACAATGACCGCATCGCGGATCACTCGACCGTTGGCCTCGACGAGGCGAGCAAAGCGCATGGCCACCCAGCGATCGGGCCCAGCCGGGGCGGTCGGCAGGGGAGCCGCGGTAGCTCGAAGTTGGAGCACAGTGACGACGCAGATCGCAGTGCAGGCGAGCAGTAAAGCGGCTCGCCCGAGACGCAATGAACGGGGGCTACTGAGCATCGGCAGCCTCTGGTTTGGCGGGTTCTTCAACCGCCTCATCTGTCGTTTGCCGCTTCTTCTGCACGAGCCAGGCGATGATGATGCTGAGGTTGTAAAGAACGGTCAGCGATCCTGTCATTGCCAGCTGGCCGACTACTAGGTCGCCCGGCGTCAGAATGGCTCCACCAATGGCAAAAACCAGGATGGCGTAGCGATTCCATCGCCACAGGGCGCCAGCCGAGACAATGCCCAGCATGGCGAGCACGGAGAGCACCAGCGGTAGCTCAAACACCACACCGAAGACGAGCAACAGCATCAGCGTGAGGCCGTAGTACTCGTCCATCGATATGTTGGGCTCGATGCGCAGAAAGAGCTCGGCCACATCCCCGAGCTGCTTTAGCTCCTCGGGGCTGAGACGGCCGCTGGTCATGAAGAACTCGTATCCGGGCGGCAGCACGAAGTAGTAACAGAACACTCCTCCGCCGATAAATAGCAGCACCGCCGAGAATACGAACGGCAGAGCCCAGCGTCGTTCGTGGGGGTACAGACCGGGGGCGATAAACGCCCAGAGCTGATGAAAAATCGCCGGTGAGGCGACGAAGATCGATGCCACCAGAGCAGTCTTCAGGTAGACCATGAACTGCTCCATCGGGCTGATGTAGATGACCTTGCCTTTGATCCCTAGCGCCTCGGCGTGCTTAAACGCGGAAGCGAGCGGCAGAGCTAGCCAGGCAAAGATGCGGACGCGAAAGATGTAACAGCCGATGATCGCAGCGAGGACGGCAATGGCACTGTTCCGGACGCGATCGCGGAGCTCGCCCAGGTGTTCGAGAAACGGCATCCGTTTCTCGTCATGCTCGGGCAGAAGCGGGGTTCCGTCCGTCATCAGCGACTCTCTGACGAGCCCGACTGGCTCGGTGCCTCGGTACCCGCTGCACTCGCTGTCGCGCCGGCGGCCGCGGCGGGGGCGAGTGCCAATACCGGCGCCCCGTGGGCGGCCTGTGCTGCCGCATCAGGGGCCTGTGCTGTGGCGTTCGGTGCGCTCGCTGACGTGGATAGCGCCGGGGTCACTCCGTCGGCGGCTGCGTCTTCACCCTGGCTGACCACCGGCTCGGCAGGCGGCTGCACGAGCGATGAACCCTCTCCCCCGGTGGTCGCGGCGACGGCAGGGGCGGTGCTGAGCGGACTGCTGGGGGGAGGCAGATGGCCTGGCTCATCGCGCAGGGCGGAGCGCAGATCCTCGAACGGCCTGCGAACATCTTCATCGATGTCGATCTGATCACGAAGCTCGCGGGTGGCACGTCGGAAGCTGCGAATCGCTTTCCCCAGACTACTCGCCGCTTCGGGAATGCGCTGTGGTCCCAGCACCAACAGTGCCAGAACAAGGATCACGATGAGTTCCGTCGGCCCAAGCCCAAACATAAACGCAGTCTACGCGCTCGTTGCGGCGCCTTCAACCACCGTATCCGTCGAGAGTCGGCAAAGCTTTGCTTCAGCAGCGCGCGACCCCGAACCGTCTGACGGTGGCCACATACAAACAGTGTACTGGAGATGGTGGAGCGAAGAAACAGCGTGCGCTTGCCGATGGCCTGCGGCGCTTGGGCCGTCTCGGCGATGGTTGAAAAGTCGGCTGGTCGAGCTTACTTGGCTACTTGCAGACGAACTCGTCTCTCGCGGTCCAGCTTGGCTTCCATGCCGAGCGCCGAGATGGCTTGATCAACCGTCTGAGCGTGCTCAGGGAGGGGGAGCGCAAGCTCGGCCAACCCCTCGACAATACGGACTTTGATTCGTCGCGACTCCTCCTTTGGATTGGAGAGGAGTTGAATCAGGGGAGCCAGCGTGGCGCTGCGGATGCCTTCCGCTGTCTCGCCGGTCGGGCCGCCGAGCTGGAATAACAAGGCCTCCACGGCCTTGAATCGCACTCCTTCGTCGATGTCCTCCAGGTAGGGGACGATCATCGAAGCGATCTCGGCTTGTCGGTGTTCTCCTAGGAAGTGCACCAGCTGGATCTTTTTGCTGGGGTCGCGAACGTACGAGTTATCGTTCCATTCGCACAGCTTGCGCAGCGTCTCAATGAAGCTGTTGCCGCTCGATACGCGCTCAAGAATCTTGAGGGGCCAGGCCAGAGTCTCGGTCTCGCGCATGTATTTATGCAGCGCTGGCAATACCTTGCTGCCCATCCCTGCCAGCGTCTCAAAGACCCACTCTTTTTCCTGCTCGTCCTCGATCGTCTTGTCGTAGTTGAAGCTGAAGCGGCGGAGAAGACCGAGCATGGCCTCCTCGCTGGCGTCGTCGCGTAGCTGCTCAAGCGCCTTCCATCGGTCGATCGACTGCGCGTGCTTATCGCTGGCGCGCTGAATCGTCTTCTGCAGACCACGGCGGGCGCGGCCTTCCCTGGAGAACAAATCGCTTAGTCCCAATGTCGGAAACCTCGTTCAGCTTGTAGTAAGACCGGGAAGGTGTGGGCGCCAGATCTATTCTTTGCAGAGCTCTAAGCCCTTGAGCGCCTCGGGGTTGTTGCTGGCGGCGCCGTTGAGGACTTTCGTGTAGTACACGCGAGCTTCTTTGCAGTTGCCGGCCTTGTAGTAGGCCTTGCCGAGCAAGAGGTAGACAGACGTGCCTGGCTTTTCTTTGAGCGCTCGCTTGCCCCACTTGATGGCCTCGCTGGAGCGCCCGCGGGAAAGGTCGGCCTCGCCCATGCAAGCGAGAGCCAAGCCGCGGACTTGTGGGTTGCCTGCGGCGGTGTAGCAGAGGTTGAAGGCCACCTCGTTGTTCTGCGTGTTGAGCGCGATGTGGCCGTCCTCGATCTTGCTGATGGCCACGGCGCGGTCGATGGATGGGGGCATCGGGAGGTGGCCGAGCTTTTCTTTGGCGCTCGTGCCCCCTTTGCTCGATGTGCCAGACGGCGGCGGCTCAGTGCCTGGGCGTTCCTCCGTCGGTGGGTTTGGAGGATTGGGCTGGCTGACCTTGGGACCTGGCCCGGGGGGAACCACTGGGGCGCCGCCGGCATTCTGGACACCGTTCGACCCACCGCTGTTTGTTGTGCCGCTGTTGCCGCTGCTGCTTGAGCCTGCGCCCCCGGCTGGTGTTTGCAGCGTGGTTGGCCCACCTTGAACCGTCGGATGGTGATTGCTCGTGGTGAGCACGCGAGGGGGGGTAACTGCCCAGTACAAGCCGGCGAGAACCCCCGCGACACCACCGCTGATTGCCATCCAACCGAACAGGGCTCGCTTGCGCCGCTCAGCGGGGACCTGTGCCCCCACGGACTCGCTGACCGTATCGGGGCGGTTGACGGCGCTCGCTGGTGTGGCGACCCCGCGACGGATCTCGTCGATGCAGGCCGTAATCTCGGCGGCGACGGCCGCCATGTTTTGCGGTCGTCCTTCCGGAGACCGGGCCAGCATCCGGGTGACCAGATCGGCCACGTGGGCCGAAACCTCGGGGCGCAGCGATGCGATCGGCACCGGATCCTCGGTCGCCTTGCGCGTCAGAATTTCCATCAGATTGTTGCCGGTGATGGGCTTTTTCCCCGACAACATCTCGTAGAGAATCGCACCCAGCGAGTAGACATCAGCCCGCCCATCGCTGTCGCGGCCGGCGGCCTGCTCGGGAGCCATGTACTCCGGTGTTCCCATCGCCATCCCCGGCGTTGTCAGGCGGACCTTTTCCTCCTGCAGCGATTTGGCGATGCCGAAGTCCAGCACCTTGACGAAGTTCGACGTGCCCTCGTGGTTGATGAGGAACACGTTCTCGGGCTTGAGGTCGCGGTGAATGATGTTGTTTTGGTGAGCTGCCGCTAGCGCCTCAGCAACTTGGTGAGCGATGGCGAGCGAGTCGTTGATAGGCAGGCTGCGCTCGCGCTTGAGCCGCTCAGCGACATCGGCGCCCTCTAGTAGCTCCATCACGAAGTAGAACGAGCCGTCTACCGTCGTTCCACTGTCGGTGACTTCGATGATATTGGGATGGTTAATCTGTGATGCGGCCCGCGCCTCCATGCGGAACCGGGCCACCACCTCGGGCATGCGCGAGTACACCGGATGCAGGATCTTGATCGCGACCTTGCGCCCGATCTCGCGATGCTCTGCCTCGAAGACACGGCCCATGCCGCCCTCGCCGATCTTGCGCAGGATCTTCCAGCGCTCGATCGTCGTGCCGAGCATTTTTTCGGTGTCGTAGGCAGCCAGCTGTTCGCGAACCGCATCCGGGATCTCGCCTTCGCGCAAGCGGCTGTTGTTGCCAGCGGCAATCGCGTCCTGCGAGGGGCGGCGGATCGCATCGAGGATCTCGTCCTTGCGCTGCTGGACGTGCAGCGCCGCGTCCATGTCGGCTTGACGCTGTGCCTTGAGGGTCGCCAGTCGCTCAGGCGCCTGCTCCAAGAGCTCGCGGCGCTGCAATCGATCGCGTGCGATGTCCTCGTCGAAGAGCTCCTGCATGAAGGCCGCAACTCGGGCGCCATCCGTCGCCACGTAGTCCTTGTTGCTAGCCATAAACGCCGTTAGATCGGCGCGGAACTGCTCACCGGTGGCGTAGCGCAGTCCGAGATCTTTAGCCAAGGCCTTGAGCACCACCTGATCGAGCGCCGGCGGCACTCGTGGAGCCCGCAGAGACGGCGGATCGATTGTCGGATTGCGCACCCGCTCGATGAGCTCCGAGCCATCGCTGGCGTGCTGCGGAAAGAGCTGACGGCCCGTGAGCAGCTCCCACAGGATGATGCCCGCGGCATAGATGTCGGTGCGCCCATCGATGGCGTCGCCACGCGCCTGCTCTGGCGACATGTACGAGACTTTGCCGTAAATAATGCCAGCCGCCGTCCGCTCGACCTTGAGCGTCGAGCTGGCGAGACCGAAATCGGTCAGCTTGACCTCGCCAGAGAACGAGATCAGCACATTGGGTGGTGAGACGTCGCGATGCACGAGCTTGAGGTCCCCGAACGTGTGGGCGTAATGCAGGCCTCGTGCCAGCTCGCGGGCGATGTGCACCGCAACATCAATGGGAAAGGCAATGCCCTTCTTGGCGCAGCGATTCCATACCGCTCGAAGGTCTTTGCCTTCGACGTAGTCCATGGCCAGATACAGCTCGCCATCGACCAGGTTGGCGTCGAACACCGGGACGATGTTGCCGTGCGACAGGCGCACAACGACCTTGGCTTCGTCGCGGAAGCGGGCGACGTATTCCGGGTCAGCGAGGTGCGGCAGGACGGTCTTAATGACGCAGAGCCGCTCGAATCCTCGCTCGCCAGCGCTCGCTAGATACAACGCTCCCATTCCTCCCTGTGCCAAGGGAGCCAGGAGCGTGTAGCGACCGAATTCTCGCGGGTACTTATCGGCCACAGTGATTTGTCTATCCTATCACACCCCCGGCCTGTGCCTCGTGACGGGGGCCGCAAGACTGCGACGATAAGCTGTCCGCCCACCGGACAGAGGCCGGACATTTCGGACGGGCGTGTCCGGATCGCGGACAGGGGCGGCGGCAGCGGCCAGCTTCTCGACGGGCGGTCTCGCTTCCCACTGCGGCATGGTCCGTGCAAACGAACCTCGGCCATGTCACTCGCATCCCTATCGACAGAGCTGCTCCGTCAGCTCGATCTACTTATCGTCGCAGTCTCCGACGACGATGTCTTGCGGCAGGGCCTGCAGCGTGAGCGTGTGCGCTTGGCGAGCCATCTGCACAGCACCGTTGATCCTTGGCTGTGCTCGCTCAGCACCGTCACTTGTCCGCCGCCGGCGCCGGGGCCCGTTGAGTCTCGATGGAATCGGGCGGTCTCGCGGAGTCTGGTCGCTGGTCTTCGTCAGCGCCGCTTCCGCCGCGGCAGCTATGCCCGCTTGCGGGGCCTCAGCTACCAAGCGCTCGACGCTGAGCTCATCGATGCGCGGATCTTTGACCGACTGCAGCTACTCGGTCGGCGAGCCCTGCAGGCGCACACCAAAGCCGGGCCGCGGACCTATGCCTCGTCGTCTTCGCCCTCGGATGGGGACGGTTCGATGGGGGCTGATTCCGGCGTCGGACGCTCGGGCCCGCCGATCGGTGGCGGGGCTGATGGTCCGCCCTCGCCGCTGCCATCGCGGACGAATCGCAGCAGGGTCTCAACCAGCCTCGCCTGGGCGTGACGAATGGACTCTAAGCGGCGGCCCCGAAAGCCCTGCACAAAGATGCAAAAGACGAGGACTCCTGGCCGATCTCCGACGTATCCCGAGAGGACCGACACGCCAAACAGCGTGCCAGTCTTGGCTCGCACCTGGCCAACCGAGCGACCATGGAAGCGATGGTGAATGGTGCCGTCGATTCCTCCAACGGCCAGCGACTGCACAAACTCGGGGCCCACGTCGAGCTGGTGGTACAGCTTGTGCAGTAAGAATCCCAAATCCGCCGGTCGCAGGCGGTTCGAGTGGGTCAGCCCCGAGCCGTTGATCAAGTGCACCCGCTCTGGTCGCAGCCCCTGCTCGGCCACCCACTCCGACACCGCCTGCGCGCCTTTTTCGAGCGTCGCGGGCAGCCCAAAGCGGGCAGCCCCGAGCGTCTTGAAGACGATGTCGGCGATGTAGTTATCGCTGTCCTTGTTCACCGTGTGGCAGATCTTCGAGAGAGGATCCGACTGATGCTCCGCAATAACCGAAAGTGGGCCAGTGGGGGGCTCGCCAATATGCACGCCACCGCTCACCGAGATCCCAAAGTCCGACAGGGCCTGCGTCAGGATGGCTTCCGCCCAGCTCGTACCGCCTCCCAGGCGGCGACGGGCATGAGCGGTTCCAGCGCGACTGCCGATTCGTCCGCGCACTGTCACCACCAGCTGCCCCTCGCGCTTCGAGACATCCAGGCTCAGGCGGCTGCGCTTGCCCTTCACTGTCTTTACCAGGTTGTGCACGACGAAGTACGGCGAGCGCGGCTGAACCCAGACTGTGGCGCGCTCCCCCGCGCTGTTGGCCGAGGCATAGACCGTGAAGCGATCCCGGTTGAGGATCATCGCTCCGGGGCCGTAACTCTGGACCTGTCCCTGGGTCGTCAGCACCCCGACATCACGGACCTGTCCGTCGAGCCGGACCTGCCCCTCGATGCGCTCGATGCCGGCATTGCGCAGCTTGCGCACCAGCTCGGTCAACCCCTCGGGACGCAGCATCGGATCGCCGCCCCCTTGCAGGAAGACATCACCGCGCAGCACGCCGCCGTTCGCCAGCACTTGTTCCAGAGGCTGTGTCGAGAGGAGTACTGTGCGATAGCGAAAATCGGCTCCCAGCGTCGACAGTGCCGCGGCGGTGGTCAGAATCTTGGCGTTCGACGCAGGGTTGAACGGCGCGTCGGCATTCTGACTATAGAGCTCGCTGCCGTCCTGGGTGTTAATGACCGAGACCCCGACGCGGACCTTGCGGAATGCCGAGGTGCGTAGCTGCTCCGCAAGCTGCTGCCGCAGCGATACCAGGCGGGGGGCTGAGGCCAGCTCCTCTGGGGGCTGAGCACTCCCCAGCGGCTCGGCGATGGCGAGTCCCACCCCACCGAGGCCCAACATCAGGGCGAGGAGCAGTCGCGGTACAGCACAGCGAGTCCGCATCGCCCATTTTTGGTCGGAGGCCAGCACCGAGGCGATTGTCTTATAGAGCCTGCTCGCCGCCAAGAGCCGAGATCACTCAGCTCAGCTGCTTGTCCAGGTCGAGGGAGGCAAAGCGCTCGGTCTCGTTGGTGTAGTCGAGGAACAGGAGGTAGGCGGCAACATCGCGATGGTCGAACTTGGGATGGGCAAGCAAGGCCTTGGCCGCCGAAAGCAGCCGGTCCTCTGGCACATCCTTCATGAAGTCCGCATCCGTCAGTCCCTTCTGGTGTGGCACCCCAATCGAGTCGAGGAAGGTGACGAGCAGATCCGTCTTGGTCTGTCGCAGCCACTCGAAAAGGAACAGCTTGCAGGGCGTGGGGCGTTCCGACTGCAGGCTGGTCCACAGGCGACGAGCCCAGTCCTCGTTGCGCTTGCGGATGCTCACCTGCGCAGCCGTGCGGACAGCTGGCAGCCCCCCTTCGAGCATCGACTGCTTCATGGCAGCGGCGTTGAGCGACATGAACATTTCTTTGAAGCGGGATTCGCCAAGCTGGCGACAGATCTCATGAGGCAACATGGGCACTCAGCCTCTCTATGGCGGTTTTGCCGCCCGTTATCGCTGGTGTAGCCCCGCGGCGTCAAGTGTTGGCGACGAGCGGGGCTGGCTCGGGCTGGCTGCGGCCGCAGCCAGAGCGCTTGGCGCATGCCCCAGGGCAGCACGGTTTTCTGCGCGTGGCTCAGCGACCTCCGTCGCTGCGTGGTTTTGGCTGCTCCGCCGATGGCTGAGGGACTGGGGCCGCGCTGCGAGCGCAGCGAAAGCCAATATCGACGTCGCGATAACTCCTGGGCAGGGCCAGCCGATTGCTAACCCGGGGCAGTCCGAGGATGGAGCAGCAGCCCCCGCCGCGGATGACGCGCAGCTCGGTTACGGGCGACGTCCCGCCACGATCGGCGACGTATCCGTAGCGGCCTTCGACCCACTCCCAGACGTTGCCGGCCATGTCCAGGGCGCCATAGGGGGATGCGCCGCTTCCGAAGCTTCCGACGGCCACCGGTGTACCGGGGGCGCCATCTTCGGCGCAGCGGCCATCGCCGCCAAAGTTGCCAAAGTTGCCGCGCAGACAGGAGAACTCACTGCCCCAAGGAAAGGTCCGGGCATCGACGCCCCGTGCGGCTTTTTCCCACTCCTGCTCGGTGGGTAACCGTCGCCCGACAAAGGCGCAGTAGGCCGCCGCATCGTCGAAGCTCACGTCGACGACTGGGAGCCGGCCCTCCTTGGCTGTGCTCGCTGCCGCGCGACATCTCCCGGCTGCGACGCAGCGTGCGTAGGCAGCGACGGTGACCTCGGTGTGATCAATGTGGAACGTCGGTAGCTGAAGGCGACGGGCAGGGCGCTCATCCTCCTCGCCACTATCGTCGCCGTACCAGAATTCGCCAGCGGCGACAGTGACTTCGTCTGGCATCCGCCCAGGGACCGAGGGCGTGGCCGGTCCAGCCGCCGATCCTGCCGCATCGGCGAGGTAGCCAGCGCTAATCGATATCGCTAGCCAGATTGCGTGCCACAGCCTCTGTCCCTGCATGCAGACGCGACGTAGCGCAAAACGTCCCTAGAAGAAAGCCTGATCCAGATGACTAGCTCGATCGACGCTCCTTTCCCGGAACTTGACGCTGGCCTAGCCGCCGCCGAGGAGTCCTCGTTGTTTGCCCAGCGTCCGCTGCACGCTCGACCGCGCGAGCGCCTGAGCTTTTTGGGGGCCGCTCAGCTCAATGATGATGAGCTCCTCGCCCTCGTGTTCGGTTCTGGCGGGACGCTGCGGCTGGCGCGCGATGTCCTCGACATGGTTGGGGGTCCTCCCGGGCTCCTTCGGGTCGGCCTGACCGATCTGCAGCGCAAGACCGGGGTGGGGCCAGCGCGAGCATCGCAGCTGAAAGCGGCGCTGGAGCTTGGCCGGCGAGCACTCGTCGCTGAACCTCTCTTTGGCCATCAGGTGTTGTCGGCCGCGGACATGGCTCGACTGCTGCAACCTGAGCTCGGACAGGCCGAGCAGGAGGCCATGCACGTCTTCGGACTCGATGCGCGCAACCGCATTCGCTGCCGTCACGTTGCGGCGCTAGGTCAGGTGGATCGGGTGCATGTCAGCCCCGCTGATGTCTTCCGCCCCCTCTTGCGCGAGGCGATGGCCGGCGCGCTCATCGCTCACAACCACCCCAGTGGTGACGTCGTCCCCAGTGAGTCGGATCGCCTGCTCACTGCGCAGATTTTTCACGCCGGCCTGATCGTTGGCATTCCGCTTGTGGATCATCTCGTCATTGGTGCGAAAAGCTACTTCAGCTTTGCCGAGGCTGGCTGGCTGGCTGCGTCGCTGTCGCCGCCCAAGGAGGCCACGGTCACCGGACCCACCGGCTCGCCGTTGCGGAACAGAACCCGGGCTGCAGAGGAGACGGCCACCCGTGCGCCAGGAAATAGGATGCCGGTCAGATTCAGTGGGTCGGCCGCGCTCACGAGCAGCTCGACGGGAGTCGCGCTTTGAAGAGGCTGCTTCTGAATCAGCTTCAGCCCTTCGAGGGCCTCTGGACTTGCGAACTGTTCGCCCGACAGGCCGGCGACAAAGTAGCCGCTGCGCACCAGGCCGCGCGCTTCCATTCGCCGCAACAAGCGCGACAGAATCGACAGTGGTGGACCACACGGCTCGCGCAGCAAGAGCTCGCGCACCAGGATGCCGTACCGACGGAGATAGAGGCTCACCCAGGGCTCCAAAACCGCCGGATTTTCCCAGTCCGCTTCAGCGCCCAGGACGGCCTCGGCACCGCGCCAGCGTGTACCAGTGCCGCCAGTCTGCTGTACTGCCGTCGAGCCTTCGAGCAGCGACCACCGGCCAGCGCCCAGCGACGCGCCAGCCGTCATGCGGGCGCTGCGCAGGTTGAGGTGGGTCACCAAGAGCCGCAGGCCCGCCGCCCCATCGGCCGTCACCAGTCCCGCTGCCGCCAGCTCACCGAGTGCATCAAGCACCTGCTGCGGTGGTTGATCGACGTCGCGGGCGAGCTCGGTCAGGAAGCGAGCCCCTCGTCGCAAGAGTGCCCCGCGAACCGCCTCGGCAATCGGCGACAGCCCGCCGGCCTGGGCCCCAGCGTCGGGCGACCCTTCGCTGCTCGGGCCTGGACGGGCCGGCACCAGCCACTCGGCATCGCTGCGTCGCCACAGCGAAAGTGGAGTCACGCGCGAGAAGCGTCCCTCGCCGCTCGTGGGTCGCAGCCGGCCCCAGGCCACCTCGCCCGACAGGCAAAGCTCATCCAGCCAAGTCGTGCTGTAGCTACGCAGACGCAGAGGCAGCACCGCCTCCTCCCAAGCGGCCGCGGCCAAGATGTATCCCTGCAGCTGCTCGACGATCCGCAGCAGGCCAGCCGGCCCCGCAAGCTGTGTCCCCGGCCAGGCATGCTGCCATCTCGCCAAGAGCTGCCAGAACTCAGCCGCCGTCGCTGGGCTGTACTCGCGAGCCAGGCGCTGGCGGGTGTGGCGATGAATCTGCGCCAGCAGGCGACGATCACAGAACTGCGGGTTTTCTTCGGTCGGCTCGGGTCCCGGCAGCAGCCGACCGCGCATCGCCATCCCCTCCGCTTCCAGGCGCAGCAGGGCAGGGAGCACCATCGACATCGGCAGATGCAGAGTCTGGGCCAGTTCCGCGGTCACCCATGGCCCAGTGACCGCCAGCCAGCCGCGAACGACTTCGACCGCGACCTGCTCTTCGGCTCCGATGGCCGACAGGTCAATGCGCAGATCGGGAAGCGGTGGAGGGTCTGGTGCAAAGCTCGGCGCTGGTCGGCTCAGGCTGGGGTTCGCAGCGAGTGTCGCAAACAGGTGCTGCACGGCGGCCACGCGCTCACTGGCCACAAGTGCCGTCAGCTCGCCGCAGCGCAGCATCGTCGCTCGTCGTCCGGCAAGGAGCGGTCGCGCAAGCTCAGCGCAGCTCGCCAGCTGGGGCTCAGGCAGGTAGTACAGCGTCAGCAGGGCGTCATGCAGCTCATCGGCATCCCGCATGCGCGGCCAAGCCTGGGAGCGCACCGCCGCTACCGCTTGGGTGTCGAGCCCGGTCTCGGGGGTGTGGGAAAGGACGCTGTCCGCGGTCAGCTGTCCCGGTCGCGTCTTGACGGCCCGCGTGCGGCGCTCCTCCGCCGGAGTGTCGTCGAGGAATGCGTAAGGTGCGGCATGGATCAGCTGCAGGCTCAGCGGCGAAGGCTCGGCCGTGTCGGCGGCGAGCACGCGGATCCCGCCAGACTCGATTTCGCGGAGCAGCGACTCCAGGCCCGCGACATCCATGACTTCGAGCAGACACTCACGCATCGTCTCGCTAACCAGTGGGTGATCGGGGATCTCAATATCGCCGCCCGGCAGGTTCTCTGGGCAGGCTGCGGCGTGCGGGAAGACCGCGCCCAACAGGTCCTCCGTCATCACCCGGACGATCGGGGGTGGCAGCTTCTTGCCGCCGCGGCGCCGGGCCAGGCTGAGGGCTCGCGTCGCGACATGGCGGAAGTGGGGCTGAAAGATCGGCGCTCCCAGGACCGCCTGCGACAGCACATGCCGCACGCTATGAGCGCGCAGAAACTCCCAGACCGACTCCAGCGGAAAGCTGTGTGTCTCCCCGAGAGAAAGCAGGACGCCGTCGTCGGTGGCTGCCGCTTGCAGCTCAAAGTTGAAGGCCCGACAGAAGCGCTTGCGCAGCGCCAAGCCGAAGGCCCGATTTTGACGCGCCCCAAACGGCATGTGCAGGACCAGCTGCATGCCTCCGCCCTCGTCGAAGAAACGCTCGGCGATAAGCACCTTCTGGGTCGGCAGCTGGCCCAGCGCAGCGATGCCTGCCTGCAGGTAGGTCAAGATCTGCTCCGCTCCATCGCTGGGTATGCCGCACTCATCGATGAGCCGCTGGCGCAGAGCGTGGTCAGTAGCCACGGGATCCGCCGATCGGTCAGCCGGCCCGTCCTTGCTCCCCGCATCGAAGGGTACGGCAAACAGGTAGGGCTGATGGGGCGAGGTCGGGGCTGGGACGGGAGGGGACGGGGGCGGGGTGCACAGCGCCCCCTGCAGCTCTTCTCGCAGATCCGACACGGCGCGCGACAGCTCGAAGGTGCGTCCCGGCGCTTCGCCGGCCCAGAATGGCACCGTTGGGGTCGCGCCGTTGGCGTCGCTGACATAGGCTCGGCTGCCGCGCACGCCGCGCAGTCGCCAGGCCGTCGAGCCGAGCAGGAAGATGTCACCTGGGCTGCTCTCGACGACGAATTCTTCATCCAGGCGACCGACGACGATCTCCTCGCCTTCGAGCACGACCTCAAAGTCGTTGGGCTCGGGGATGGTGCCGCCATTCTGGACGGCAAACAGTCGCGCTCCGCGTCGGCCGCGCAGGCGTCGGTTGACGCGATCCCAGTGCAGGTGGGCCGTCGGTCGGCCTCGCCGTGTCGCCACCCCCTCGGTAAGCAAGAGGAGCAGCGCCGCGTAGTCGCTGTCGCCAAGCGTGCGGAACGGCCAGGCGCGTCGCAGCAGAGCCAAGAGCTCGCCTTCATCCACTCCCTCGGGACCGGCGGCAGCGCAGATGGCGACGATCTGCTGTGCGACGACATCCAGCGGTGCGATCGGCATGATTTGGCGATCGAGCTGACCGGCATGCGCGGCTCGCACCAGGGCGGCACACTCGACAAGCTCATCGCGGGTCATGGCGAACAGGCGAGCACGGGGCACGGCGTTGGGACCGGGGCGGTGGTTGGCGCGACCGATGCGCTGCAAGAACGTCGAGATGGCGCGCGGCGAGCCCAGCTGACAGACGAGATCGATGGCGCCGATGTCGATGCCCAACTCCAGCGAAGCGGTGGCGACGACGGCTTTCAGCTCACCGCGCTTGAGCCGTTCCTCGACTCGCTGACGCATCCCACGCGACAAGCTGCCGTGGTGAGCCATGACCGCATCGCTGCCCAGGCGTTCGGCCAGCGTGTGCGCGGTTCGCTCGCACATTCGTCGTGTGCTGACGAAGACCAGCGTCGTCTGATGGTTGCGGATCAGGTCGGCGACCTGATCGTGCACGTCCTGCCATTGCTCATTGCTGCAGATCGACGACAGCGGCTGCTGCGGGATGCAGACTTTCAGATCCAGCTCGCGCCGCGTATCGGGACGCCCGTCGACAACCACACAGTCAGCGACCCCCGGGCTTGCGGTCGAGTCTGGGCTGGGTGCAGCATCCGCCGGAGCGCTTGGGTTTTCGGACTGGGCGGGGCTCACGCGGCCGGCTCCGACCAGGAAGCGTGCCACCTCGGCGATAGGGTGCACCGTGGCCGACAGTCCGATGCGCTGAGGCGTCGGGTTTCCTGCCTGCCGGCAGAGCTCATCGAGGCGCTCAAGCGACAGGCTGAGGTGGGCCCCGCGCTTGTCGGGCAGCATGGCGTGCACTTCGTCGATGATCACCGTGCGCACCGCCGAGAGTCCCTGGCGCATCTTTTCGGCAGTCAGGCACAGATAAAGCGACTCGGGGGTGGTCACCAGGATGTGCGGCGGGCGGCGAGCCATCGCTTGGCGTTCATGCGGGGCGGTATCGCCGGTGCGCAGTCCGACGAGGATCTGCGGCAGGGACAGGCCTTGGGCCGCGGCCTCCGCTTCTAGCTCGGCAAGCGGCGTCTGCAGGTTCTTGCGCACGTCGCTCGACAGCGCTTTGAGCGGCGAGATGTACAAAATCGAGGTCTGCGGCGGTAGTCCCCCATCGAGACCCTGGCGAAACAGCACGTCCAAGCTGGCGAGGAAGGCGGCGAGCGTCTTGCCACTACCGGTTGGCGCCGACACCAGGACATGACGGCCGGCGCAGATCTGCGGCCAGGCACGCTCTTGCGGCAGGGTCGGGGCGCCAAAGCGACGAGTGAACCAGGACTGAACGAGGGGGTGAAACGCGGAGAGTGGCATCAATGAAAACCCTTATCCAAATACCTGCAAGGATGTTCAGATGGACTTGACCATATCCGCCCGCCCCAGGCAATCCGGTTTCCGGAGCGTAACCGTGTCTTGGCGACTGCAGGCACCGCGCAGCAGCTTAGGCCTAGGCGCTGGCAGGCACCCGAGGCTGGGCCGATTCGGGCTGGGCCGATGGGGACTGGTCGATGGGGGCAGGGCCAAACGATGCTGGCCCGATGGGTACTCGGCCGCGCAGGACCGGCTAGTTCGAGAGCGGGGCGAGGAGCTTCTGGCAGTCGGCTGCCGCAGGCTCGGCGCGCAGGCAGCGATGAGCGTAGTCGTAGGCCTGGGCCTGCGCAGCGCGCGAGTCGAGGTGCAAGTGGGACTGGTGCCAGGCGAGGAGGGCATACGCGGTAGCGACGTCGCGATAGGCCGCGGTCAGCCCAGGGTCAAGAGCGAGGAGTGTCAGCAAGAGCCGAGTGGCCTGCTCGGCGGCGACCCGACCATCGTGGCCAGCTTGTCGCTGCCAGGTGGCGAGCTTGATCTGGGCCTGCCCCGCGTTGCCATAGGCGAGCGGGTTCTTTGGGTTGAGCGCGATGGCTCGCTCAGCGGCGGCGGTCGCGGTGGTGATGGCTTCGACCGGCGACTGCCCATGGCTGCTCTGCCAGTCAGCTAGCTCAAGCAGCCAGGCGGCGCGGTTGTTGTGCGGCAGCGCGTACTGCGGGTCCAGCGCGGCGGCTTGCTCGAACATGGTGATGGCCTGGCGCAACAGCGGCTGCGGATCGGCCTTCTGATTTCGCTGATCCACAGCGGCGATGGCCAGCGACATCCCATAGTCGTTCAGCAGCCAAGGCGAGCGCGGCTCCAGCCGAATCGCCATCTTGAGCAGGGAGAGCGATTCCGCGACGAGGTCTCTCACCGGACTGCCTCGGTCCACTTTCTGCTCGGCGAGCGTCTGATAGCCGAGGCCAGTGACCTCGTAGGCGAAGGCGTCCTGTGGGTGGGCTGCGATGGCGGCGCGACCAGCCGCGATCTGAGCTGTGATCAGCCGCTCCAGCTCGGCTTCGGGCAGGCCATGGCTGCCGGCGTAACGGCTCATAAAGACGTAGGCAAAGGCTCCCTTGGTCTGGCCGGCTCCGGCCCCGGGATCGGCGGCTTGTGCACGCTCGGCGGCGGCCAGCGCCTGATCGAAAAAGGGTCGCGGATCCTGACCGCGATAGAGCGCCATCTCCTCCTTTCGAATCCATGCCTCGGCCTGCGCCTCGTAGACCTGGGGGTCGCTGCGGCCGATCTCGCTCGCTGCCTCGTAGCCGCGCATCGCTTCCCCAAACAGCGACTCGGCCAGTCGATAGTCCCCGTGATCGCGGGCATCCAGCGCCTGAGCCAGCTTGACGTCGCCGGTAAGCCGTCGCGCCTCGTACAGCCACGGGGTAGCCCGCGCGGCAAACCCGGCGTGCAGAAGCGCCGCGGCATAGCGTCCCTGATAGAAATCGAGCAGCGCCGCGACAAAGCTCCCCGACACCGATTTGTCCGCCCGGCTCGCCGACAGATGGCTAAGCACCGCCGGCAGATACTCGGCATCTAGCTCGCGCTTGCGTCGCTGAAAATAGCTGGCGTCGCCGCTCTTGCGGGCATCGGAAAGCGCCTGGCTGTAGTGCTCGCCCAGCACGCGACCAAGGGCGTAGTGCAGGCCCGGCTCGTCGAGACCAGCCGCCCGCGCCGCCTGCAGCTGACGCAGTGCCGGCTCCCACTCGGCAAGCGCCAGGTGGCCGCGTCCCAGCGCGTAGTGATCGAGCCCGGCCGCGAGCGAGCCGAACGAGCGCATCTCGGCTTCAATCTCGGCCATGCGGGTCCGCAGGAGCGCGCGATCCGGCCCGATGTCGTGCAGCGGCAGCATGTGCGCCGTCCGCACCAGCCACTCCAGGTCCTGCACCGCCTGCCCCAGCCGCTGCGCCAGCGCCGCTCGCTTCTGCGCCAGGGCCTCGCGTCGCGCGCTCTGCACCGCGGTGCGCACCCCATAGCCCAGCGAGCCGACGAGCACCAAGACCAGCGCCAGCATCGCCGCTGCCAGCGGTCGGTTGCGCCGCCCTTTCCAGTACAACCGCTCGAAAAAACCCAGCCGTCGCGCCTGCACCCGCTGCCGCAGGAGGAAGCGATCGAGATCGGCCGCCAGCTCAGCTGCCGTCGCATAGCGCTGATGCGGTTCCTTGTTCAGGCACTTAAGGACGATGACCTCCAGCGCCTCGGGAATCGTCGCATCGCGCAGCCGCGGCGGCACCGGATCGACTGTCAGCACCTGCAGGATGATGCGCACCGCGCTGTCACCGACAAACGGCGGAGTCCCGACCAGCAGGTCGTAGAGCGCCGCGCCCAGGCCATAGACATCGCTCCGTCGCTCCAACCGCCGGCCTTCGCCCCTCGCCTGCTCTGGCGACATATAGGCGGGCGTTCCCATCACCGCCCCCGACTCCGTCAGCCCCGCCGCGTCCCCGGACTCACGCGCCAGTCCAAAGTCCATCAGCACCGCCCGCGGTCCCACCACCCCCGACGACGTCGCGCTGCTCGGCGAGGTCAGCATGATGTTCGCCGGCTTGATATCGCGATGGATGATGCCCAGCTCATGCGCGCTGTGCAGGGCCCAAGCGACGTCGCGCAGCAGCTGGACTTTTTCCATGAGCGGCAGGCGCTTACCGACCCGATCCAGCGACTGCCCATCAATGTACTCCATCGCGATATAGGCCTTGCCCTCGATCTCGCCGGTCTCGTAGACCTTGCAGATATTGGGGTGGCTAAGTCGCGACTGGGCGCGGGCTTCTTGGACGAAGCGGGCGGTCAGGTGCGGGTCGTCGTTGCGCAGGAACTTAAGGGCCACCGGGCGGCCGAGCCGGCGGTCGCGGGCGAGGTAAACCGCTCCCATGCCGCCGCGGCCGAGCAGCTTGATGAGCTCGTAGCGATCCCAGTCTTTGACCGGGAAGGGGTCGATGACGTGCTGGGCGCTGACCTTGGAAAACTCGACGCCGTCGAGCGTCTGTTCGAGCGCGGCGGCGGGGCCCTCGTCCAGGCTATTTCCCGCGAGGGTAGCGGCGGTGGCCGCCAGCGGCCGGGCATCTGAGTCCTGACACGGCGAGATCGATGAGCTGTAGGCCGACGGCGACAAGCGGAGCTCCTTGGGCATGACGAAGGCCTCGGCGCTGGGCACGGGCTCGCGGTGCTTGTAGTGGCTCATGGGGCCCCCTCGGCGTGCAGCGGGTGATTTCTGGGTTGGACCCGCGGGTGGCAGCGGCGGGCAAGGAATTCGACGCGACGGGCTTTGGCTTTACAGGGCAAATGCGGCTGTGTTACGCGCAGCTTCTGTCAGGCCCGCCCCACTCGGGAGCGGCCCAGGTCAGCAGCCAGCCAAACCGATAGCCAACAGGCAGGGAGTCCGCATGAGAGCGGTGGTGCAGCGAGTGTCGCGAGCCGAGGTCCGGGAGGTGCGCTCCGGGTCGGAGGGGACGGCGGACAGCGGCGAGCTCCTCGGCGAGATTGGGCGGGGCCTGTGTGTGCTCCTCGGCATCGGGGCGGCTGACGGCAAAGCCGAGGCCGACTTCCTGGCCGACAAGATCGCTGGCCTGCGCATCTTCCCCGACCCCAAGCCGGCTTTCGAGGGCGAGACCGTCAGCAAAGACATGAACCGCAGCCTGAGCGACGTCGGGGGCGCCATCCTGGTGGTCAGTCAGTTCACGCTCTACGGCGATGCCAGTCGCGGTCGTCGCCCGTCGTTCACCGGCGCGCTGGCCCCCGCCCAGGCCGAGCCGCTTTACGAATACTTCGTCGACAAGCTGCGCAGCCTGGGACCGCGCGTGGCGACGGGGCGCTTTGGCGCAATGATGGCGGTGTCGCTGATCAACGATGGGCCGGTGACGCTGTGGCTGGATACCGCCACCCTGCGCGAACGCAGCGACGGTACAAAGGGGGCGTCATGACCGCGCAGGTGTCGTGCGTTTCTGCTCTGCGGGCTCGCTGGCTCGGCCCGCTGCTGTGGCTGGCTGGCCTGGCTCTTCCGACCCCGGCGCGAGCCTCGCTGCCTGAGCTCTTCGGCATGGGCGGTCGCACCAGCGCCATGGCCGGGACCGGGGCGGCCTATGCCACGGGCTTTGATGCGGTGTACGGAAACCCCGCCGGGCTGTGGCAGAGCGGTCGCCAGCTCTCGGTCGGCACGGTGTATGGCGACTATCGTCTGTCGCTGGGCACGGCCGAGGACGGCAGTCGCCTGAACTACCCCATCGACTCGACGGCGGGCCTGCTCTTCGGCGGGGCGTTTACCCTGCCGCTTGGCGGCGTGCTGCGCGATCGCGTCGGGGCGGCGCTGTCGCTGTACACGCCGTTTGGCCTGATCAACCGCGCTCATGACCCCTTTCCCGATGTGCCGCGCGCCCCGGTTATCGACGGGCGGACCCAGGTGGTCTCGGTGCTGCTGGGGCTCGGCCTGCGGCTGCCGGCGGGGTTTTCGATCGGCGGCGGGGCCATTGCGCTGGCCGCGCTGGTCGGCACGATCACCATCACGCCTGATGGCAGCGGCCGCATCACGTCGATCTCCGAGCAGCAGCTGACCGTCGACTATGCGCCGATTCTGGGGGTGCGCTGGCAGGGGCTCGACGGCAAGCTGGCGCTCGGGGCAGTGTTCCGCGGCGCCTCGCGTTCGTCGTATCGCCTGACGGTGAGCACCAAGCTCGGCGACGCGCTGCCGATTGAGCTGCCGCTGATCTACTTTTCGGGCTCGGCCCAGTACGATCCGCTGCAGCTTGGTCTAGAGATCGCGGGCCGGCTGCGTCCGTCGCTGCTGCTGGTTGCGCAGGCCACCTGGAAGCACTGGTCGGCCTACGAGTATCCGGTGCTGCCAGCAACGAAGAGTGCCGCCAAGCTGCCGCTGCCGGGCTTTCACGACACCCTGGTGCCGCGCGTCGCCGTCGAGAAGACCTGGGCGATCAGCCAGACGGTGAGCCTGGCGCTGCGCGGCGGCTATCAGTTCGAGTGGAGCCCGGCTCCTGATCCTCCCGCCCCGGCTCCGACGCCAGAGTCGCGGCCTTCCAACCTGCACGACGCCGATCGTCACATCTTATCGACCGGGCTTGGGCTGTCGCTGACCGGCCGGGTGCCGCTGTCGCTGGATGCCTATGCCCAGGGCCATATCCTAGGACCGCACTCGACGCTGGCCGGCGGGGCGTACGTCCTGGGCGCGATGTTGGGGTACCAGCTATGAGGGCCAACCTTCGACCCCCGCTCGTCGGCGCGCTGGCCGTCCTGGCGGGCCTGCTCGTGAGCTGGGCGCGTCCCGTCGCGGCGAACCCGGCGGATGCCTTTGGCCTGGGAGCGCGGGCGCCGGCCATGGGCTCGGCGTACTCAGCAGTCGCTGACGATGCCGCAGCCGGCTACTACAACCCGGCCGGCTTGGCGCGCAGCACCGATCTGCGCCTCGACCTTGGCTATCAGCTAGCGCGACCGCTGATCAACGTCTCGGGCACCGGGCAGGACCTGATGGACTCGCGCGGGCTCAACGTCGGGGTGCTCTTGCCGGGGCGCTTGTTTGGGCTGCGCTTTGCGTTTGGGCTGACGCTGTTTCTGCCCGACCAGCAGGCGACGCGCATCCGCGTGCTCAGCTTCGATCGGCCGCGGCTGCAGCTTTACGAGAACCGGCCGCAGCGCATGTTCTTGGGCGCCAACCTGGCGATACATATTTATCGCGGACTTTACCTCGGGGGGGGACTTACGTTCATGTCCCGAAGTAAGGGAGTTGTCTATCTGCGCGGTCGCGTCTCGCTGTCCGATCCCGAGCAGAGCGCGCTCGAGTCCTCAGTCGATGTCAACCTGCTGGCAATCCGCTATCCGCAGGTTGGGCTGCTTTTCGAGGCGACCCCGAACCTGAGCTTCTCGCTGGTCTATCGTCACAAGTTCCTGCTGGAGCTAGAGCAGGGCTTCAACATCCACGGTGACGTCGGCGATGCCGGCCAAGATCCGCTGGTCAAAGACGCCCGTTTCGAAGAGGTCGCGTACTCGGTCGATCTGTTTCAGCCCTGGCAGCTAGTGGCCGGTGCAGCGGCGCGCTTTTCGTCGGTGCTGGTCAGCTTTGACCTGACCTTTTCGCGCTGGAGCGAGCAGCCGGCGCCAGCCGCCCGCATCATGCTCAACGTCGATCTCGGGCGCTTCAACGAGCTAGTCAAGCTGGCCCCGTCGCGACCCTATCCCGACCCGGGCTTTTACGACACGCTGATGCCAGCGGTCGGCGTCGAGTGGCGGGCGCTGTCGGGGGCGCTAAGTGGTCGGCTGGCCCTCGATCTGCGCGGCGGCTATCGCTACGAGCCCTCGCCAGTGCCCGAGCAGGACGGCGAGTCGAGCTTCGGCGACAGCGATCGGCACATCTTCAGCCTGGGGCTGGGCGTCGAGCTATCGCGGCTGTCGCAGATCTTGCCCAAGCCGCTTTCGATCGATGTGTTTGGCGCGTTCACGCACCTGCCGCTGCGGCGCTTTCGCAAGCTCGATCCGCGCTCGCTAGTCGGCGACTTTACCGTCGGGGGACAGGTCTTTCAGGTCGGAGGTCAGCTGCGATGGCGACTCTGAAATTCGCAGGCGCGTGGCGAGCCGCCGCGGCGCTGTGGGCAGTTTTGGCCGGCACCGCGGCGTGTGGCACGCAGGGCGATGCCTCGGTGCTGCCGGATCGCTGGCCGCGCTCGGGGCTGTCCGGCTATCGCTTCGTCGATGCCGATGCCCCCTATGCGCTCGGGCGCTTCGGCTGGGATCTTGATGAGCCCGCGATCCTAGCCAGCAATGCGCCGGCCGGAAGCAGCGCCGACACCGTCGATATCTGGGGCCGCATGAGCCCACGCCTGTCGCCCGAAAAGACCGTGCTGTTCCGCGCCAGTCTGCCGGTCGCAAAGCTCAACGCCGAGGCCGAGCCCGACGAAGTGCTGGCCACCGAAGCGGCCTGGGAAGGCGCCGGGCTGCGCAGTCCAGCGCCCGTTCGACTGGCCGGCAGCGACGGAAAAGAGCAGGTCCTTTTATTTTATCAAGGGGCCGCTGGCGATGTCGGTCTGGCCGTGGTCAAGGGCGATACCGTCGAAAAAGTCAGCCAGTCGGCTCCGCTGTGGTCGGCGGCTGAGCTGACCGGGTCGGCCGGGGCGCGGCTGGGGCGCGTTGCCGTGGTTGCCGCCGATGAGCGCGTCTCGCTGTTCTTCACCGTGGATGATCGCGATCTGCGGGTCGCCGACTGCGAGCAGGCGGCGCTGTTGCGCTATCTCGCCGCGCCCGATGCCCGGCCCCCTCTGCGCTTGGGGCCCACGCTGCTGATCGCAGGTGCCACCCCTGTGCCGCCCGGCGACAGCAAGGCGATGCCGGCTGAGCGCATCTCGCAGGCCGCAGTGCGACGGCTGGTCACCCCCGTCGGGCGCGTTCGCTGGGATGTGGCGCTAAACGGTCAGGCCGGACGCGAGACGGTGCTGCTGGCGGCCAGTGCCTACGCCGCGGCAGACGATCCGATGCGGGTCGGTCCGGTCACGGCCCTCTTGCCGGTCGAGGCCGCGCTGATCAAGACGATGGAAGGCACCGTCGGTGCGCCCGCCTTTGCGACGGTTGCTGGGCGACAGCTTCTGTTCTTTGGCCTGCGCTCAGTAGCCAGCCAGGTCGCGGTCGCGGCTCAGCCCTAAGTCGATGTCGGCCGACGATCCGCGCTTTTCCGACGTGCTGGCGCTCTTGCAGAGCGGGGTCGGGTCGATCTATCCCGCCGCTGGTCTGCTGGCGCGTCAGGGCCAGGCGACGCCACTCGTTGCGACCGTCGGTGCAGCCGAGTCGACGACGTGGTTCGACATCGCCTCGCTGACCAAGGCGCTGTGCACCAGCGTGCTGTGCATGCGGGCGATTGTGGACGGGTGTGTTTCGCTCGACGAAGACGTCCTGCCAGGGGTGTCGGTCGAGTCGCTGCTGCGTCACGAGAGCGGCCTGCCGCCGTTCCTGCCGCTGCACGCTGCCACGCCTCCGCCAAGCCGCGCTGACATCATCGCTGGGGCTCGCGACGCGCCGCGACAGCCGGTGAGGCAGCGCGCGATCTACAGCGATCTGGGCTTCATCTTGCTGGCCGCGCTGTTAGAGCAACGACTGGGTCAGCGGCTCGACGAGGCGTTTTATGGCCTGGCTGACTCGCTGGGTTTGGCGCTCGCTTTTCGTCCGCTCGATCGCGACGAAGCAGCCCAGCGTGTCCCTGCCGCGCGCTGCGCCCCGACCTGCCGCGAGAGCGAGGCCCGCGAGCCCTTGCAGGGCATCGTCCACGACGACAACGCCCGCGCCATGCTGGGCGTATCGGGTCACGCGGGGCTGTTCGGGACGCTGGCCGGCGTTGCGGACTTGAGCAGCGCGCTGCTCGATGTCTATCACGGCTGCGACACACCGCAGGCGCAGGCGCTGTCGATTCCCGCGACGCTGGTGCGGGCCTTCTTTGCGCTCCCCGATCCGCGCGCTGGACATGCGCCGGGCACCAGCTGGGGCTTGGGCTGGGATCATCCCTCGCCGCTGCCGAGCGATGGATCGGCGCCGACCAGCCCCTCTTCTGCCGGCTCGCTGTGGCCGCGCCATGGCGTTGGGCACCTGGGCTTCACCGGCTGCTCGCTATGGATCGATCCCGGCGAGACCCGTGCTCAGGCGCTGATCACGGTGTTTCTATCGAACCGCGTCTGCGTGCCTACCCCAGCCGAAGCCGCCGCCACGCAGGCTGGCATCAAGCGCCTGCGGCCGCTCTTGCACGATGCGCTCTATCGCGCCCT
This sequence comes from uncultured Myxococcales bacterium, assembly GCA_937952145.1. GTDB lineage: Bacteria > Myxococcota_A > Polyangia > Palsa-1104 > JAEUJZ01 > JAEUJZ01. Next base: position 29,220 of record CALFYE010000497.1, read on the forward strand.
ACGGGGCTAGGCGCAGCGACGGAACGCGACGGGCCTAGAACACCTCGGCGAACCAGCTACGCATGCGGTTCCACACGCCGCGCCGACCGCTGTCGCGTCCGCCGATGATCAGGCCCTCTTGCTGCCGGGCGCCGTACAGGAGCAGGCCGACGCCGGTGGCGTAGATCGGCGAGCGCACGACATCGGTCAGTCCACCAAAGCCCTGCGGCAACCCACGTCGCACCGGCATGCCCAGCACCTCTTCGGCAAGCTCGGGCAGGCCCTGCAGGATCGTCGAGCCGCCGGTCACTACCAGGCCCGACGCCAGGGTCTCAGATAGACCACAGCGCTCGATCTCATCGCGCACCAGCGTGAAGATTTCATCGACGCGGGGCTGCAGAATTTCCGACAACACGGTGCGCGCCAGCACGCGCGGCGGACGGCCACCCACCGACGGAACTTCGATGGTCTCATCGGCGGCAATCAGGCTCGACATGGCACAGCCGTGCTTGTGCTTCAGCCGCTCGGCCTCGCTCATCGGCGTGCGCAGACCGAGAGCAATGTCGTTGGTCAGCTGATGTCCGCCAATCGGCAGCACCAGGGTGTGGACCAGCGCGCCCTCGTTGTAGATGACTAGATCGCTGGTGCCGCCGCCGATGTCCAGCAGGGCCACACCCAGCTCTTTTTCGTCGCGGTGCAGCACGGCTTCGGCCGTCGCCAGCGGCTCCAGCACCAGGTCGGCCACCTGCAGCGAGCAGCGCGAACAGCACTTGATGATGTTCTGCGCCGCGGCCACCGCCGCCGTCACGATGTGGACGCGGGCTTCCAGGCGCACGCCCGACATGCCGAGCGGCTCTTTGATGCCATCCTGCGCATCGACGGTGAATTCCTGCGGCACGACGTGCAGGATCTCGCGGTCCTGCGGGATCGAGACGGCCTTGGCGGCCTCGATGACGCGCTCGATGTCGCCGGCCCGGACCTCGCGATCGCGAATCGCCACTACGCCTTCCGAGTGAAAGGCCTTGATGTGCGAACCGGCGATGCCGGCGTAGACGGTGGTGATCTCGACCCCGGCCATGTGCTCGGCTTCTTCGATCGCTTTCGAGATCGCGGCCACCGTCGCGTCGATGTTGACGACGACGCCTTTTTTCAGGCCGCTGCAAGGCTGCGTGCCGATGCCGATGATGTCGACGCCGTCCTCTGAGACCTCCCCAACTAGGCAGGCTACTTTGGTGGTGCCGATGTCCAGACCGACGATGAGCTCTTCCCGCTTGGCCATGATTGCGCGCTTCTTTTACTTCGTTACTGGTGCTTTGTTACAGGGTTCGTTGCTGTCTACAGCCCGAGATCTCGCAGCATGCCCAAACCCGGGATTCGCCGCCAATTTTTTGCCGGAACCCGAGCATCGAGGGGCGCACTAGGACGCAGTACACCAGCCGCGGCGGCCCAGTGATAGGCTCTGTGGATGCGCAACGGCTGGGCGCGGATCGCTGCCTGGGTTCCTCCGCTTCGAAGGGTCGCGGCTCGGCTAGGCCCGGCGGGGGCCTTGCTCCTTGCGGCGTGCTCGACGCAGGACCTGTATCTGGTCCCGACAGCTGCCCTAGGTCCGCAGCCCACCATCGAGCAGCCTAGTGCCCCTCTGCCGAGCGCGGCGTCTGCCGATGCCCTCGCGGCGCAACGAGCGGCGACTGGGCAGCCGGTGTGGATCCGACGCTCGGCGATCGAGCCTGGCTCGCGGCTCGCGGTCTCGTCGCCAAGCGCGCCAAGTGGCGGAGGGCCTGAGCTAAGCCGCGTGCGGGCTCGCGCTTACAGCCCGGGGGTGACGGCAGGCGCGACGCTGACTTGGGTGGGCACGGCGGTCTCGCTTTTGGGCAGTGGGCTGTTTCTGGCCGGGCGGGTGCGCGGCGACAACGGGCTGTTTCTGGCCGGAGCGTTTACCGCGCTCGCGGCTGAGCCGGTGATGTGGGCGGGGATCGTCTACTGGTTCGCCGGCACGCTGCGGCCGGCGCAAGAAGTCGCGGCCCCAGCTCGCTGAGCTAGCCGCGCCGGCGCGGACGACTGGCGGTGTTCTTGCCCGGAGTTCCTGAGGGTTGGCTCAGGCCGAGGCGCTCATAGACCACCTGGCCGTCGATCATCGTCATCAGCACGGGGCGGCTGCGCAGATCGAGCGGCGCCGGTCCGCCGGTGAGGTAGCTGTCCAGGCGGCCCGACAGGATGGTGAGATCGGCGCGCAGCCCGATGCGGATCTGGCCGCTCTTGTCTTCGGCGAAGGCAGCGTAGGCGGCGTCGGTGGTAAAGGCGCGCAGGGCCTCGCCCAGGGTCAGGCGCTCTTGCGGCAGGAAGCCGCCGCTCGGTGCGCCGCTCTCGTCGGTGCGCCAGATGGCCGAGTGCAGGCCGATGCGCGGATCGGCCTCTTCGACGGGAAAGTCGGATCCGGCGGCAATCCGCGCCCCCGACAAGAGCAGCGAGCGATAGGCATAGGAAAGCCCAATCCGCCCCGGCCCAAGCCGTCGCTCGGCCCATGGCATATCGCTGACCGCATGGCTCGGCTGAATCGACGCGATGACCCCTAACTTCTGATAGCGCCGCCGCTCCAGATCGGTGCCGAACAGAACCTGGGCGTGCTCGACGCGGAAGCGCAGATCGCGATCGGCGCGAACACCCGCCGCTTCGTACGCCGACAGCACCAGATGATTGGCGCGATCGCCGATGGCATGCGTCGCGATCTGATGACCGCGGCCGTATAGCACCGCCCAGCGCGCCATCTCTTGCACGTGCTCGGGCGGGATCAGCAGCAGGCCGCTGTTGTTTGGCTCGTCGCTGTATGGCGCCATAAGAGCCGCCCCGCGTGAGCCCAGAGCGCCGTCTAGGTACAGCTTGATGCCGCGCAGCGCGAAGCGTCCCTGCGTCTCCGGCGGACCGAGCCGCGCCCCCAGCCGCATCAGCTCGGTCTGATACGCCGACGACAGCGGAAAGCGGGCCAGCGCCGCCGGCATCGGATCTTCGTGATAGGCGTACACCCGCAGCGGCAGTCGCCCCTCTTCGGCCAGCTGACGGTAGACCGAGATCTCCTCGGGACTCGCCCCCATCTCGTGCACGGCGGTCAGGCCGCGGGCAGCGACGTGCTCGGCTCCGCTTAGGATCGCGGCTTCGATCTCCTTGCGGCTGGGCGGGGGTAGTAGGCGCTCGACCAGGGCCATGGCGTTATCGACCAGCACGCCGGTCGGCTCGCCGCCCTCGCCCCGCAGGATGCGTCCGCCTTGCGGATCGGCGGTGCCGCGGCTGATGTTGGCGCGCCGTAGGAGCTCGCTGTTGACCCACACGGCGTGGCCATCGATGCGCCGGAGCAGCAGAGGTCGCCCGCCGCTGGCGCCATCCAGCGCGTGTCGCGCTGCGATATCGGGAAGCTGCGCCGGGGTAAACAGGTTCTGGTCCCAGCCGCGTCCGACCAGAAAGCCGCGCTCGCCACCGCCTTCGGCTTCGCGCTGGGCCCGGGCCCGCACGCGCTCGGCGATCTCGGCCACGCTCTTGGCTCCCCGCAGATCGATCTGATCCAGCGAGCGCCCCAGCCCCACAAGGTGTGCGTGGGCATCGATGAGACCGGGTAACACTGTCTGATTTCCGTCGAGCTGCACCATCCGCGTGCGCGGCCCTACCAGGCCTGCCGGCAGCTCGTTGGGCGGGGCGTGCTCGGTGTCGGCGCTGGGATTGCCATCGCTGGCAGTGGCGGACGCAGCGGATAACGTGCCGACATAGACGATCTCGCCGTCGCGAATCGCCAAGACATTGGCCTGCGGCTGCGCCGGATCCATCGTGATGATCTGGGCTCCGCGCAGCACCAGATCAGCAGGGCGTAGCGCCGCTGCCCCGTCGCCGGCCTGCGAGAGCAGCACCCGGGCCCGCCCGTCTGGCTTCGGCTTGGCGTGCAAAGACGGTGCGATCCCCAGCAAAACCGCCAGGGGCGCGATCGCCGACAGCCCGCGCCTCCGTCCATCGGCAACGAGGCGAGAGCGCAGAGGGCGATCCCGAAAGAGGGCCGACTCTCGTCGGAGAGCAGGGGAGGGCAGCGAGCCAGCGGGCGCTTGCGGGGGGGGGAGACGCATCGCGGCACTATACCGACAGTCCGACCCACTTGCGGAGATCCCGGACGCGTTCGCGCGGCACTGGAATATTTACGTATATGGGCCCCGGCCCTGACCCGGGGCTGCTAATTCTCGTCGCGGGGCGGCACTCGATCGGCGACACTCAGCGATGCTGTCGGGACTCTGGCTAGGCGGCCGGGCCCGCTGCCTCACTTCCCAATTTCAACCGTACGTAGCAAGGAGAAGCCGATGAACGCTTGGAAGATCTCGACGCTTGGACTCGCCATGGTGCTGTCGTTGGTGGTTGGTCGCGACATGGTGCGCGGTGCCGGGGCTGAGCCGCAGCCACATATGAAGGCCGCGCTCGGCTCGCTGGAAGCCGCTCACGGTCAGCTGCAGAAGGCGACCCCGGACAAGGGCGGTCACCGCGTCAAGGCCCTGGAACTGGTCGGCCAGGCCATCGAAGAGGTCAAGAAGGGCATCGCCTTCGACAACAAGCACTAGTCCATCGGGCGGAAGCACCTGACAGGCTCACCCTCCGACATCCCGAAGCTGGGCGCCCCAAGAGCCCGCCCCCCCATTTCTGTGCGGTAACGGTCCCCAAGAAGAGTCCTCAAAAAGAGTCCCCAAAAAGAGTCCCATGAAGGGGAACCCCACCGGGTTCCACCGTCAGCGCGCCCGGCAGGAATCGAACCTGCGACCCTCGGCTTAGAAGGCCGATGCTCTATCCGACTGAGCTACGAGCGCAGCAAGGCGCAGAACTCTAGCAGAAGGAGCGCGGGGAGGGCTGCTTTTCGTGCGCGATTTGTGGCCAAGCTGGGGGCGCTTGCGCTGCGAGTGGCCGCGGGGGTTTCCGGCTGGTCGATCCCCCTGCAACGGAGGCCCGGCGACGAGTGAGGGGCGGGATGCGACATGCGAAGCTTGACAGAGAATGGGAATCCTTGATACCAACCAGGACTCGCCTCGTCATCGCGCTGGTTAGGTAAGCAGCACACGCGATGAGCGGCCTTTTCGCAGAACTTGAAGGAGAGCGTCCGTGAAGCGCACGTATCAACCACACAACACCCGTCGCCGCCGTGTCCATGGGTTCCGTGCTCGTATGGCGACCCGCGGGGGCCGCACGGTCCTGAACAACCGCCGTCGCAAGGGCCGCAAGCGCCTGACGGTGAAGGTGGCGCAGAAGTAGCAACGGCCTTTCTGACCGTCTGCGCTGTCGTCCTGTTCCCATGCCCTGCGCCTAGGTGGTGGGGTGTTCTGCCCTACTGCTCCCCTGCCTGATGTCTCAGCCGTCCACGGCGCTTCCCTCGCCCCAATATCGATTCAGCAAGCCGGAGCGCTTGCTGCGTCGACGGGATTTCCTGCGTGTGCAGGGCGGGGGGAAGAAGTTCATCTCTCCCCATTTTTTGTGGTTCGGCAGTCCCAGCCCGACAAATTCTTTGCGCTTTGGGGTCACGGTGTCGAAGCGGGTTGGCCCGGCGGTGGTACGCAATCGCGTCAAGCGCTTGCTGCGCGAGGCCTTTCGCCAGCACAAGGCGCTGTTTCCCCAGACGCTGGATGTCGTGGCTATCGCCCGTCCCGAGTCGGTGGCCGCTGCGCTCGATCAGGTGCGCGCCGAGCTGGCCCTCGCTGCCCGCCGGCTCTCGGGTCCGCCGTCCGCTCATTCGCCGGGCCGCCGGTCATGACGGGGCTCCGCTTGCGCTCGATAGGGCCCTCGGATTATCTAGAGCCCGTGAGGATGGAACGTCCGCTGCCCGACCTGCACCCGATGCCGCGATCGCTTTCGGCGGGCCTCGCCATCTTCCTTCTGCGGCTGTATCAGCGCGTGTTGTCGCCGGTTTTGTCGGCGCTGCCTGGTACTGGCTGTCGCTTTTTTCCCTCGTGCTCTGAATACGCGGCGCAGGCGGTCAGCCGCTATGGCGTGCTGCGGGGAAGCGCCCGTGCAGCCCGTCGCCTGTGTCGCTGCCATCCGTTTCACCCGGGCGGATTTGATCCGCTCACCTGAGGAGTCGTAAGCCCCCATGGAAAATGAAAAAAGGGCCCTCGTAGCAGTCGGCCTGTCGCTGCTGGTGCTACTTGCCTGGCCATATCTGATGAGCCGCTGGCCAGGGTCGCAGTCGGCCCAGTCCGCGGGGCAGACGACCGCGCAACCGGCGACCCCCAAAGGGGATGGGCCGGCGATCGCTCCGGCCGCTGGGAGTTCGCCCACGGCCACCGCGGCAAACCCGGCTGCCCCGACGGCGGCAGCGACCGCACAGGCGCCTGAGCAGCTCACCGTCATCGAGCAGCCAGGGCTTTATCGGGCGCAAGTCTCAAGCCACGGCGCGGCGCTGGTCAGCTACGAGCTCCTGGATAGCAAGTATCGCAGCAGCGATCACCGTCGCTTGGTGGCGAACAAGGCGGGGGGCGCGCCGATCGTCGAGCGCACCCAGGTGGAAGCTCCAACCAACCTGCTGGCTGGCTTTCGTCCGTCGTTAACCACGCGGTTTACCAGTGGCTTTGCCATGCCCGAGACCGCCGCCTTTGTCCTAGCGCAAGACGAGACGCTGCCCGATCAGAGCCGGCGGCTCACCTACGTCTTTGACGCGCCCGACTATCAAATGCGCAAGGTTCTGCTGTTTCCCGCCAAGTCCTATCAGGTGCACATGCAGGTCGTGGTGCAGAACCGCGCCAGCAAGCGAGTCGATTATCACCTAGCGCTGGCGCTCGATGGATTTCAGGATCCGACGCAGAAGCCGGGCGGGGTGTTCTCGGCGCGCGTGCCGCAGAACGAGGCGACGTGGAGCCGCGGCAAGAAGATGTTCCACCTGGGCCTCGAAGATCTGCAGAACAACAAGGCCGACGCCGACGATCTGCGCGGCGATATTCGCTGGATTGGCATCGGGCAGCAGTACTTCTTGGTCGCGCTGGCGCTGCCGTACGGCGGTCAGGTTGGTGACAAGCTGGCTCGCGTCGGCGCCGATGCGAGTGGCGCGATCGCGGTATCGGCTGAGCTCGCCGAGCACTCGCTGAACCCAGGCGAGTCGCGCGAGTACTACTTCACGGCCTTCGCTGGTCCCAAGCTGCCCGAGCTTCTCGACGGTGTGTCAGTCGGCGGTCAGTCTGCAAACCTGAGCAACGCCATCGACTACACGCTGGAAGTGTTGGCGCGACCGATGCTGTGGGTGCTGCGACAGATCTATGAGCTGTGCCACAACTGGGCGCTGGCGATTGTGCTGCTGACGCTGCTCGTGAAGCTGATCCTGTTCTACCCGTCGCACCGCGCCACGGTTTCATCGCAGGCCATGGCCGAGCTGAAGCCGCAGATCGATGCGCTGCAGGCCAAGTACGGTGACGACAAGGCGAAGATCAACCAGGAGATGATGGAGCTTTATCGCAAGAACCGCATCAATCCGCTCGGCGGCTGCTTGCCCATCCTCTTGCAGATGCCGATTTACTTCGCGCTGTACTCGATGCTTGGCAACGCCGTCGAGCTTTACCATGTGCGGCTGTTCTGGATCAGCGACCTCACGGCGGCGGATCCGTTCTTTGTGCTGCCGCTGGTGACCGGCGCGCTGATCTTCGTGCAGAGCAAGTATCTCAGCCCGCTGCCCGCGACGCCGGAGCAGCGCACGATGGTGACGATGATGCCGCTCATGTTCACCGTCTTTACCATCTTCGTGCCGGCTGGTCTGACGGTGTACATCCTCACCAACACCGTGCTGGGGATGGCGCAGCAGGTGGTGACCAAGCGCATCCTGCCGCCGAAGAAGCCGGCGCTGGTGGCTGAAGTCATCGATGCGCCCAAGGGCCCAAGCCGGGGTCCCTCTGAGCATCCGGGGAATGGCAAGCCTGCTTCGCCCGGCGGACGCCGTGGCGGAAAAGGCGGCGAGAAGTCCAAGGGATGAGCCCGCTCCGTCCAACCATCGCCGCGATTAGCAGCGGGAGTGGCGGCGGGGTTGGTATCGTGCGTGTCAGTGGCCCACGGGCGACGGCCATCGCCCAGCAGATCTGCCACCCCCTGCCATCGGAAATCGTCAGCCACCACCTGTACCTGGGCCGAGTTTTTGCGCCTCAGGGAGTGGCTGCGAGCCTTGCGCAGGCGGGCGCAGTCCCGGATTTATGCGTCGACAAAGATTCCGCAGCGGAAAGCGCACGACGCAGCATCGATGCCATCGATCAGGTGCTGTTTTGCCTGATGCGCGGACCTCACTCGTACACTGGCGAAGACGTCCTGGAGCTGCACGGCCATGGCGGAGCCCGAAATCTGCGCCGCCTGCTCGATGCCTGCCTAGCGGCGGGGGCGCAGCCGGCGAGTCCCGGCGAGTTTACGCGCCGAGCCTTCCTGGCCGGCAAGCTCGACCTGACGGCAGCCGAGGCCGTCGCGACGCTCATCGAGGCGCAGTCGGATCAGGCGCTGCGGCAGGCGCAGCGGCAGCTGGCCGGCGAGCTGGGACAGCGAGTCGCTGAGCTCCGTCGGCAGGTCGTGGCGCTGCTGGCCGAATTCGAAGGGCTGCTCGACTTTCCCGATGCCGAGCCTTGGGAGCGTGGCGATCAGGCCATCGTCGCTGACTGCCGTCGTCGCATGCAGTCGTTGCACAGCGCACTTAGTCAGCTAGCGAGCAGCTTTCAGGCGGGAGGCAAGGCGATCGGTTCCGGGATCGAGATCGCGGTGCTGGGTCGTCCCAACGTCGGCAAATCCAGCCTGATCAATGCGCTGTGCGGTGCCGAGCGCGTGATCGTCGATAGGCAGCCCGGGACCACCCGAGACTTTGTCGAAGTGCGGGGCGAGTGGGTGACCGGCCCGACGGCAGCCGGCCTGAAGCTTCCCGTGACCCTGATCGACACCGCGGGTGATCACGAGGCCGCCACGCCGCTCGAACAGCAGGGCCTACGGCTGGCCCGGCAGCGCTGGCAGAACGTCGACTTGCTGCTCTTCATCGTCGACGGCAGCGTCGGCCTGACGGCAGAGGATGAGCGCCTGCTCGCCGAGCTCCCACAGGAGCTGCCGCGGCTTGTGGTCTGGAACAAGATCGATCGCACCGGCTGTCCGCTGCCCCCCGAAGATCTGGCGGCGGTGTCTTGCTCAGCGCTGTGTAGCTGGGGGCTTGATACGCTGCGGGCGCGCGTGCTGGATCAGCTGGCGCCGCGCCTGGCCAGCGACGATGAGATCCTAGTGACGAGCGCCCGCCAAGCGACCTTGCTGGGGCAGGCGGCGACCGCGATCAAAAACAGCCTCGATGCGCTGGCCGTTTGGCAGGATGGCGCTCCTGAGCTAGTCGCCGGCGAGCTTCGCGTCGCAGCCGCTCGTCTGGGCGAGCTCTCTGGCAGCGAGGTTCAAGAGGGCCTGCTAGATGCCATCTTTGCTCGCTTCTGCGTCGGCAAGTAGGCGCGTTTGAGTTTGACTGCGCCGCGCCCCTTTGTTAGCGTGGCGCAAGTCTTTTTGTCCAATGAGCAGATAGCGTCGCAAGATCAGTGGATCAGACGCTCTGCCTGTGAGCCAAAGGACGCAAGGAGCCCGTTGTGAGCAAGCAGACTTCCGACTCCACCCCGACCGGCCACGATGAAGGCGAACCCGAGCGCGCGGTAAGCCGTAAGCCGGTTCGTCCGAAGCAGAGCACCGTCGACGCTCTGGCCGATGTGCCCGAGCGGTTTGCCGATCTATGGCAGCGCCTCGCCAACAAGGTGATGGCCTACTTCAGCCGGGCCCTCCTGGTCACCATCGGGGGTCTTGTGGCGTTTACCGCTGCTTGGGCGTTTGGTCAGTGGATGGAAGCCCGCCGCGAGAAGGCGACGGAGCTCTTGGGGCGGGCCGTGCGCATCGCCGAAGCCGACCTGCTGCGCGACGGGGAGAAGGAAGATCCCGAAGCCGATCCACCGCGCTACAAGACCAGCAAAGAGCGCAGCGATGCGGTGTTCAAGGCGGTCGATGAGCTGAGCTCGCAGTACGGCAGCAGCGACGCCAGCAAGCGCGGAGTCTTGCTCAAGGCGGGGCAGCTTTACGACCAAGGCAAGTATGCCGAGGCGGAAGCCATCTACCGCTCGTTCATCGACAGCAAGCCCGCCGATACCTCGCTGCTCTCCCTGGCCTACGAGGGACTGGGCCTGTGTGCAGAGGCCCGCTCGGACTTTGCGGCGGCCTTTGCCGCCTTCGATCGCCAGGCCAGTGAGCCCTTCGCCCGCGACCGCGCCCGCCTGCATCAGGCCCGCGTGTACATCAAGCAGGGCAACAAGCAGAAGGCCATCGACATGTACAAGGAGCTTCTGGCCAAGGCTGGCGCATCGAGTCCGATCCGCGACGACATCCAGAACCGCCTCGCCGCGCTGGAGCCCTAGATCATCGTGCTGAGCCGGTCTTTCCTGGCCCCAAGGTCCGCCGCCGCGACGGTGCTGAGCCGCTTCGGGGGCTTGCTTGGCCTGCCGCTTCTGCTGTCGCTTTCGCTGGGCTGCGTCGGTAAGAGCGCCCTCAGGCAGCCTCCGCCGACCGTCCGCGATGAGTTCGCAGTCGCGCGGGACGTGCTGCGCTTGCGCTGGAGCCGGCCCTTCGTCCGCAACCTCGCGTTCTTTTCCTACAAGCCGCAGGAGTTTGCCACCGCCGAGGTCAGCGACACCGGTGACGTGGTGTACATCGGCTCTTCACAGAAGACGCTGTACGCGCTGCACAAGACGCGCGGCGAGACGATCTGGCAGCGCGACTTTCAGAGCCCGCTGTCGTCGGCACCGCTCTACATCAAGCCCGGAGTAGCGGGTCCTGAGCCGCTGCTTATCGTTGGCGAAGACGCAGGGCAGGTGACCGCGCTTGAGCCGGTGAGCGGCCAGCCACGCTGGACCTATCGCACGCGTGGGCCGGTGCAGACGCGTCCGGTCTTGGCTGGCAACCTGCTCTTCATCACCTCGAACGAAGGTCGTGTCTACGCCCTCGACGTACGCACCGGGGCCTGGCGCTGGCAGTACGAGCGCGAAGCGACCGATACCTTTTCGATCCGCGGTCAGTCGGCGGCACTGCCGGTCGGCGATCGCGTCTATGTCGGCTTTCCCGACGGCTACCTGTCCTGCCTTAACGCCGAGACCGGTGAGGTCATCTGGAATCGTCCGCTGGCCGGCGATGCCACGCGCTTCACTGATGTCGATGGCTCGCCTGCTCTGATCGGCGACACGCTGGTCGTCAGCTGTTACGCCAGCGGACTGTTTGGCCTCGACAAGAAAGACGGCAGCCTGCGCTGGCGCTACGACATCGAGGCGGCTGGGCCGCTCACCGTCGATGCCAAGCACGGTCGCATCTACGTCGCCTCGGCGACCCAGGGGCTGTTTAGCCTCGACGAAAAGGGTCGCAAGCTGTGGCAGCAGATCCTGCCCAGCCAGGGTGAGCTGTCGCAGCCGACGCTTTGGGGATCGTATCTGCTCATCAGCACCGCACTCGGCGGCCTGCATATCGCGGATGCCGAGAGCGGCGAGCTTCTGCAGTACTTCGCCCCTGGCCAGGGCGCCACCGCCGCCCCCCGCGCCTTCGGCAACGAGGTCTACCTACTCTCGAACGCCGGCGTCTTCTTCGCGCTGACCAAAGCGCACTAGCTGCGACGTCAGGGGCGAATCTAGCGGGTGGGCGTGGCCGTCGCGCGACGATGCAGATCGTAGTGCTGGAAGCCGGCCCAGACGAGGGCGTGGCGGATCGTGCCGCTCCGTAGCAGATCGGGGATGTCGGCGACGGGACGGAGGGTGACGCCGATGTCCTCTTTTTCGTCGAGGTGCTGGTGGCCAGTGGGCGTCGCGTCTTCGGCGAGGACGGTGTAGCAGAGGTTGTTTTGGATCGCCGGGTTGGGCTCGACGTGGCCGAGCAAGGTGTAGCGGGCGGCGCGATAGCCGGTCTCTTCCAAGAGCTCGCGGGCCCCAGCTGCCACCGGATCTTCGCCCGCGTCGATCATGCCGCCGGGGATTTCGAGCGTGACCTGGGCCGTGCCGAAGCGGAACTGCTCGATCAGGACCACTTTATCGTCGGGGGTGATGGCGACGACGTTCACCCAGCTGGGCACGTCGAGGACGAAAAAGTCATGCTCCCCGCCGGTGCGCGGCGAGACAAAGCGCTGGCTGTGCAGGCGAAAGATGTGATAGTCGCCGAGCAGTCGGCTGGACAGCTTGGGCCATGGACGCATGGGCAGGTTCCTTGAGGGATGACAGGACTCGCGGGCGAGTCGGTGAAGGCAGCGGAGCGGGGCGCTTACTTGCCTGCTGCCGGCGCTGGCGGCGGCCCGGCCAGCGAGGGAGCCGGCGGCGGAGCGGCAGCGGTGGGCACCGCAATCGGGGCGCCCTGATAGGCAACCAGCGACTCGACAATGGCGTCCTGCAGCGGCTTGGCCGGCATGCCCATCGACAGGTCGTTGAGGACGACCGAAAACGCCAGCGGGGCTCGCAGCATCGAGGCACCCGACAGCGGGGCCGAGGCAAAGCCGGACAGCGCCGAGACGCCGTTGAGCGTGCCGGTCTTGGCGCGGACGTAGCGCTCAGCGATGCCACCGCTCATCCGGTGCCAGATCGTGCCGTCGGCGCCAGCGACGGCCAGCGAGGCGACAAAGTCAGCGCTGATGCGAAAGTCGCGATAGGCTGAGCGCAGCAGGGTCACAACCTGGACTGGCGTGAAGCGGTTCGAGTCGTAAAGGCCCGAGCCGTTCTGCATCTGATACTTGCCGGGCAGGATGCCCATGCCTTCGAGATAGCGCGACACCGCCTGCAGGCCCTTCTGCCACGAGCCCGGCCGGCCCGAGCTATCCGCGCCGAGGCTCTTTAGCACCTGCTCGGCCATGAAGTTGTTCGAGCGCTTGTTGATGTCGCGACACAGCACGCCAAGCGGCACCGAGTAGTGACTGTCGATCAGCTGCGCCGCGGGCGGAGCCGAGCCGCGCCCGGGCTTACCACCGACCTGGATACCGCGTCGGGTCAAGAGCTCAAACAGCGTCCAGGCAGCGTAGAGGTCGGGGTGGGCGACGCGCTTGGCGAAGTCCTGGCCCGGATCATTAGCCCGAATGGTGCCGCGGACGCGGATCTGCGTGTGCTCGCGACCGGGGGCGGCGTCCTTTTCTTCCTGGCTGTCGACCACCAGGCTGGTGCGGCCGCTGCCGACGGTGCGCGTCTCGTTGCTGACGATGAAGTACGGTGAAGGCGGATCGATGATGATGCGCGCCGGCTGGCCCTCGCCGGTGCCGGGATAGACGTGGACACCGACGGCGTTGTAGTTCAGCGAGACCGCGCCCTGCGGCGCGCGATAGGCGCGATCTTCATTCTTCTGCTCAAAGGCCGGGGCAACCCGCTGCTCGTCGAAGAAGGTGTCATCGATGAGGATGTCGCCCTTGATGCGCTTGATGCCACGGGACTGCAGCTCCGAGGTCAGGCGCCACAGATCTTCGGTGGACAGCGTCGGGTCGCCGTAGCCGCGCAGAAAGAGGTTCTTGTACTCGCTGCGGTCGCGGTCGCGCTCGGCGTAGAGCGCGGTCTTGAAGCGATACTCAGGGCCGAGCAGCGACAGGGCCGTAGCAACGGTGAAGAGCTTGACGTTGCTGGCGACGTTGAACTGCACATTGTCGTTTTTGCCGTAAAGCAAGCGGCCGCTGTCGACATCGAGCACGGCCACACCGACGCGAGCGCGGTCGCCGATCAGCTGGCCCAGTAGAAGATCGATGCGATCGCTGAGCCAGCGCAGGCGCTGGGCTGGATCGGCGGGTGGGGTGGTCAGGGCCGGGACACTGACCGGGCCGGTGGGGGTCGGCGGACCTTCACCTTCGCCGACTGCGCCGCTGACAATCGCGGCGGCCGCGGCGCCAGCCCCTGTCGCACCGGGAGCCGGCGCTGTGCCTGTCGCTGGCGCGGGGGCGGTTCCGGCGGTAGGCTGCGCACTCGTCGCCGGGCTTGTCGTTGCAGCGGGGGCCGCGGCCCCGGTGGCAGCGCGCAGCGGGGGCATCGCCGGAGGCGGGCTGGCCGGAGTCGGACCTTGGGCCCACAGCGCGCGACTGGGGGGCGTCGTTGGCAATAAAACTGGCGCCTCGCTGCGGCTCAGATTAGCGTCAGCCCGGACTGCTTCTGGCAATGCCCCCAGCATGCCCACCACCACCAAGCCGCCGCCCAGGCCCACGAGCGCAGGCCCGCTCCTGCGTGGGGTCGCGCGCTGCCCAGCGCTGGCCGCGGGCTGAGGGGCCGGGGACACCGGCGGGGCAGCCACCAAGCGGGGCGCGACTCTGGCCAAAACACGAAGCATATCGGCAGCCTATCAGATTTCCCCGGCGGCCGATGCACCTGGTTGGGCGTCGGACCTCTCAGCTTGCGGCGTGGGCGCTGCGGGCTCCGCTCTTCGTGTTCCTGGCGCTGCTGTCGGCCGGCTGCACGCGGCAGCGCGTTCCCGAAGAAGAGCTGGTGGTGCTGCTTGAGCAGCCGCCACGCAATATCGACCCGCGCTACACCACGACCTCGATCGACTTCAAGCTGACCTACCTGGCCTATGCCCGCATGGTCGACGTCGAGAACGAGACCATGGAGCCGCGCTACGACCTCGCCGAGAGCGTCGAGCCGCTGCCCGGTCTGCCCGAGCGGGGACAGCCGCTGCGCTATCAGATCACGCTGCGCGAGGCGCGCTTTTCCGACGGTAGCCCGGTGACCAGCGCCGATATCGTCTACACCATCGACAAGCTGGCCGACGAAAAGACCGGCAGCGCGGGTCTGCGTCGCCGCTTCGCGGAGTCGGGGCTGGTGCGGCCCATCGAAGTCGTGAGCCCGCGGGTGCTGCGCATCGGCTTTGCACACAGCCACGCCACCGCCATCACCGACCTCGACTTCGGCATCGTCAAGAGCGGCAGCTTCGAGAAGCCCAGCTTGTCCGGCCTGCCTATCGGTGCCGGTCCGTTCGTGCCGGTCAGCGAGGCCGGCGAGGTCACGCGCTTTATCCGCAACACCTTCTACCACCGCGGCCCGCCACCCATCGAGCGGCTGACGCTGCGCGTGGTGCGCGATGCCAACTCGCGCCTGCTATCGCTGGTCGGCGGCTCGGCGGATCTGACGCAGAACACGGTGTCTCCGCTGCTCTTCGATGTCGTCGGCAAGTGGGGCAAGCGGCTGCAGCTGGCCAGTGCACCGTCCGCCATCCTGTTTTATCTCGGCATGAACAACGAGGATGCGCGGCTGCGTGACCGGCGCGTGCGACGGGCCATCGCCCATGCCATCGATCGCGAGCGCATCGTGCGCACCAAGCTGCACGGCAAGGCGCAGCCTGCAACATCCCTGCTGCCGCCCTTTCACTGGGCCTACAGCCCGCCGGCCGGCGAGAATCAGACGGCGCTGAGCTACGATCCGGAAGCTGCCAAGAAGCTCCTCGACGAAGCGGGCTATCCCGATCCGGATGGCGATGGGCCGGCCCGCCGCTTCACCCTGCTTTACAAGACCTCGACCGATGCCCTGCCGGTGGCGATTGCCCGCGTCATCGCCGCTCAGCTTGCCGAGGTCGGGATCGGCGTCGACGTCCGTCCGCTGGAGTTTCACATCTTTCTGTCGGACGTGAAGAAGGGCAACTACCACCTGTACACGCTGCAGAGCGCCGAGATCGCCGAGCCCAACATGTTTCGCAACTTCCTGCACTCGGCGTACGCCCCCAGCAACAAGAACCTGGATGCCGGCATCAACCGCATGCGCTATCGCGATGCTGCGATGGACGCTCTGCTCGATGCCGGTCAGCGCGAGATGGATCGCCTGCAGCGACGACAGATCTACGAAAAGGTGCAGGAACAGCTGCTGCGTGACTTGCCGATGTTGCCGCTGTGGCACCCCGACAACGTGGTGGTGGTTCGCCGCGAGGTCAGCGGCTATCGCATGATGCCGACGGCGCAGTTCTCGGGCTTTGCCGGGGTGAAGAAGAGCGCGCTCTCGGCGCTGGTCAGTCGCTAGCCGGTCACGCGGGTTGACGGCGGTCAGAGCGGCCTGTTAAACGCTCGACATGGACACGACCGAAAGCGCTGGGCTGGGACGACGGGTGCTGGGCATCATCATGGGCATCGTCGTCGGCGGGATTCTGATCTCGCTGTGCGAGATGATGGGCCACCGACTGTTCCCCGTCCCGCCTGAGATCGGCAACATCACTCCCGACCGCTGCGGCGAGGCGATCAAGCTCCTGCGGCCGATTCACCTGTGGTCGGTGATCGTCTCGTGGTTCATCGGCGCGACAGCCGGCGGGGCCTTGTCGGCAGCCGTTTCTGGGGGACACTGGTTCCGCCAGAGCGCCATCGTTGCAGCGTTCTTCGCCGCTGGCGCGGTCTTCACCGTGACTCACTGCACGCACCCGACGTGGTTTGTGATCGTCGGGCTGTCGTCGTTTTTACCCGCCGCCTTCGCCGGCAGTCGACTCGCCGCTGCTGCTGCCGAGCACCGCGCCGCCTAAACAATGTCAGCAAGCCCAAGGGCGACGGTAGCGCGGACATCTACCCGCCCAGCCAAGTAGGCAGAGCTATGCTGACTCTTGCTTCGCTGCTTCACATTTTGACAACATGAGCATTGGTTGTCAAAATGAGCTCATGACTAAGACGTTCACCGCTGGATCGGAGCAGCAAGTTGACGGAGGTCTCCGCACGTCCCCCCAAGCTCCTATTGGGTCCTGTTTCGGCACTACCGGTTCTGCCGAGGACGTCACCGAAAGTGTTGAGCTGAACGGCAAGACCGCGATCGTGGTGGCTGACTGAGGTAGCCACCATGCCACCGACGATGACAGACGACGAAGCCGCCGCCCGCCGGGCCAAGATTCTGACCGCCGCGCGCTGGTGCTTCCTCAACTTCGGCTTCGGCAAGACCGCCTTCGAGGACATCGCTAGGCGCTCGGGCCTCTCGCGGACGCTGCTCTACCGCATCTTCAAGGATAAAGAAGACATCTACCGCGCTGTCTTCGTGGACTGGCTGGTTTCTCGGCACCCTGCCGCTAGGGCGGCGGCGAAGGGACCGGGCAGCGCCTATAAGCGCCTGCTCAGCGTTTGCCGAAGGATCGCGATCGAGCCCTGGGCCGAGATGGCTGGGGCACCGATGGGGAAAGAGTTTATGGAGGCGTGCTCGCGCATCGATCCGGAGTGCTCGGCACTTCATCGAAAGGTCGCGCTGCAGTGCATCGTCGCCATCCTCCGTGACAAGACCAGCGCCCAGGTTTTCGTGCTCGCGTTCGACGGCTTGCTTGCAGACCAACCATCGCCCGAAGTTTTCGAGCAGCGCACGAAGGTACTCGCCGCGCGCTTCGCTCCGAGGACGACGAAAAAGAAGGTGCGCTCGTGACGACGAAGTGGTCCCCGGCTTCGATTCCCGCGCAGAAAGGTCGCCGGATCGAGCGCGTGATGGGCGTGACCTACGCCTTCGACCTTGGCGATGACGCCTGCATCTGGGCCGTCGGCATCCACTCCGCCGGGCTTTTTGAAGCGGCCTACGCGCGATTGACCGAGGAACTCACGCTAGTCTGGGCACGCAGGCTGATGCGTCTCAATCCGAACATGTCGTTCTGCTCCTGCTCCGTTGGCGGCGCAGGCGGCCCCGGCATGTGGGCGCGCGGGCGGCGGCGGGTCGAAGGTGCGCGGAAGCAGATGCCGTTCCGGCACGTGGGCGCTGTTCGTCCCGACTTCATCCGACCTGGACCTGCGATTCCAAGCCAGACTCGCGCGTACCAGATTAGCGCTGTGCTCTTGTAGCCATTGTTTCTGCTCATCCCTCTATGTCGGTTTGGATGTCCACAAGGAAACGATTGCGGTCGCGCTGTGCGACGAGGCTGGGCGAGTGACGTCGCTGGGCACCATCCCCAATCAGCCCGATGCGATTTCGCGGCTGATGCGTAAGCTGTCGTCGCACGCGACGCTAAAAGTCTGTTGCGAGGCGGGGGCGTGCGGCTATGTGCTGTGCCGGCAGCTTACAGTGCTCGGAATCGATTGTATCGTCGTGGCTCCGACGCTGATTCCGGTCAAGGCGGGGGTGTAGCCGCAGCTCTCAACCCGCAGCATAGTGCCGGAAAGCGCAGGTCATCTGCGTTGAGGGTGTCGGCCATTTGCGCGTTTCCTTCGTCGAGTTTTTTGGTTTGGGTGCTTTGTTGCGTCGCGGCTCCGTCGGAAGTTGGCGCCACGCTGGATGCGAGCGGCCCCCCCTGGCAGCCCCAGAGTGGGCGCACAACGGGGCTGATCCAGCGGGGCTGACTGGACTTGGCTGACGCATCAACCTCTGCATGTTTCTGACTGTGTTCATCGTCGCGGATTAGGGGCGCGCGACCCGCCTGTCCTGCTGCGATCCAGGCTTGACGTGGGCGCCCCGGGCACCTTAAGCAGCGGGCATGCAAGCTTCGCGTAGTCAGCGCACGAAACGAACCGCGACGACGTCTGCCCGTCGTGCAGCCGCGGCGCAGGCGCATGGCAAATTGCTGTGCGCAGTGTGTCGAGCGCTGACCCAGCTCTGCGGGTCGTGCTTCCGCGGGCAGAGCTACTGCAGTGACTCTTGCCGCCTCACGGCACGACGGCGCTCGCTTCGCGCGGCGGGTCAGCGCTACCAACGCACCGAGCTCGGACGGCTCAAGCACGCGGCCGCCAGCGCGCATACTCCGCACGCCGCAGAGCCTGTCCTTCCGGCCCCGCGAGCTCGCCAGCGCCAGCGCCTCCGGCTGAGCCTCACTCCTCGCAGGGCATCCAGCTCGCGACGCGGCCTACGCTGCCCACTTCGGCCTCGCCGCCCGAGACGCCCGGCGTCTCGCATTCGTCAGCGACCGCCGCGCCGTGGGCTTGCCTGCGCTGCGGACGCGCAAACCCCGACGGCTGGCTGCTTAACTACCGTCGGATGTCTCATCGCCGCAGGCAAGCCAGGTATCGCGCCCAGGCACGACGCCAGCGAGCCAATGCGCCGCCGCGACACAGGCAGCAGGCCGGGCCATAGCTACGTCGAGCGCGGCTTCACGCAAAGCGCGATGAATTGCCAAACCGATCGGTCTCCAAACAGCCACTCGACGAGCCTTCTGCGAGCGCATCGCGGCCCCTCGTCCTACCCACAGCGCTGATCGGTCGAGCAGCTCCCATTAGGCCGGTGGCGCTTTAAGCTGACCTCCGCGGACGGGAAGCGCAGGGCATCCCAGTCCTTCGACTCCAGACAGGAGTGCGAGGTCGTGCTGGCCGCCGCGATCGAGGAGCTGGCGGTGGGCAACATGGCCCCCATCGGGGCGGTGACCCTGAACGCGTACGCGGCCCGCTACCTGGCCAAGCTCACCACGCGAACGGCGGACGAGGATCGCTCTCGCTGGCGCCGCCACCTGGAGGGTAGCGAGCTTGCTTCCTGGCCGATCGCAGACATCAAGCGCCGCCACATCCGCGACTTCATGGCGGCCTTGGCCTGCAAGCGGAAGCTCGTGTCTACCTCGGGAGCCGGGGCGAGGTCTGGTGGCAAGGTCGAGGGCAAGGAGACCCTAAGCGCCCAGACCCAGAAGCATGTGTTCGAGCTCCTGAGGCGAATCTTCAACGAAGCCAAGGTGGACGACATCGTCGAGCACAACCCCTGCGACGGCGTGCGGGTCAACAAGGCACCGGAGGCAACTCAGGAGAAGTGGAGCTTCCTGACGCTCGAAGAGTTCGACCGCCTCCTCCGTTGTCCACGCCTGCCGGAAGGCAAGCAGTTTGATATACGAAGTGGCCATCTACACCGGCATGCGGCAGGGCGAGCTCTGGGAGCTGCGCTGGCGCGACCTCGACCTGGATGGGGCGCACCCCACCTGCACCTGTCGGCGGAGCTACCTGAAGTCAACCAAGGCCAACCAGACGCGGCACTTCCCGCTCCTTCCCGCTGCGGTTTCCACGCTTCGCAGGGTGCGCGAGCTGGCCGCGGATGCGAGCCCAGATGCGCTGGTGTTTCCTGGTGAGGACGGGAAGATGTATGGGGATGGGTACGACGCGGGGTGGGAACGCTGGAGGAAGGAGGCGGGGCTGCGGTAAGAGCTACGCTTCCACGACTTGCGGCACACGTGCGCGAGCCACCTGGCGATGGGTTCGTGGGGGCGAACCTGGACCATTGCGGAGATCCGCGACTTCATCGGTCACTAAAGCGTCTCGATGACCGAGCGCCATGCGCACCTGGGACCGGGCCATCTGGCGAGCATCGCGGCGGAAACCAGCGTGGACAAAAGATCGTCCACGAATCGTCCATGGGAGCCGCTTGCGGCAGGTGGTGAAGAGACTTCACCGTCAGTGGGCGTTACTGGATTCGAACCAGTGACCTTCGGCTTCGGAGACCGACGCTCTATCCAGCTGAGCTAAACGCCCGGACCTCTGCAGCTGCCTTTATCCCCCGCGATCTGCGAAAGACTCCGTCGCTGCGTGGCGTTCATAGGTACACGCGATGGCGATCGCGAGCAAGAAAAAACAGCGCAGGAAGGAGGGTTGACCCCAGACGAGGTCAGCCCTATAGTGCGCGGCCTATCTTGTCGTCGTTCACGTCCACGCGAGTGTCCTTTTGCTCTCGATCTGCCGCGCTCCCGACTCGGTCTGTGCTTCGTCGGGGGTCGGCGTCTTCCGCTCATACGGAGGTCCCGATGCGCCGGTCTGTTCCGGCTTTGTCTTGGTTGTGCCTGTCTGCGGTGGCTACTCTGTCGACGCTGCTGCTGAGTGGAATGGGGAGCAAGGCGTGGGCCCAGTTTGGTCCCGGTGGTGGCATGCGGCCGATGGGCGGTGGCGCCGGAGGGATGGGCGGTCCGGGTGGGATGGGCGGCGGGCCTCCTGGTGACAAGCCGGAAGGTCCGGCGGAGGCGGCTCCTGGACAGGCGGCGGTCGACATCGCGACCGAGTCGCTGCCCGACTGGCCGCAGAAGAAAGATCGCGCCTTCCAGCCGTTCACCCTCAACGGCTATCTCCGTGGCCGCGGCTTCTACTGGCACAACTTCAACCTGGGTCACTTCAACGATCCCACGAAGCTGTCGAACCCGTTTGGCGCGCCCTATTCCGAGATCCCCGACGCCATGGGCGCTCCTGGGGCGGCAAGCTGTGCCGTGCGCTCGGGGGCCGCCGACTGCCGCGAGGAAGGCATCCGCACTGCCGACATGCGCTTCCGGCTGGAGCCGACGCTGCACATCTCGGAGTACGTGCGGGTCAAGGGCCAGATCGACATCTTCGACAACCTGATCCTGGGCTCGACGCCCGAGGGCTTCTACATCAACGGTCGCGGGGGCGCTGCCGACGGCTATCCGACGATCTTCAGCCGCGGCCAGGTCGCCGAAGAATCGGCCATCAACGCCATCCAGTCGTCGATTCGCGCCAAGCGCGCCTGGGGCGAGATCAAGACCTCGCTGGTCGAGATCGCCTTTGGCCGCATGCCCTTTATGTGGGGCACGGGCATGCTGTTCCACGACGGCAACTGCCCGGACTGTGACTTCGGCACGACCGTCGATCGCGTGATGTTGACGGCATCGGCCTTTGACCACTTCGCGTCGATCTCATGGGACTGGGCAGCTTCGGGGCCGACGTCGGCCATCGTCCGCAACCAGATGCTGACCGGCTGGAACTACAACATCGACAACGTCGATGACGTGATGCAGTGGACCCTGCTCCTGGGCCGTAAGGACGACGAGCAGGTCATCGCTGATCGCCTGCGGCGCGGCAAAGTGGTTGTGAACTATGGCGCGCTGGTCTTGGCTCGCGTGCAGGGCTGGGACCTGACGTATAACCCCCGGCCGCAGACCACGCCGACGACCATGGTCGGACCCGACACGCCCGAGTACTACCCGGTCAAAGAGCTTCAGAAGTCGCTGGGGCACCGCGACGCGTGGAGCCTGACGACCGACATCTGGGCGCGACTGCAGTGGCGCAAGCTGTACCTCGAAATCGAGGGCGCCGGCGTGTTCGGCAACATCGGTGAGATCGACGTCTTTAGCGACGGCGGCTACGGTGGCGATACGGCCGGACGCAAGGCGACGATGCAGATTCAGCAGTTCGGCGGCGTCCTGCGCGGGAACTACAAGTTCCTCAAGGATCAGCTGATCGTCGGATTGGAAGTGGGCAGCGCCAGCGGTCCGCAGAACGGCGATCCGCGCGGCGAGCTGAACTGGCGTCGCGCGCGCGAGAAGCCCGATGGGCAGGTGACATCGAACGGCTTGATTGGCCTCAATAGCTCGCGCTTCACCTTCGATCCCGATTATCACGTCGACATGATCCTGTTCCGACGCATCCTCGGCACCGTGTACAACGCGACGTATATGAAGCCGACGGTCGCCTACTGGCTGCTGCCGGACACCTTCGGGGCGCAGGCCGACTTCATCTACTCGCTGGCCAACCGTCCGGCGACGTTCCCTGGCCACAACGTCAACGTCGGTGCCGAGATCAACCTGCGCATCATGTACCAGAACAAAGACGAGGGCTTCTATACCTCGCTTGAGTACGGCGTGCTGTTCGACCTCGGGGCGCTCTCGCAGCGCAACGACATCTGGGAAGGCACCCGTCGCTCAGATGGCACCACCGCGCAGGCCTTCCAGGCCAAGGTCCGCGTCAAGTTCTAGCCCGCCTCCGCCCTCGTCTTCGCTCCCCGTTCCTTTTCACTCTGACAGCACCGCTTGCTGGGCCGGCTGGCCCGGCCTGGTCGGGATGCGTCCGCGCCGCTTTCCCGAGAGCAGAGCGGGGCCTGGCTAGGGAGCCGTGGTCTCGTCGCGCAGGGTGGCGAGCGCGCCCGCCACGCCGAGGACCAGTGCGCCGCTGACGACGTAGGGCAGGTGGAAGTTGACGTCGAACAGGGCGCCGGCAACCACCGGACCGATGGCTCGTGCACCGGCTCCCAGCGACTGATTGATGCCCAAGATGCCGCCTTGCATCGTCGGCGGCGAGCGCCGTGACATCAGCGTCGAGGTGCTTGGCTGGAGCAGGCCCTGGCCGGCGGCCAAAAGCAGGGTGGTGCCTGCCAGATAGCCGAGCTGGGGAGCCCATGGGATCAAGAAGAGCGAGACCGCCAAGATCAGCGCTCCGGCGATAGCGACACGACGCTCACCGAAGCGCGATACCAGGCGACCCACGAGACCGCCCTGCACGGCCGCGAGCACGATGCCGATGCCGGCAAAGAAGCGTCCCATGGTCGCCGGGCCCAAGCCAAAGCGCTGCTTGCCGAGCAGAGCGAACGTCGCCTCCATGCCCACGAACGCGAGAGCGGTCACAAAGTTGGTCAAGAGCAGGCGGCCGATCACCGGCTGCGCCAAGGCCTGCGGCAGCGACAGACGGACCAGCGGCCGGGCACCGCGCGGTGGCTCGCGGAGGAACAGCGCGGCCAGGATCAGGTCGCAGATGGAGAGGCCTGCCGCCAGATAGGAGGCGGCAGCGAAGCCGAAGCGCGACATCTCGGCTCCGACGAACGGGCCGAGCACAAAGCCCATGCCGATCGAGGCGCCAATCAGGCCCATGTAGCGGGCCCGATCTTTGGGCTCGGTGACATCGGCGACGTAGGCCTGGGCGGTGGCGATGCTGCCGCCAAAAAGTCCAGCGAGCGCACGGCTGAAGATCAGCTGATAGAGCGTCGTCGAGAGCCCGGCCATGGTGAAGGCCAGGAACGATCCGAACAGGCTGATCAGCATCACCGGCCGTCGCCCATAGCGATCCGAGAGCCGGCCGAGGACCGCCGCGCCTAAGAGCTGGGCGGCTGAGAAGGCGGCCAAGAGCACGCCCACCCAGGCCCCACTGGCCCCAAACTGCAGCGCGTAAAAAGGGAGCTGCGGCAGGATGATGCCGAAGCCCAACAGGTCCAAAAAGACCGTCAGATAGACGACGAGCAGCGCCTTGTGCGGCGCGCTTTTGGCATCTGGCTTTGGGGAAGGGGCGGACGAGGGAGGAGACAAGCGAGATCGTCTTAGGCTTTGTCGCCGGAGGCCGGGAGAGAGCCAGCCCCACCGTCGCCTGGGCTGGCGTTCCCAGCTTCCTTGCGTCCTTCGGCTTTATCGTCGGTGCTAGTGCTAGCTCCCGGCAGGGCCTTGGGTGCGGCAGCGGGCGAGCCAGCTGAGAGCAGGCCCATCTTTTTCTTCAGCTCCGAGAGTGCGAGGTCGGCCGGGGTCTTCTTGGCTTCGAGCGCGCGGAATCGCTGGGTCAGGCTGTCGCCTTGTAGCTCGCCGGCGAGCTCGCTGTTGGCTTCGGCTTCCGCTTCGATCTGCTCGATCTTTTCGGCCATGCGATCGAAGGTGTCGAAGGCCGACGTGTCGGACAGGCCGGCCATCGTCGTCTGGATGGCCTTCTGCGCCTCGGCCCGCTTCTGCCGTGCGATGAGGATGTTGCGCTTGCGCTTGGCCTCTTCGATCTTGTTGTTGAGGACGCGGAGCTGCGACTTCAGCTTCTCGACGGCGTCCTTTTGGTGAACCCACTGGCCCTCGAACTGTGCCGAGAGCTCCTCGTGCTCCTTGGCCCGCATGAGGGCGTCTTTGGCCAGCTCATCGTCGTTGGCCTGCACGGCGAGCATGGCCTTGCGTTCCCATTCTTTGGCCTGATTGACCTGCTCATCCCACTGCTTCTTCAGGCGCTTTTCGTCGCCGATAGCGACCGCCACCTGCTTCTTGGCCTCGACGAGCTGCGTCTTCATGTCGACGAGGACTTGGTTGAGCATCTTCTCGGGGTCTTCTGCCTTCGAGATCAGATCGTTCAGGTTCGACTTCAGCAGCGCCCCTAGACGAGAAAACAGCCCCATAGTGTGTCCTTGTGATGTAGCCGCGTTGGTTCGCGGGCGATACCGGCTTTAACGCTAGTGCCGGCTGTCGCGATCTCGGTCTTGAAACTTTGTGAGCCGGCTGTGGTGCGATGCCACCGCCAGGGTAATGTCATCGACGCTGGCTGCGAACTCGTTGAAGTCGAGGTTTTCGACCTGCAGCGCGTCCGAGATGACGATGGCCTCGCCTTCGACGCCGTAGGCTCCGTGCATCATCTCGCTGGCGTTTAGCTCCAGCAGGGTGCGGAACAGATCCTCGCGGTGCTGTCGCGGCATCTCCATGACTTTGACGCGGAACACGAGGACTGGACCGGACAACGTGATCACTAGCTTGTCTATTCCATCCAGTCCCGAGATCACCCAGGTGCCTTCCCGGGGCTCATCAAAGCGAAGGTCCATCTTGCGCAGGAATGCGCGGATATCGTCGTTGCCTTTGGCCATACAGGTCTCCGGTCTCCGGTGTAGCGAGGGTAGTCAGAAAGCCCCGGCATGACAAGCAAAGCCCACCTGCTGCTGCCGTCTAATCGACGACGTTGATGCGGCTGGGGCCCTCGGCCGGCGGCGGGGCGGGAGCGGGGGCGGGAACGGGGGCAGCCGGCGCGGCGGTGGCGGGCGGCGGGCTCGCGGCCGGCGGCGGGGCTGGGTGGGCAGCGCCGGTCGGCGGGGGCACGGGGCGGGGCGGACTCGCCGGTCGGCCAGCACCCCAGGCCGGACGCTGCGTCGCTCCTCCCGTCGTACCCGCAGCCCCCTGCCAAGCCGGTCGAGCTGCCGGCCAGGCCTGACGCGGCTGACCGATCGCGGGGGCTTTTCCTGAAAGCGGCGGGTGCGGGACCGCGGTTGCTCCCGCGGGCCCTGCTGCCGGGGGCGTTCCCGGTCCGGTCGGCTTACCGGCCGTCGCCTTGAGCGTCCGCGACGCACCCTCAGGCCCCGTCGCGGACGGGGGGAGCGGGGCGGGCACGGCCGAGCCGGGTCGGCTGTCGGTACTGGG
Source organism: uncultured Myxococcales bacterium (assembly GCA_937952145.1). Classification (GTDB taxonomy): domain Bacteria; phylum Myxococcota_A; class Polyangia; order Palsa-1104; family JAEUJZ01; genus JAEUJZ01. The sequence goes on from CALFYE010000497.1 coordinate 54,930, forward strand.
AAGGGCCGCCGCTGGCGTGGGGGCCCCGCTCGGCAGACCTGCCGGGCTGAGTGATGGATCGATGACCATCGTCGGAGCCGCGGGGGCCGTGGTTGGAGCCGCGGGGCCCGTCGTCGGAGCCGCAGGGGCCGTCGTCGGAAGCGCCGGGGCCGCCTCGGGCGGGCTGGGCGGTGTGTCCGTCGTCGGTACGGGGCCGATGGTTGCTGGCCGCGGTGCGGTTAGCGCCGGCTGGTTGGGCCCGGGCCCGGCGTGCCGGCGATCGGACAAGTGGGTCTGACCCAGCCACAGTAAGCCGGCCGTCGACAGCGCGATGGTCGGCACCGCCAGAAAGACCCAGGCCTGGCGGGCGGGTCCAGGGCGCCGCGCAGCATCGGTGCTGGCATTCGAGCTTCCGACGAGGTGACCGGTTAGGTGTACCGAGTACTCGCTCCCCGGCTCCAGCGTGCGGAACAGCGAGCGGGGCGGCATCGAGGGCAGGGCATCGGCGGTCATCGCCGCAGCGACGGGTGCGACGCGGTCACTGTGGGCTCCGCGCGGGCGGGCCTCGCCGGCTGCGCCGCTGCTGAGTCGGCCCGAGCGCGAGCTGGGGTTGTGCTCACCAGAGCCGCCGGCCCCGCTGGGCTGCGAGCGACTGGAGGGCGAGCCGGGCAGGCTGTGCCGTCCCGAGTTGGCGCTACTGGCCCCGAGGCTGCCTTGCGGCAAGCGCAGCGAGCCAGAGACCTGGCCGCCCGGACCGCGGCGCGAAAAGTCCATGCCGGTCAGCGCCGGCACGCCATCGGACGAGCGGCTAAGCACCTGGCCGATGGTCGGCAGCCCGTCGAGCGCCCGCAGGAAGTCCTGCACGCTGTCGAAGCGGTCTTCTTTGTTCTTGGCCATGGCCCGCTCAATGGCCGACAGCACATGCTCGGGCACCCCGCTCGTCAGCTCGCGCAGCGACGGCGGCGTGGTCTTGCGAATGGCGACGAGCAACGATAGCGGATCGTTGCCCTCAAACGGTAGCCGTCCCGATAGCAGGCGATAGGCGACGACGCCCAGCGCCCACTGATCGGCGCGGAAGTCGAGAAGCTCCGGCACCCCCAGCGTGCCTTCGGGCGGGATGTACTCGGCAGTGCCCAAGATGATGCCTGGCGCGGTCTCGTTGGCGTTCTTTTCGCCGAGTACCTTCGATAGACCGAAATCGACGACCTTGACGACTTCCTGGATCTCGCCACGGCTGTTCTTCTGCTTGGCGATAAAGATGTTCTTGGGCTTGATGTCGCGGTGCAGCACGCCGACGCTGTGCGCCGCGTGCAGAGCCTGGCCGACGGCGCGCAGGATCTCTAAGGTCCGCTCCAGCGTCATGCGCGGCTGGTCGTAGAGCAGGGTATGCAGGTCGTCGCCTTCGAGCAGCTCCATGGCTAGGATCGGCGTGCCGTCCTCGTCGCGATCGAAGCCGTACACTTGCACGATGTTGGGGTGATAAAGCTGGGCGACGATCTGTGCCTCTTGGATGAAGCGCAGGTAGGCGCTCTCGTCGAGAGACGCGAACTGCGCCATCAGCTTGATGGCACAGATACGGTTGGTCTGGGTGTCGCGGACCCGATACACCGAGCCCATCGCACCCCGACCCAGCACACCTTCGATGTGGTAACGCCCGGCGAGGACGCGACCGACCATCTGCTTCTGAGGAGCCTGCGTCATGCGCGTCTTCTAAGTATGTGCGATCCGCGCCGACGGGTGGCGGCGAGTGTGTAGGGCCGCAGAATCGCTGACGTTTTTTCGGTGCGAAGCACTCTTTGGGCGTCGGGTGCGGCGCGGTTGCCCTCTGCGATGGGCGATGCGATGATGACCGGGCATGCGCGATCCGCAGACGCCTAAGGAGGCCGCTCCGATCGGAGCGCACAGCCCAAGGTGGCGGGGGCTCGCGCTCATTGGGGTGGTGTCGGCGCTCTTTGGGCTACCGCTGGCCTCGGGCCGCCTGGCCGCTGCGGCTGGGGATGCCGGGGGCGTCGTCGATGCCGCGATCAGCGTCGATGCCGGGGTTAGCAGCAGCGATGCCGGGTCACGCCCAGATGGTGGGACCGCGGACGGAGGAGCGACCGCCGTGGGAGGAGGACCCCCGCCCCCGATGCCGCCGATCATTGAGCCGCCGAGTCCACCGCTGCCGGCCCTGGCCCGACGTGCCAAGGTGGTCCGCGGCAAGCCTGGCAAGCCAACCAACCCAGCCCCTGACGTCCACCTGGAAAATCAGAACCTGCTGCAGGGCGTGGCCCGTCGCTATGCTCAGCTCTTGCTGTCGCGGCGCTTCGACGAGGCCTTCCTGATGCACGAAGAGGCCGGCGGTCGTCGTCCCAACTGGACCAGCCTGCGCGGCAGCACGCAGAGCTTTCTCGATGCCCACGGCGCCCCGACGACCATCGAGCAGAGCATCACCGTCAACATCGGCGCTGAGCTGACGACGTTCTACTTTACCGCCCGCTTCAGCGACGGGGCCGAGCTGCCCCTGCGCATCGCGCTCGACTACTGGGGGCACGTCTCGGGCGCCGGAGTGGGCAGCGAGATCATCCCGGCGATGCGTCAGCGCTACGACCGCAACGACGGCTACAAGACGCGCACCGTACTGTCGCTGCCCTTCGCCGGGGTGTGGACGGCGAGCAACGCGACACTCGGGCCCGGCAATGGGCACTACTTGAACGCCAATCAGCGCTTCGCCATCGACTTCTTCATCACCGAAGAGCTAGAGCCCGGCAAGCGCAAGGCCAGCCGCCCCCCCGGCAAGCAGAACAGCGACTACTTCGCCTTCGGCCAGGACGTGTTGGCTCCTGCTGATGCGGTGGTGGTGCAGGTGGTCGATGGCATTCCCGACAACCCGCCGGGCCAGGTCGATGTCTACTACCGCCTGGGCAATACCGTGGTCCTGTCGTTCGAAAACGGCGAGTTTGCCTACCTGTGTCACCTCATGTCGGGCTCGCTGCGCGTGCGACCCGGCGATCGCGTGACGCGGGGGCAGGTGCTGGGCAAGTGTGGCAACTCGGGCAACTCGACCGGGCCCCACCTACATTTCCAGCTGACCGACGGACCGCTCATCACCTATTCGACCAGCCTGCCGGCCTACTTTCACAACGTGCGGCGCAACGGCACGCAGCTAAGCGATGTCCTGCCGCAGAGCGGTGATCGGCTGGAAAACGTCCAGGTCGGGCGCCCCGAAAAAGAGAAGCGGGGGGGCGACAAGCCGCGTGCCAGCCTGGGACCGGCCTCGGCGGCGGGCAAGCGTCGTCGTCACTCGGGCTGAACGAGCCGGGCCTGCGCATGCGCCTTCGCCATCCGGCGGGAACTTTTGGGCGGCGGCCCCCGTCTAGCGGTCTAGGCGCATGTTTCTTGACGAGCCAAACGCATCCCGAGCAGCATCGGCTCCCAAGATGAAAGGGCCCGGCCGCAGTCCATCGACGGGGGGCGAGGCGGCTCCTTCTGCACTCGATGCCAGCCCCGCGAGCCCTCATCGCGCGTCCTTGCCTGGCGGCGCAGCCGAGCTTGACGTGTCGGCAGGCCCGGGAATCGGCGGCCCGGGAATCGGCGGCCCTGCCATCGGTGGACTAAGCGGTCCCGAGCTAGCGCGTCTGATCGGCCTCGCGCAGGGGGGTGATACAGCGGCCTTCGAGCGCCTGATCGGCGTCTACCAGGGCAAGATCTATGGCTTTGCGCGCGCTTACAGCAGCGACGCCAGCGAGGCCGCGGATCTGGCGCAGGAAGCGCTGATCAAGGTCTATCGTTCGCTGCACAGCTTTCGCTTCCAGTCGTCGCTTCTGACCTGGATGTTTCGCATCGTCAAGAACGTCGCCCTCGACCACTATCGCAGCCGGCAGCAGCGCGAGCGCCGACGAGAGCAGCCGCTGGACGGGCTTAGCGAAGGCGATCTGCGAGGCGGATCGCCGCCTGGCTCTAAGGCCTCCGGCGACCCGGAAGATCAGCTGCTCGCCGACGAAGAACGGCAGGCGCTGTGGGCGGCCCTTGCGCGTGTGCCCGAGGTCTATCGCACCGTGGTGGTGCTCACCGACATGCAGGGTCTCAGCTACGAAGAGGTGGCGGCCATCGTCGGCAGCCCGGTGGGCACCGTAAAGTCGCGGCTGAACCGCGGGCGCGATGCCCTGCGCGAGGTCTTGCTGAGCGGCGCGGGAACGCTAGCCGCCGTCGGGACGAATCCAACGGGGAAGGAACGATCATGAAGTGCGAAGCGATTCAGAACCGGCTCCCCGCCTTGGCTGGTGGCGATCTGGACCGCGAGGGGGTGCGGCTGTGCGAGGAGCACCTGGCCAGCTGTGCCGTATGTCGTGGACGCTACGCCGACCTGCAGGCGACGCTGCGGCTGCTCAACCGCGTCGGGGGCAGCGAGCCCTTACCCGCTGGTTTTTCGGCCGCGCTGCATCGTCGCTTGGCTGCCGAGCCGGCGCCTCGTCCGTCGCTGTTTACGCGCATCCTGAGCTGGGCTGCCGAGCACCACCTTGACAGCTCGCCGCGTCTGGCGCTGGCGGCGCTGGGTGTGCTCGTTCTGCTTTCGACGCCGCTTGTCCTGCGTGGACGCGGCGTCTCGGGGGGGGCGGCTGGCTCACTGGCTGGGGGTGCTGCCGGTCCCCACGCCGTCGGTCCCGAGGGCGAAGTCGCCGCTGCCTTCCGCGTGCCTGCGCAGCGCACCGCCGTCCTGCGCTTTGACTTTGTCGCCGACGTCGAAGTGCCCGATGTCGAGTTCGAGGTCACCCTGCCAAGTGACCTGTTCTTCATTGATGGCAGTGAGCCGGTGCCGCAGAAGCGTCTGGTCTGGCGGGGCTCGCTGTCGTCGGGATCGAACCCCATCCCGCTGGCCGTGCGCGGCAGCAAGCCGGGTCGCTATCGCGTCACGGCTCACGCTCGCGGGATCGGGGTCGATGTGCAGCATGACATCTTGCTAGAAGTGGTGCGCTCATGAGCCAGAGGTTGCCCCGCCGAGCCCAGCGAGGGATGGCGGGTCTTGTGTGGTCGCTTTCGCTGCTCTTCGCCGGGTCGGCCTGGGCGGATTCGCCCGCTGGGGAAGCCCGTCCCGAGCCTGCCGCTCCGATGGTCCCCGAGGGGCGTCGTGAGGCCGCCGCCGAGGCCCGACCTGAGGGCAAGCGACCGCAGGTGCGAACCTATACCAGCGTCATGGTGGTCGACGATCCGGCGAAGGTGCCGCGGCTCCCCACGCCGTCGCGCGAAGCAGCGGATCGGCGCGAGAGCGTCCGCGAGCTCCGTCGCGAGATCAACGAGATGCGCCGCGACCTGCGTAAGGAGCGCGAAGGCTCCGCCGGCGCTGGTCACCCACCGGAGGCAGGCGGTCCGGTTCGAGATAGCCGCCTCGCCACGCCGGCCAGAACGCTACCCCCCGGCGGAGATCCGAGCCGAGCCGGAGGGGCCGCCGGCCACGAGCGCACCGGCGAGCACGAACGTCCGCTGCGTGAGCCAGGCGGCCCGCGCGGCGAGCGTCCTTCCCCCCGCGAGCCCAAGCCCGAGCGACCTGAGGGCCGTCCCCAGCCGACCCCCGCCCGCTAGACAGTTGCAAATGGGCTCTGCGAGGAGCCCATACATGGCAGCTAGCCGTAATAGTTAAATATCAATATAAAAATCTTTAACAACAATGATAAAATTTTATCATTTAATAGGTGATTGTTTGATAGAACAAGCACCTACCCTCGGGTGAGTCCTTCCCCCGGGCTTGCTTCGTCGCTTCCCCCGGTTGCTGCCCGGCTCCGCGTTTCCGTCGGCCGGTCGGCCAGGGGCGGTGATATACCCGTCTAGATCGTTTGCGAGCGAGATGGGCAGATGTCAGAGGACGGCCACGGCAGACTGGACAGCCCGGGTGAGCGCACGGCAGAGCCGCGCCTGCCACAGCTTCCCCGCCGCTACCAGCCGCTCTCGGTGCTGGGCCATGGCGGCATGGGCGAGGTCTATCGCGTGCACGATCGCCTGCGCGGTCAGCAGGTCGCGCTGAAGCATGTGCGACACCTGGCCCACGGCGGCACGACGCAACTAACCGCCGCTGATTTCACCGCCACCTGGCAGCTCTCGGGGGCTGCGGGGGCGACCTTGGACGGCCGCACCCAGCCGGCGCCGAGCGATGGCCTATCGCATCGGCCGACCCGGGTCGCCGTCGAGCAGCACAGCCGAATGGCGATCGCCAACGAGTTTCGCACCCTGGCCTCGCTGCGCCATCCGCACATCATCAGCGTGCTCGACTACGGCTTCGATGCCGAGGGCGCGCCGTTCTTCACCATGGAGCTCTTGCCCGACGCGCAGCCGTTCACCTTGGGGGCAAGCCTGCGCGATCCGGCGGTGATCATCGAGCACACGGCGCAGCTCTTTTCCGCCCTCGGCTACCTGCATCGTCACGGCATCCTGCATCGCGACATCAAGCCTTCGAACGTTCTCCTCGCCCGTGGGCGGGTCAAGGTGCTGGACTTCGGCGTCGCCACCCACGCCAGCCTGGTGCACGACGTGGCCGGCACGCTGGAGTACATGGCGCCGGAGCTGCTTTTGGGCGAACACCCGAGCGCTGCCTCGGACCTGTATGCGGTGGGCGTGCTGCTGTGGGAAGCGCTGACCGGCGAGTATCCCTTCGGCCGCGACAGCGCGACGCAGTTTCTGATCGATGTCCTGGGACCCCGCGATAGCGGCCGCCTGCCGCCGCATATCGAGCCGCTGCTCCGTCGGCCCGGCTGGTCGATGCTGCCGCTGTCTAGCCAGTGGGTTCGGGCCAGCGTCAGGGCTCAGGGGAGCAGCGCGGCAGGCGAGCCGACCGCAAGCTCGCGACGCGAGGAGGGGCTGGCGCGGATTCCGGAGGCGCTGCGCGAGCTCGTAAGCCGCCTACTGCAGCGCGATCCGCTGGCCCGCTTTGAGAGTGCCGAGGCCGCCGCCGATGCCCTGAGTCGGGCGACTGGCTTCGCGCTGCACGGCCTGCTGCGCACCACCCGCGAGAGCCTGCTGTCGGCAGCACCGTTTCTGGGGCGGGATCGCGAGCTTTCGCGCTTGCAAGAGGCCCTGGCGCAGGCGCGGGCCGGACACGGCAGCCTGCTCCTGCTGGGCGGCGAGAGCGGCGTCGGTAAGTCGCGACTCGTCGAAGAGCTGCGCAGCCTGGCCTTGGTCGCGGGCACGGCGGTGTTTTCCGGTCAGGCCGCGGCCGAGGGCCATAGTCCGCTTTCCGAGCTGGCGCAGGCCCTGCGACCGCTGTGCGTGCAGATCGATCTCGATGACGAGAGCGCGGCGATCCTGGCCGAGCTGATTCCCGATCTGGCGGCGCTGCTGGGCCGTCCGCTGCCGGTCGTTCCCCGCCTGGACTCGGGGGCGGCGCAGGGCCGCTTGCTGGCCACTATCGAGACGCTGCTGCGGGGGCTGCGCAGCCCGAGCGTGCTGATCCTGGAAGACGCGCAGTGGGCGGCTAGTGAAACCGTGGCGCTGCTGCAGCGTCTGCAGCCACATCTGCCCGGCGTGCCGCTCTTGATTGTGGTCAGCTATCGCGAGGACGAAGCCGCAGATCTGCCGAGCTCCTTGCCGGCCGCCGAGCTCTTGCCGGTGCGTCGCCTGGATGCGGGGGCGGTCGCCGAGCTGGCGCGGGCCATGCTGGGGCCGCGCGGCAGCAACCCTGCTCTCCTGCAACAGCTCCAGCGCGAGTCAGAAGGCAACACCCTCTTTCTGATCGAAGTCACTCGCGCGCTGGCCGAAGAAACGGCTGGCACGGAGGCCACGGTTCCGCGCCCCGGCGACAGCGAGATGCCGGGCCGGCTGGCCACATTGACTGGCGGTATGCGCGCTCTCTTGGCGCGACGCCTGCGCCGCGTGCCGGAGCGAGATCAGAGCACGCTGCAGCTCGTGGCGGTGGCGGGACGCGCCGTCGATCAGCAGCTCTTGCGGCGACTCTGTCCTGACCCCGACGCTTTCCTGATTACCTGCGCCGAAGCCGGAGTGCTGGAGGTGCAAGAGGACAGCTGGCGCTTTTCGCACGACAAGCTGCGCGAGACCCTGCTCGCCGAGCTACCACCGGCCGAGGCCCAGCGGCTGCATCGCACCCTGGCCAACGAGTGCGAGGGGCTCTACGGTGATAGCGCCGAGCACGCTGCCGCGATCGCCCATCACTTCGAGCAAGCCTGCGAGCTGGGGCGGGCCCTGCACTACGCGGTGCTGGCTGGTGAGCATGCGCTGCGACGGGGGGCGCCGGTCGAAGCCGAGCGCATCCTGGCCACCGCGACGCGCAGCCTGCCGCGCGAAGAGCTGCCACAGTGGCAAACCGTGCGGGCCCTGCGCCTGCATGCCCAGGCCCTGGCCGCGCTCGGGCGCATGGCCGGCTGCATCGAGGCCTGCCTGCGCGGTCTGTCGGTCATCGGCGAGCCGGTACCGGCGAGCAAAGCGGGGCTTCTGGCCGGTGTGCTGTGGCAAGCCGGAGGCCAGCTGCGACGACTCGTGTACCCCCTTCCGCTGTCCAGCGAGTCGCCGCTCTTGCGACAGGAAGCGGCTCAGCTATTGGCGCTGGTCGGCGAGGCCAGCGTGTTTGAGCTGCAGCACCTGCGCACCGCCTACTGCATGCTGGCCAGCACCAACGCCGCCGACGACTGCCAGGCGGTCGAGCAGCAGATCTATGGCTACGGCACGGTGGCGCTGTTGCTCTCGCTGACCCCGCTGCGGCGGGCGGCGCCGGGCTACTTTGCGCGGGCGCAGGCGCTTTTGCAGGGCAGTCCGCGCTCGGTGCCGCGTGCCGAGGTCGAGCTGCATCGCCTGCGCGCTCTGGTGCAGGCCAGCTCGGGACAGCTGCACGCCGCGCTCGCCGAGAGCACGATCGCCGTGCAGGCGGCGACCAAGCTCAAAGACGGGCCGCTGCGCATGGCCAGCTTGATCGTTCGCCGCATGAGCCATATGCACTTGGGCGACTTCGCAGCCGCGCTCTGCGACGGCGAAGAGATCGCGCAGCTCGCCCGCGAGGGACATCATGTGCAGCAGCTGACCTGGGCGCTGACCATCAACGCGCTCTTGTTCCTGCGCATGGGCGAGCTAGGGCGCGCGCACCTTGAGCTCGCCGAAGCCGCCGAGTCGGTGAGACACGCCATGGATCATGCCGCACGCTGCGCCGTCGATGCGCTGCGCGCCCAGCTGCGCCTGCGCCAGGGCCATGCCGAGGGCTGTCTGGAGCTGCTCGGGCCGACGATAAAGACCTTGCTGGTCGCCAAAGTTACGGTGCCTGGGTTGTTGGTGTGTTTCCGTGGCCTGCTCGACACCGGGCTGGCGTGGCTCGATCAGCCGGGGGGCGATCGTCGGGTCGTCGATGCCGAGCTTGCAGCCCAGCTCGCACAGCTGGGTCAGCGGCTGCAGCGCTATGCCCGCGCCAACCCCCTGGCCCGTCCCGCCGCATCGCTGAGCAGCGGTCAGCTAGCGCTGCAGGCCGGCGAGTTTGAAGCCGCCTACGCCGCGCTCTCCCGCGCACTGCGCATCGCCACCGCGATGCAGATGCCGTTCGATGAAGCGGAAGCGCACGAGGCCCTGGCCCGTCTGGGGGGGCGCTGGCCGGCTCTGCGTCGGCGTCCGCCGGGCTTGGACGCAGCGGCGATTGCTGGGCACCTGGCGACGGCGCAGGCGCTCTACGAGCGGCTTGGTGCAGCCTGGCATGTGTCGGCGCTGGCTGCTCTGTCGGCGCGACCGGCTGGCTAGGGACGGCGGGTTCTGCCGGGCGGGTCCGCGACTGTGATAAGTTCCCGACCCCATGGCCAAACAGGACCCCCCCAAGACCGCAGCCGCGCCGACTGGCAAGGCCGGCGATGCTCCCTCGATTACTCCCCGCTCCCAGGACTACAGCCAGTGGTACCTGGACATCATCAAGCAGGCCGAGCTGGCCGACTACAGCGCGGTGCGCGGCTGCATGGTCATCCGCCCGCACGGCTACGCCATCTGGGAAAAGATGCAGCGCGAGCTCGACGATCGCTTCAAGGCGACCGGGCACCAGAACGCCTACTTTCCGCTGTTCATCCCGCTTTCGTTTCTGGCTCGCGAAGAAGAGCACGCCGCCGGCTTTGCCAAGGAGTGCGCCGTCGTCACGCACCATCGCCTAAAGTCGATCGACGGCTCGGTGCAGGTCGATCCCGAGTCGAAGCTGGAAGAGCCGCTGATCGTCCGTCCGACCAGCGAGACCATCATCTGGAACGCCTATCGCAACTGGATCCAGAGCTATCGCGATCTGCCGCTGCTCATCAACCAGTGGGCCAACGTCGTGCGCTGGGAATTGCGCACCCGCCTGTTCCTGCGCACCGCCGAATTCCTCTGGCAGGAAGGGCACACCGCCCACTCCACCGAAGAAGAAGCGCGGCAGGAAGTGCGGCGCATGCTCGACGTCTACGCCGACTTTGCCGAGACGGTTATGGCCGTGCCGGTGATCAAGGGACACAAGACGCCGGGCGAGCGCTTCGCCGGCGCCCTCGACACCCAGTGCATCGAAGCGATGATGCAGGATGGCAAGGCGCTGCAGTCGGGCACCAGCCACTACCTGGGCCAGAATTTTTCCAAGGCCGCCGACGTCAAGTTCCTCAACCGTGAAGGCAAGCTGGAATACGTCTACGCCACCAGCTGGGGCGTCTCGACCCGCCTCGTCGGGGCTTTGATCATGACGCACAGCGACGATAACGGCCTGATCCTGCCGCCCAAGCTGGCGCCGATCCACGTCGTCATCGTGCCGATCTATCGCAAAGACGAAGAGCGAGCCCGCGTGCTGGAAGAAGCCGACAAGGTGCAGGCCGAGCTTCGCGGCCAGGGCCTGTCGGTCAAGCTCGACGATCGCGACACGCTGCAGCCCGGCGCCAAGTTCTACGAGTGGGAAGGCAAGGGCGTCCCGGTGCGCATCGAGATCGGTCCCAAGGATCTGGAAAAAGGCGTGCTGTGCGTCGTGCGGCGCTTCGTGCAAGAGCGCGATGGCGAGTCGCCGGAAGAGCTGCGCAAGCGCAAAAAAGCGTTCGTGCCGCGGGCCGAAGCGCTGGCCGGCATGCGCGGCCTGCTCGACGAGATGCAGAGCGCGCTGTTCGATCGCGCGCGCACCATGCGCGACCGCCGCACCCGCGTCATCGACACGCTGGAAGACTTCGAAAAGTTCTTCAAGCAGGACGGCGGCGGCTTCGCCTGGGTCCACTTCGCCGGCACGCCGCAGCACGAAGAAGAGCTATCGCGGCGCTTCGAGACCACCATCCGCTGCATCCCCTTTGCCGATCAGATTCCCGAGGCGGCGCGTGGCGCAGGCACCTGCATCCTGACCGGCCAGCCCTCGGCGCAGCGCGTGATCATGGCCAAGGCGTACTAAGCCCGGTCGACTCCTGGCAACGACCGGCCAACTACAGGAACGATCATGACTCCCTCTTCCCTCCGAAGCTTCCTCGTCTCGCCCCGCACGCTCCTTTCATCGCTGCTGATCTCGGCGCTTTCGCTGGGTGGCGGGACGTCGCCCTCGTTCGCGCAGGCCCCCGCCGCCGCGCCCCCGCCCGAGACCTGCGGCGACGCCAAGGACTGCCTGAACAAGGGCGCTCGCGCCCACCAGGGCAAAGACTTTGTCCGCGCCGCGCGCTTCCTGCCCAGGGCCTGCGAGGTCGAGCCCAAGGCCTGCAACATCGTCGGCGAGATCTTCCGCCTGGGCCAGGGCGGCGTGCCCAAGGACGGCAACCAGGCCGCCCTGTATCACGGCAAGGCCTGCGACAAGGGGCTGATTCTTTCGTGCGCCATCGAAGCCCAGCTTCGCTTCCACGGCCAAGAGGGGGCCACCGTCGACAAATCACGGGCTCGCATCGCTTTTGAAAAGTCCTGCGGTCCCGACTTCTTCGATAGCTGCGCCAACGCTGGCGTGATGTTCGCGACCGCTGACGGCGGTCCCGCGGATCCGGTCAAGGCGCGCACCTACTACGGCAAAGCCTGCGACGGCGGCGAGGCCACGGCCTGCGTCAACCTGGCGGCGATGCTGCTCAACGGCGAGGGCGGCGAGGCTGACAAGCCGAAGGCCCGCGCGCTGTTCACCGATCACTGCGGCAAGAAGTCGGCGCTGGCCTGCTTCAACCTCGGGCTGATCTACGCCAAGGGGCTCGACGGGGCCCAGGATCTGCCGCAGGCGCTCGGCTTCCTCGATCAAGCCTGCACGCTTGGCAACCAGACTGGCTGCACGACGGCGCAGCAGATCCGCGAGGATCAGGCCAAGCAGCAAGCCGAAGCCGCCGCCGCCGCCGCCAAGAAGGCCGGCAAGGGCAAGAAGAAGTAGCCACTTTCTCGACGGGCGCTGAGGCTACACTGGGGCATGCGGCGCGTGCTCCTGGCCTTGGCCATCGCTCTCCTTCCTGCCTCGGCGTTCTCTTCCAAGCCGCCCCCCTGTCGCGGCTCGCAGCACATCCCCCTCATCGAAAAAGCGGTGCAGAAGGCGCTGGCTGATGCCGAGGGGCAGGTGGGTCAGGCCTACCTCGCGTTTATCGACAGCCTTGGTCCGCTCGATGCGTTAGAGCACGTCGGGCGGCTGCCCGCAGCGTTTGCCGGTCGGCCGCGCGACTACTACCTGCGACCGCGCGAAAATGGCTGGCTGCGCGTCGTGTACGGCGGCGCGGGCTCGCGCATCCACGACAAGAGCCCGACCGATCCCACGACCTGCACCGACGAGTTTTTGGTCGTATTTGCTGTGCCTGTGGCCAGTAAGTGGAGCGTGGAGGTGCGGTATTTTTTGGTCACGGCGGAGGTGGATAACCGTCGGAGTGGACCCGGTGAGGTTGTGCTGCAGATCGCTCCGCGATAGGGCGGGGGGAGATGGGCTGCGGATGAATTCAGCGCGGGCTTGCTGCACGGCTGGGGCCCCCGCGGACGCGGACTCATTTTTTCGTCGGGGCGCCGAAAAAACGAGCTCCGCTACGGCCCCAGCCTTACTTGCTGCTTTTTTCAGGATGGGCTGAGGGGGGGCTTGCTGCGGCGGGGGGGCGGGAGATTTGTAGGTCGGTGAGGACGCCGTAGTGGTCAGAGGGGTGGACGCCGTCTTGGGCGTTTAGGAAGCAGCGCCGGCCGGTGAGCGGCAGACCGCGGCCGAAGCGGTCGGCAAGCTGGACGAAGATGTAGTCGAGGCGGCGGTCGGGCTCGCGCTCGCGAACGGCAAAGACGTTGTCGCGGGCGAAGGTGGGGCCGGTATCGCCGCCGACAAACTGCAGCGCGTCGTTGAAGTAGGTGCCGCGCAGCTGGCCGCTGGTTGCTGAGGGCAGGGCATGGTAGCCGCGCAGGAAGCGAATCTCATCGCTGCCTGGCTCGGCGTTGAAGTCACCCATCAGGATCACGGGCAGCAGATCAGCGCCCGCTTGGCGGTGCGGGGCCAGCCACTCTTCCAACTTGTCGACGATGAACGACACCTGCTGGCAGCGCACGTGCGACAGGTGAAGCTGCCAGTCAAGGTGCGTGACGGCGACCGGCAGCAGCCCGTGCGGCGTCTGACACAGCGCGAACAGCAGCGAGCGCGTCTCGTGCCCCATGGGATTTGGCAGCAGCGCCTGCTGGCTGTCGACGATCGGAACCTGCGACAGCAGGGCATTGCCCATGGTGAAGCCGTTGCCGCTATCGATCGTCCAGGCCGGGGCATAGACGCGGTGCGGATAGCGCGCTGCCGCGTCATCGGGCGGGGCGAGCTCGTCGAGCTGGCTGATCCGGCCCAGCGGTCCGTCGATGCACATCACTTCCTGCAGGCCGACGAGGTGAGCTGCCTCGGCCGCAAGTCCAGCGCGGATCAGTGGCAGCCGCGCCTCCCACGGGCCGCTGCGATTCCAGATGTTGAGCGACAGCACGCGAAGCGTATCCATCCGCTCATCGTAGTCGAGGCTCCAGCGTCGCCGACACGAAAGTGCAATGCGGGGGAGGCGGTTCGCGATTGCACATGCACGATGCGAGCTTGGCCCGGGGAATCGGAGCTAGAAATTGATGCCGGCGTAAACCAGGATGCGATAGAAGACGTCGACGAAGCCGCCGAAGGTGCCGCGGCCGAAGATCACTGGCAGGCTGAAGAACTCGCCGCCGAAGTTGAAGCGGCCGCGCATGATGAACTTGGCGCCCAGCTCAGGCAGTAGGATGCCGGCGTGGGTGGTGGTGGTGACGCCGGTCGAGCTATCGAGGAGCGCGGCGTAGCCAACGCTGAGCCGAGGGTAGAAGTAGAGGCCGGGCACGCGCGAGATGCCGAGGTCGTACTGGAAGCCAAAGGGCACCATTACCGCTGTGGTGGTCGTCGAAAACTGAAACTGCAGCGGGATCACGACGTAGGCGTTGCGGTTCGGCAGGACTGACCAGCCGAGATCGACGACTAGTGCTCCCTCGTGCGTGGCGCAGGTATAGGCGCAGATCGCCGGGCCGATCTTGAGGTTGGCCATGAAGCGGCCGGCCTTGTTGAACTGGCCGTTCTCGCCGCCGCTCGGGGCGTCGCCGCCACCGCTGCTGTGGCCGGCGCTGGAGCCGCTGCCAGAGCCGCCGCTGCTGCCGCTCGACGATGTGGGGCTGCCGCTGCCACTCGGCGTGGGGCTACCGGCCGCCGGCGTTCCGCTGCCGCTAGTCGGCGGTTGGCCATTTTGCGGCGGGGCGGCGTGCTCGGCCTCCATCGGATCGACGAGCGGCGAGGGCATGCCGCCAGCGGTGGTGGGCTGCTCGGGCGTGGTCTCTTTCGGCTTCTTCTTGCTGCGGGCGAGTGCTGCGTCGCCCCCGAGCAGGCTGCCCGCGAGCAGCAGCCCGACGCCGATTCGCAGGCCATAAGGCCGCCTGACCCACTTCGATCCGAGCGCACGCACGCGCTGATCATAGCCTGCCGGCCGTAGCCCCGGGAGGAAATCCTGCACGGGCAGCAGCGACGACGAGGGGCGATGCGGGCGGGACCTAGCAGCGGCTCTGCCATGGTCCAGCCATCGTGGGAGCGCGGCGCGAAATAGGGATGGGTTTGTCGGTCGCCTACGGCTACACTGCCGCCGCCCCGGTGGGCGCGGTCCAGGAACCCCGACGAGAACGTCCTCGACGGTCAGGTAGCGATCAGAGCAGCGGTCGTCCCCCTGGGCTGGTTTCGACAACGAGCTTTCGAGGAGATTTCACGAGGAGATCCCATGAATAGTCAGTCCAATACTTCCACCCGGGTCCCCCGGGGACAGCCATCCCGCCGACAGCGGGGGGGCTGGGCATCGCTGCTGCTCGGCGGGGCGCTCGTGTGCAGCCTGGCGACGGTGGGCTCGGCGCGGGCCCAGGACGTCGCGTCGTTTGAGGGACGCACCACGGTCAAGGTCCTGCCAAACGGCCTGACCCTGCTCGTCGTCGAGCGGCCCGAGGCGCCAGTGCTGTCGTACTTCACGCACGTCGATGTCGGCGGGGCGCAGGAAGGCGTCGGCCAGACCGGCATGGCGCACATGTTCGAGCACATGGCGTTTAAGGGCACCGACCGCATCGGCACCAACAACTTCGCCGCCGAAAAGGGAGCGATCGACAAGATCGAAAAAGCCTACCTGGCCCTCGATGCCGAGCGCCGCAAACCCTACGGTCGCGATGACGCCAAGGTCGTCGAGCTAGAGAAGACCTGGCGCAAAGCAATGGAGGACGCCGAGAAGTTCGTGGTGCAAAACGAGTTCGGCGAGATCGTCGATCGCGTTGGCGGCACCGGCCTCAACGCGTTTACCAACACCGACGAGACCGGCTATTTCTACTCGCTGCCGTCGAACCGCGTCGAGCTGTGGGCCTATCTTGAATCCGAGCGCATGAAGCGGCCGGTGATGCGGCAGTTCTATCAGGAGCGCGACGTCGTCAACGAAGAGCGGCGCATGCGCACCGATTCCAACCCCATCGGCCGCCTCATCGAGCAGGCGCTGGCCGCGGCGTTCACGGCCCATCCCTACGGCCGTCCCGTCGTTGGTTGGCCCGCTGATCTGCAGACTTGGTCGGCGAGCGATGCCCTGAAGTTCTGGGAGAGATATTACGTCCCGGCCAACATGGTCGTGGCGCTGGTCGGCGATGTGAAAGCGCCGGTCGTGCTGCCGGTCATGGAGTCGTACTTTGGCCGGCTGCAAAAGGGCGAGCGACCGGCTCCGCTGGGCAGCGACGAGCCGCCGCAGTTCGTCGAGCGCACGGTGGTGATGAAGGCCAAGTCGCAGCCGATCTACGCCGAGGCGTATCACCGCCCCGACTATCGGCACGCCGACAACGCCGTGTACAACGCCATCGCTGATCTGATGTCGACGGGGCCGACCTCGCGGCTGTATCGCGCGCTGGTTCGCGATCAGAAGATCGCGGCGGCGGCGGTGGGGGCACCGACCTTCCCGGGATCGAAGTACGCCAGCCTGTTCCTGTTCTATGCCATCCCGACGCCGGGGCACACCGCCCCAGAGCTGCGGACAGCGATCCATCGCGAGATCGAGCGGCTGAAGAGCGAGCCGGTCACCGACGATGAGCTGCGGATGGTCAAGACGCGCGCCAAGGTCAACCTGCTGCGCGGCCTGGAGAACAATCAGGGCCTGGCCATCGCCTTCGCCAAAGCGCAGCAGCGCTACGGCGATTGGCGTCAGGTCTTCCGCAATGTGCAAGAGATCGAAAAGGTCACCAAGGATGACGTGCGGCGGGTTGCGAATCAGGTGTTCGTCGACAGCAATCGCACCGCCGCGTGGATCGAGAGCACGGCCGGCAAGCCCGGGGCCGCTGCTCCGAAGCGAGGTACGCCATGAATCGCCGCATCGCAAATCGCTCTCTGCCGGGGGCTCGCCGCAGCCGGGGACTCGCCGGCCTGTTGTCGCTGAGCGCGCTCTTTCTATGCTTGGGTTCGTCCGTCGCGCAGGCGGGTCCGGTGCAGACCGACTGGAAGAAGATCAAGACGCCGCCGCTGCGCGAGTTCAAGCCGCAGCAGCCAAGCCGCATCCAGCTCGATAACGGCCTGACGATCTACCTGCAGCCCAATCCCGAGCTGCCGCTGATCACCGTGGTGGGCAGCGTCGTTGGTGGCAGCCGGGACGAACCCGCCGACAAGGTGGGGCTGTCGAGCCTGTATGCGCAGACCCTGCGCTCGGGCGGGACGAAGTCGAAGACCGGCGATCAGGTGGATGACTTCCTGGCGGCGCGCGCCGCGATGGTGCGCTGGGAGGACGAGGTCGACAGCGTCAACCTGATGGCCAACTTCCACAAGGCCGACTTCGACGATGTCATGAGCGTGGTGATCGAGATGCTGGCGGCGCCGCAGTTTCAGCAGGACAAGCTCGATCTGGCCAAGCGTCAGCTGACGACCGGCATCTCGCGCCGCAACGACGATCCGATGGACATCGCCGAGCGCGAGGCAGAGAAGCTGGCTCTGGGCGCGGCTCACCCGCACGCCCGACAGGCGGAGTACGCGACGGTAGCCTCGGTGACCCGCGAGGACCTTTTGGCCTGGCACCGCGGCTACGTGCACCCCAACAACATGATGCTGGGGATCGCCGGCGACTTCGATCCAGCGGCGATGACCACCAAGCTACGGTCGCTGTTTGGCGGCTGGCCGCGCGGGCCGCAGGCGCAGCTTGCCAACATCCCGTTTGTGCCGACCAAGCCGGGCCTGTACTTCGTCAACAAAGACGACGTCAACCAGAGCAGCATCCGCCTGGTGCAGCTGGGCACGACGCGCAAGAACCCCGACGCTTACGCCATCGAAGTGATGAACGAGATCCTCGGCGGCGGCTTTGCAGCGCGTCTGTTTACCAACATCCGCAGCAAAAAAGCGCTGGCCTACAACGTCCGCGGCGGCGTCGGGATGGACTGGGGTTATCCGGCGCTGTATCGCCTTTCGATGGGCACGGCCAGCAAGAACACGGTGCGCGCCGTGCAGGCGCTTTACGAAGAAGTGAACGCCATGCTCAAAGACCGTCCTCCGACGGCAGATGAGCTGACCAAGGCAAAAGAGGCGATCCTCAACTCGTTCGTCTTTAAGGTCGATAGCAAGACCCGCGTGCTGCGCACTCGCATGGGCTTCGACTTTTATGGCTACCCGCCCGACTACTACGACAAGTACCAGGCCGAGATCGGCAAGATCACGCTTGATGACGTCAAGCGCGTCGCCGCCAAGTATCTGAATCCGGGCGGCTTCGCGGTGCTGGTGGTTGGCAAGGCGGCTGACTTCGATGCGCCGCTTTCGACCCTGGGCTTGGGGCCGGTGAACGCCCTGGACATCACCATTCCACCACCGCCAGCGCCGCCGGTTCCGGCTCAGGCTCCCGGGCCGGGTCAGACGGCACGCCCGGCGGGCCAGTAGGTCAAGCGAGGACCCTGCCATGTCGACCCATTCATCGAACGATGTCTCGTACGCCGAGGTCTATCGCGCGGCCCACATCCTGGAGGCGGATCGCGCCGCCATCGAGATCTTGCAGCCTGCCGGTGTGCACGTGGTCCGTCGCGATCGCGTGATCCACGCGCTGCCTGCCCCTAGCTCGGAAGTCGGTGCCTACTTCCTGGCCGTACCCGAGCGGGATGCCGAAAAAGCCCGCAAGCTGCTGTCGCGGGCCCAGAGCGATGGCGTGCTCGACAGCGACGCCGGCCAAGTCCTGCCGTAGCCCCCTTTCGCAGTCACTCGGCTGCCTCCTCCGCCCCCCTTCCGTCCGGCAAAATCGCCGGCTCTCCCCATCATGACTTGTCGTAATGTGTGCCCTCCCGTTCCGCGGGTGGGCTGGCTGCCGTGATGGCAGGCGGGCGCTGCGCCGGAGCACACACAGGAGAGATGCCATGAACAAGCTGTTTGCACGTACTGCGTTGGTAGCTGCGGTTCTTGCTTCGCCGTCGCTGGTCCTGGCCGGAGAAGCGGGTAAGGACGACAAGAAGCCAGCCGAGAAGGCGGATGCCAAGAAGCCCCCGGCCAAGAAGGAAAACAAAGAAGAGAAGAAGCCGGCTCCCTCTGGCTGGTAACAGGGGGGCGCGATGGCCATCGCTGTACGTGTTCTTTACTTCGCGCTCTTGCGCGAGCGTCTGCGACGAAGTGACGAGCTCTTGAGCCTGCCCGAGGGCTCCAAGGTGAGTGATGCCGTCGCGGCGCTTTTGGCCCAGAACGAAGTCCTGTCTGGGCTGCAAAAGAGCCTGCTGTTGGCGGTCAATCAGACGCTGGTGCCGGCTGATTTTCCGCTGCACGACGGCGATGAGCTAGCCCTCCTGCCGCCGGTCTCGGGCGGGTCTGAGGCGCAGGAGAGTCCGCTGCCACCGCGCTGCCGCATCAGTCATGAGCCGCTCGATCCCGGAGAGGCGCTGGCGGCGGTGCGCGGTCCAGGACAGGGCGGGGTCGTGCTGTTCATCGGCTTGGTCCGCGATCACAACCAGGGCAAGCAGGTGGTCCGGCTCGACTACGAGGCCTTCGACAGCATGGCGCTACGCTCGCTGTCCACGATCTGTGGCGAGATCGAAGCCAGCCTGCCCGGCACCCGCCTGTCGGTCATCCACCGCGTCGGCAGCTTGGCCATCGGCGAGCTAGCCGTGCTGGTCGCGGCGTCCGCCCCGCATCGGGCCGAGGCCTTTACTGCGTGCCGGCAAGCCATCGAGCGCCTCAAGGTCGAGGTGCCGATCTGGAAGAAAGAATTCTCGGCCGACGGCTCGGAGTGGCTCGGCGGAGCAGGCTGAACCCAGCCCGATCAGCCAGGCCTAGGGGGTCGCCTGCTTGTAGCTCTGATAGCGCTGCAGCACGGCGTAGACGTAGCGCTGAGTCGTCTCGTACGGCGGCACACCGCTGTACTTTTCGACGGCTCCCGCCCCGGCGTGATAGCCGGCGATGGTCAGCACCAAGTCGCCAGCAAAGCGGTTGGCGAGCAGTCGCAACAGGCGCGAGCCGCCCAGGATGTTGCGACGCGGATCGAAGACGTCGCTGACCCGCTGCTCTTTTTCGACGTCGGGCATAAGCTGCATCAGGCCGCGGGCTCCGGCGCAGCTGACGACGTGCGGATCGTAGTCGGACTCGACGTGAATCACCGCGCGGATCAGCGAAGGTGGCAGGGCGTAGACGCTGGCCGCTTCGGCGATGAAGGCATCGTAGCGGTGATAGCGATCGGGGCTGGTATCGGTGGATGGCACGACATCGGCGCGCGACTTCGCGCAGCCCGCGACGCCGCTGCCCGACACCACCGCAGCCTTGCCCGGCCCGCTCTTCCACTCGACGCGGAAGCGATGCGCGCTGGCACCGCTGGGGGCGATGTTGGTGAAGTGAATGACGCCGTTTTCTTCGTAGGACCAGATATCGGCCTGCGCACGCTGCGTCTGCAAGATCCCCCAAACGAGCAGCAGTGCGACCCCCGCACCCAGGCGACCTGGGCGATGTCGGCGCGAGAGGACTTTCGGGGCGGCGACCGAGACCATGCGCACAGCCTAGCGCGGGTTTCCTGGGCTGTCCGGCTGGGCGGAGGCGGGGAGTGCCAGGGCAGCCCGCTCACCGGGAGGCTGGGTGATGTCGAGAAACAAGATCGTCCCCGCGACGACAAAGACCGGCAGCGAAAGCACGTTGACGACGGGGATCAGGTTGACGACGAAGACTCCCGCGCCCAGCCCCCAGATCGGAAAGAGGTGGGCCCGCAACAGCCCCAGGCGCTGCGACAGCGACTGCACCTTGCGCCCGGCCGAGATGGCAAAGAAGCCATAGCCAAGGAACAGCGCGGCCAGCCCCATCGAGGCCAGCGAGCCGAGGATCGGGATGACGTTGAGCAACAGTCCGAGCAGCGCGACCGCCGCTGCCACGCCCATCTGCAGCAGGCTGTAGAACAGGCTGCGCAGCGTGTTGTGCAGCCCGGCGGCGCTGCCCGGGTGGCCGGTCAGGTGCGCTTCGACGGCTTCGGAGACCTGATCGACGACGAGCTCGCACGCCGTCAGAAACACGAAGCTAAACGTCCAGGCGAGCAGCAGCATCAGCAGCAGGAAGGCCAGGATGTCGAGCAGAAAACCCAGCGCCTGCCCTGGCAGGTGCGCGCGAATTTGCCCATGCAGCCAGCCAAAGCCGTAGCGCACCGCTAGACCATCGAGCAGCAAGGTCAGCGCGAGCGGAATCAGCAGCCAGCCCAGGATCTTGGGCTCGGCGCGCAGCACATCGAGGGCGCGCGGCACGGTACGCAGCCCATGAAAGAAGCCATAGGACGTCGGGGGCGCTTGCGGGGCCATACTCTGACTATCGCGCCATCGCCGGGCGGTCGAAAAGGGACAATCTACAGGTAGGCCAGCACGGCGTCGGCGGCGCGCAGGCCGTCGATGGCCGCGCTGACGATGCCACCGGCAAAGCCCGCCCCTTCGCCGATGGGAAATAGGCCAGGCAGGCTGGGCGACATCAGGCCGGCGTCGCGGACGATGCGCAGCGGGGACGAGGTGCGCGTCTCGACTCCGACGAGCTGGGCCTGCGGGCCGATGAAGCCGGGGACGGTGCGATCGAACAGGCGTAGCCCCTCGCGCAGGGCGGCGGTAATCGGCGAGGGCAGCAGCGGTGCCAGGTCTCCGGGGACGATGCCGGGGCGATAGGTGCTGCGCAGCACCGAGTCACTGCGGCGTCCGGAAAGAAAGTCGGCCAGCCGCTGCGCCGGTGCGACAAACCCCCCGCCCCCGGCGACAAACGCCGCCTCTTCCAGCGACCGCTGAAAGGCGATGCCGGCTAAGGGATCGTGGCGGCCAAGCAGGCTCTCGACGTCGGCGGGATCGACATTGACCACCAGCGCGGCGTTGGCCAGCGGCGAGTCGCGGCGCTTTAGGCTCATGCCGTTGGTGCACAGCCCGCCCGGCTCGGTGGACGCTGGCACCACCCAGCCACCGGGGCACATGCAGAAGCTGTAGACGCCCCGCCCCTTGGCCTGCGCCGTCAGCTGATAAAACGCGGCGGGTAGCGCCGGATGCTCGCAGGCGCGACCGTACTGCAGACGATCGATGAGCGGCTGCGGATGCTCGATGCGGATGCCGATGGCAAACGGCTTGGCGACCAGCGCAATCCCGCGACGGTGGCACAGCTCGTAGATGCTGCGCGCGCTGTGTCCGACGGCCAGCACCACGGCATCGGCCGGTTCCTGCCGGCCTGAGGCGCAGCGGACACCGGCCAGCCGCCCCGAATCGGTGAGCAGGAAGTCATCGACGCGCTCGCCGAAGGCGTACTGCACACCGAGGGCGCCCAGCTGTTCACGCATTCGCGTCAGGATCTGCGGCAGGCGATTGCTGCCGATGTGCGGGCGCGACTCGACCCCGATCTCGGGATCGGCGCCGTGCTCGATCAGCGTCGATAAGACATCCGCGACGGCCGCTCGATCTTTGCTGCGCGTGTAGAGCTTGCCATCGCTGTACGTGCCCGCCCCGCCTTCGCCAAAGCAGTAGTTCGAGTCTTGCACCAGCCGGCCGCGCGTAATCGCCGCCAGATCGTGCCGACGTGGCTGCACCGGCTTGCCCTGCTCCAGCA
Organism: uncultured Myxococcales bacterium; assembly: GCA_937952145.1. Lineage (GTDB taxonomy): Bacteria > Myxococcota_A > Polyangia > Palsa-1104 > JAEUJZ01 > JAEUJZ01. The sequence goes on from CALFYE010000497.1 coordinate 77,317, forward strand.
GCACGACGTGTGCGCCAGCTTGGGCTAAGCGCAGCGCCGCAAACGTCCCGGCCGGTCCGCTGCCCACCACCACCACCCGTCGAGCGGCGGGGGCGCGGCTCGGCGGGGGCAGGTGCGGGTGGTCCTCTTGCGCCGCTTCGCCCTGCCGAAACAGCTCAACCTCCAGGCGATAGCCGACGGCAAAGCCCTTGCGGGCATCGAGGGCCCGCCGACGGATGCGTCCACCCGCCAAGCTCGGCAGGGGCACGCCTACCATGCGCGCCGCGCGCTCGATGGCCAGCTTGCGCAGGCTCTGCTCCCAGGCGCCGCGATCCAGGCGGGGGGGGGTTAGGTGCTCGGCGACCTCGCTGTTTTCTGGCGCCCCGGCGTTGTCGTTAGCGCCTGCGGCTGTGCGCAATCGCACCGCAGGTGCTGCAGATTCGGGCAAATTCACGTCGGAAAGCGGCAGGAACAGCTCTACGGTGGCGGACACGGCGCCGGATATACCACGCCCCTATGCGCAAAATATTGCGCAGTGCGTCTGGTCGGCTCCGGGTGGCCTGCCTGGTGTGCGCAGTCAGCTACGCAGCGTCGGAGACAGTGGTTCAGCCGGCGACCGCAGGACCGGGCCTGATGCTGGTCGGCTGGATATCAGGCCAGCGCTCGATGGCTCTTTGCGCCGCAGATTTCCCGTCGGAGAATTGATCGTCGCGGCAGATGTCGGACCCTGTCTTTAGAATGGCCCAGTCCTCGCCGCGCTGCGGGCTCCGCACGCTAGGTCAGGATCCCAGGTGGCGCGGCTTGTGCTAAGCCGCAGAGAAGGTTTACCCGTGAAGCTCGCCGAGCATACTTCCAGCCGATCGGCCACCGAGCGCGATGTCGTAGCGCCCGAAACCCCTGCACCCAAGGACCGCCCCGTCATGACGGACGCATCGCATGGAGAGCGTGACAAGGCCATCAAGATCCTGGCCAAGTCGATTTTTCGTGAGCTCAAGATGAACGGCTACGAGACGCGCCAGATCGTCGCCCTATCGTCGGAGCTTCTGGGCCTTGTAACCTCGAACATCAAGTCCGACGGCGACAATCACGGCTAACTAGCCCACCCACCGGACGCCGTTGCCCCGCCGGGCTCGGGCGACTGGTGTCGCCGCCTCTCCTTACGACCCCGTCATCCTGACGAGCCACTCCCAGGCTCTCCCGCTGCCCCGCTGGCCGTGTCGCCAACTAGGCGCAGGCCGGTAGGTAGGGTGTCGCCGAAAGCGAAGCGTTCCTCGCGCTCCTCGCGCGGCACGACTTCTCGCACGACTCGGGCTAGCCGCTCGCCATCTTCGCCGGGCACAGCTTGCTTCAGCCAGGCCGCCAGGCGCCCGCGCAGACCGTCTGCGTCCGCGAGATCGCGCACCCGGTCCCCGGTCAGACGAGCCAGCTCGGCCGCAGCCTGCGCAACGGCGTAGGCCTCGTCGCCACGATCCTTCAAGCTGCCGCGATCGGAAGACTTATCGGCGGCGGTCTCGACCGGTTTTTCCGGCGCGATCGGCAGCGCCAAAAGCCGCGTCAGCCACTTGCCTGCGACGACCGGTGCGACGGTATTGTCGATCGACCCATAGAGCGGCATGCGCGCCCCCAGGCGGCCCAGCGACCACAGCGCGGCCTCTGAGCGACGCTTCTCGATCAGGCCGATCAGCACATCGCCCAGCTCAGCTTTCTTCTTGGCTTCGATGCGCTCGCAGGCGGCGATGGCTCGCCACACCTCAGCGGCTTCTTGCGGGCTGGGCGGCTTCTTGTCGGGCCTGCGCGCCGTCGGCAAGAGCAGCGGAGCCACCCGCTTCCAGAGCTCGTCCTGCTGCGTCCGCGACAGACCCCCGGCGATGCGGCGCCAAAGGATCCACCACTCCAGCTTGCAGGTCTCGTCGCGCTCGTGCAGCAGGCCGGCGTTGAACACCCGCCAGGCCTCTTTGACGCGCCAGTCGTCGAGCGGGTAGCCAAATCCCGGGCGCAGGCAGAAGCCAGCCAGGTTCAGCCAGCGCGCCTCGTGGGCCGGGCTGCGGCCGCGGGCTTCGCGATGGCGCTTGAGCTCTTCCCACAGGCCGCGCAGGACCGCGGTCGGCCAGCCTTCACGTGGGCCGAGCACGGTCGTCAGCTGGCGAGGCAGGGTGGCGGCAGCAGCATCGCCGACGAAGACCGCCCGCAGGTGCTCGACAGCCGCGCTGACCAGACCGGCTTGATCGGCCGACAGGGCATCGGCGGGTAGGGCGGCTGTCCCGTCGCTGCTGCGGCCACCGGCGGGGACGGCGGGCAGGCCCTCCTGACTGGTGGCGGCGCGGCTGCCTCCGCCCTCGCTGCCTCGCAGATCGAACTGCAAGCGCCAGCGCAGCGGCGGTCCCCCGTCGGGAATCGCCACCTCGCCGGAGGTCGAAGGCGAGCCGGGAGGGCTGGCCTGAACCGCGATCGCCCACAGATCCAGCGTGCCGATCTCAGTCAAGCGCGCGCCCAGCATGACGCGCAGCGGTCGCTCCTGTGAAGTCTTGGGATGGCGCAGCACGGTGTAAAGCGGCGGCAGCTCCGAGAGCTCGTCAGCCGACTCTGCCGTGAGGACATCGCCGGGCCGATCACCCTGTCGCCCAGCCGAGGAGAACAGCCGGAAGCGCACCGGGCGATTGGTGAGCAGCTCAAACGGCCGCCCGCGCAGGTCGACTTCGGCCCCCTCTTCCAAGCCGCGCGGCGTCAGGCAGACGAAGCTTTTGCGACGTCGGTCGGTGCGGACATCGGCGGTGGTCTCGACCTCGATGTAGTAAGCGCGGGCCGCCCCACCGCTGATGCGCATGCCTTCGCCAGTGCGCGCCAGGGCGTAGTACGCCGCGCCGCGAGCCACCGCCAGATCCGGTGCGCCATTGGTCAGCACGCGTGGTCGTTGCCCGGTGATCGCCGTCAGTGCGTCCAGGATGCGCTCGCGGATGCCAGCCGCGCACAGCACGCCACCGTTGAACAAAACTGTGGTCGGCGAAGCGCGATGCTGACGCAGAAACGCCGCGATGTAGCGCGTGACGCCAGGATCGGTCGCGTAGGGCAGGCCAAACTCGGTCAGGCCGCCGCGACTGCGGGCCGGCTCGGCATCGGGGGCGACGCGCGGGAAGAATCCGTCGAGCAGGATCTGCTCTACTTCTTGTCGCCGCAGCTCGGCCTGCACGCCGCCGCCGATCAGCCGACTGCCTCGTCCAGCGACGTGCACGCGATAGTGATCGGGCGGTTCTTCGCCCAGCAGCTTCTCTTTGGCGACGCGGCAGGCCTGCACCAGGCCGCTAAAGACATGCGCGCCCAGCTTGCTGCTGCCGCCGCCTTGCAGCTGTGTCTCCAGCCGCCGAGCGAGCGCCAGATCCATGTTGTCGCCGCCGAGCAGGATGTGATCGCCGACGGCGGTGCGGCTGAAGCCAAGGCGCCGTTCGCCGGCCTTGCTCTCGTGGCCGCCCTGAACTTGGATCAGCGTGAAGTCGGTGGTGCCGCCGCCGATGTCGCAGACGAAGATCAGGTCCCCGGGCTCGACCTCTTCGCGCAGGCGGGAGTGCTCGGACAACCAGTGATAGAACGCCGCCTGGGGCTCTTCGAGCAGCGTCAGAGCCGCCATGTCTAGGCCGGCTCGTCGGGCGGCTTCGACGGTTAGCTCGCGTGCAACCTCGTCGAACGAGGCTGGTACGGTTAGCACGACCTCTAGCTCGGCCAGCGTGCAGGCTCGCTCGTGGCAGAACGCCGACAGCATGTGACGCAGGTAGCGGGCCGAGGCTTCGACCGGCGACAAGCGCGGCACGTCGGCGGCTGCTCCCCAGGGCAGGATGTCCTGCAGACGATCGACGCGGGGGTGACACAGCCAGCTCTTGGCAGAAGTGATCACCCGCCCGGGCACCACCTGCGACTGCGAGCGCGCCAGCTCACCGACGACAAAATCCGGACTGGCGGCGCCAGCGGGCGTCCACGGAAGGCGGGTTGCTGCGGCCGGCAGCTCATGCTCGCCGACGTGATGATGCAGCGAAGGCAGCGTCGGGCGGGGCGCAACATCGGAAGGGCCAACCAGCTGCGGCATCGGGAAGTCGCGCAGCACGCGCGGCCGCTCGGCAGTATCGATGTACGCCAGGGCCGAGTTGGTTGTCCCGAGGTCGATACCGACGAGAAAGCGCGCGGCCACCGGCTACTCCCCGATCTTGAGCTCTAGCTCGGGTTCCCCTTCCGGGCCTGCATCATCCGAGTCGGCAGCGGCACCCGGCACACCGGCTGGCCGCTCGCGCACGTTGTATTCCAGCTTCCAGCGGCGCTTGCCGTCGCGTGACAGTGCCCAGAGCTCCAGTACGCCGACCTCGGTGAGCTGCGTCGAAAGGTGGACTGGCACCAGCGCACCAGCGACCTCGCCCACGCCCGCATCGAGCGTTGTCTCGACGGGAGCTAGCTCGGAGATGCCGCTGTCAGCGCTGACTTCTTCGATGAAGTCACCGACCTCGTCCCCGCGCCGCGTCGAGGAATTCAGGAAGCGAAACACCACCGGCTCGCCGATGCGCAGGCCAAATTCGCGGCCGCGGATCTCGGCCTTGCTGCCTTCTTCCATGCCGCGCTTGGCGACGCACAGGCCGTGTAGCTCGGGCTCCATTCCCGGTACCGCGGGCATTGCCGCTTCGACGCCGACAAAGTAGGCACGGGCCGTACCGCCGCGGATGCGAAGGCCTTTTCCACGTCGCACGACGCCGTAGTAAGCCGCCCCCAGTGCTACCGCGCGATCGTAGTCCGCATCGCTGAGCGAGCGGAGCTGACCGCTGCTCGCCCAGCTTCCGACGACCTGCTCGATGCGCCCCCGCAGGACCGGGCTCTTCATCACGCCGCCGTTAAACAGCACCGCCGAAGGCAGGCGGTGATCGCCGACGAACTTGGCGAGGTGGCGGGTAATCGCCGGGTCGGCTGCGAACGGGAGGCCGATCTCTTGCAGACCGGCGCGGCGGGCCTGCTGCGGTCGCGCCTGACGGTCCACCTGGGGGAAAAAGCCGTCGAGCAGGAAGCGCTCAACATCGCTACGCAATAGCTGCGTCTTAATCGAACCGCCGATGACCTTGCTGCCTCGACCGAGCACCACGACGGGAGCCGACTCCCGCGCCCCATCGGCGGCAAGGAGGTCTTCCTTGGCTTGCCGGCAGCTGTGCAGGAGGGCCCGTCGCTGCCAGACTTCAAGCTTGTGCCCATCGCGCTCTAGCCGCTTGGCGAGACCCATAGCCAGCGCCAGGTCCATGTTGTCGCCGCCGAGCAGGATGTGATCGCCGACGGCGATCCGTTCCAGCGCCAGGTTGCCGTCGTGTTCGCCGACGGAAATGAGCGAAAAGTCGGTGGTTCCGCCGCCGATATCGCAGACCAGGACGGTGTCGCCGACGCGTAGGACGGCTCGCCAGTCGCGGCTGTGGCGACCCAGCCAGTCGTAGAAGGCGGCCTGCGGCTCTTCGAGGAGAGTGACTTTGGCGAGACCCGCCGCCTGCGCCGCCCGCACCGTCAGCTCACGCGCGACGGCATCGAACGAGGCGGGGACGGTGAGGAAGACGTCCTGATCGGCCAAGCGCGCCGTGGGATCGCTGGCCGCAAACTGCGCATCCCAGGCATCGCGTAGATGGCTGAGGTAGCGAGCCGAAGCCTCGACGGGGCTGACCTTGGGCACGGCATCTGGGCCCTCTGCGGGGGCGGCGTGCGGCAGGATGGCGGCGGTGCGATCGACACCGTCGTAGCAGAGCCAAGACTTGGCCGAAGAGACCAGCCGCAGCGGCACCAGCGAGCCGTGCTGACGCGCGAGCTCACCGACGACGTAGCTTCGCTCTTTGCCGCCGGTCCAGGGCAGGTCCAGCGCGCCTTTGGGAAAGTCGTGCTCGCCGGCTAGGTACAGGAACGAGGGCAGCAGCGACCGCGCTTCGACCTGACCAGGCTGGATCACCTGCGGCACCGCAAACAGGCTCGGCGTCGGTGGCGTCTCCTCCGGGTCGTAGCTCTGGCTGTCGAGATACGCCGCGACGGTATGCGTCGTACCCAGATCGATACCCACGATGTAGCGGCTATGTGCGCTCATGCACCGATCTCAACCTCTGCTGGGCAGATGACCGTAGCGTCGTGTCCACTGGGGATGTCGCTGAGCCGAATCTCCGCGGCCCGCCAGCCGTGATGACGAAGCGTTCCCTCAAACGGTGGCCGGCCGGTGACGCGGCCGATCATTCGCACCTGCGAGGGATCGTAGCCTGCCTCGACTCGAACGACCGATTCATCGGCCTCGCTGCGAATGGCGCGCGGCTTGATGTGCTCGTTAAGTGCTTTGCGACAGCCACGGTGGATGTCGCGCACCGCCGCGCCAATCTGCGCGTCGGCATAGCCGTCGATATTTTCCATCAGGAAGTCGAGCAGCCGGCCCTCGCGCTGCAGCACGCCAAGGAATGCGACCGCGCCGCGATGACAAGCGGCCAGCCGCTCGCTGTCTGAGATTCCCGGGGCCGCGGCCTCTTGGACCGGCGGCTTGGCCGCGACGGGGGCTGGCGCGGGCTCTTTGGGCGCTGCCTCGGGCGGCTTTTCCGTCGGGACCTGCGGCTTTTCCGTCGGGGGACTCGCTTCCTTCTCCACGGCGGGCAGCAGGGTCAGCGCGGCCTGCTGCGGCAGGGGACGACGCATGAGCACCGCCAAAAAGCAGCGCAGCGCGAGTAGAAATCGACTCATGTGAGCGTTGATGTAAAGACTGCCGCCAGTCTCTGTCAAGTCTTTTTCCGTCGAGAAACCGGGTTCTGGGGCCGCCGTTTGGGCAGCGGTTTGGGCGGCGATTTGGCGGTGCAGGAGGACATGTCGCGGGGCTTGTCCCGGCCCCCCGGTCGCTTTAGTGTGTCGCCTGCCGGCGCTGCCGGACCCAGACCCGCAGAAAGGATCCCCATGCTACGCGTCGGCGACCCCGCCCCCCCGTTCACGGCGACGACCAGTCAGGGACAGACGATATCGCTCTCGCAGCTAAGCGGCCGGCGAGTCGTGCTGTTCTTCTTCCCCAAGGCCTTCACCACGGGCTGCACCATCGAGACGCGGCAGTTCCGCGACCACTACTCAGAGCTCGCCGAGCTGGGCGCTGAGGTGATTGGGGTTTCCGTCGATAAAGAGCAGGTTCAGTGCGACTTCGCGAACAAAGAAGGCGTGCCCTTCCCGATGATTGGCGACGAGCGGCGGGCTATCAATCGCAGCTACGATGTCCTGTGGCCAATCCTCAACGTCAGCCAGCGCGTCACCTACGTCATCGGTCCCGACGGACGCATCGAGCTGGTGCTGCACCACGAGATCTTGGTCGGCAAGCACATCGACGAAGTTCGGCGACACCTCGCCAAGCACGGAAAGGGAGCGTAGGGGATGCCAGCCAGCCGCGAGGCAGCCCGTCGGCAGGTGGTGATCACCGCTGACGACTTTGGCTGGACCGATAGCCAGAACCAAGCCGTCGAGCGGGGGGCCGCTGCCGGGACGCTGCATCGTGCTTCGCTGCTGTGCAACGGGCAGGCGTTCTCGGAAGCGGTGGCGGTTGCTGGGCGCTACCCCCGGCTGGGCGTGGGTGTTCATCTCACCCTCTGCGAAGGTCCGCCGCTATCGGACGCGGCGCGCCAGTCAGAGCTCTGCGCCGGGGCCACGGGAGGGGGCTTCCCCGACGGCCTGGCCCCGCTGGTCCAGCTATACCTGCGCGGTCGCTTGCCGCTGGCAACGATTGAGGCGGAGTGGCGGGCGCAGATCGAGCGGGCACAGGCCGCCGGGCTGCGGCTCTCGCACCTCGATGGCCACAAGCATGTGCACCTCTTGCCGCCGCTCTTTGACCTGACGCTGCGCTTGGCTAGCGACTACGGCGTCGGCTATGTCCGCGTGCCCCAGGAAGCGGCGAGCTTGCGAGTGCTGCGGCGGGCGGGTGCCTGGGCGGTGCTGCGATCACTCAGTGAGCGGGCTCGGCACCGAGTCCGGCGGGCCGGCCTACAGGCCGCGGATCACTTCGTCGGCTTCAGCGATAGTGGCGGTATGTCGGCGGAGCGCCTGGCCTTCCTGATCCGCGGTGCCCGCCCTGGGGTGACGGAGATCATGCTGCACCCGGCGGAGGACACCGCTGGCGTCAGCATGCTGCGACAGCGCTTTGCATGGGCCCGTCACTATCGCTTCGAGCAGGAGGCCGCCGCACTCTGTCATCCGGCCGTGCGCGAGGCGCTAGGTAGCCTGGAGTGAGCCGCTGTACCGAGGCTCCACACGGTGCGAGCTAGCAGATTTCCCAGGTCGGTGATTCCCTTCGTCATTCAGACTGCGTCCCATCGTCTGCCCTACGGAAGTACGATAAGCTAGCTGTGGTCGTTCTGACCGCAGCGCATAGAGAACCCCCTTTGGCGCAGAAAATCTCAGAGCGGACGCTGACACTCCTCCTCGGGGGGATTCAATTTGTCAACGTGCTCGATTTCATGATGGTGACGCCGCTGGGCCCGGACTTCTCTGCCGCCCTGGGCATCCCCACTTCGCGGCTGGGCCTGGTAACCGGCAGCTATGCGGCGGCGGCCTCGGTGGCGGGCATGCTGGGAACGCTGTTTCTCGATCGCTTCGATCGTCGCAGCGCGCTGGGTGTATCGCTGGCCGGCCTGGTCATTGGCACTGTGGCCGGGGGCTTTGCGACTGGCCTTTACACCCTGCTCCTCGCCCGCATCGTGGCTGGATTATTTGGGGGACCGGCGACGTCGCTGGCGATCTCGATCTTGACCGACTTGGTGCTGCCGGAGAGGCGGGGGCGGGCCTTCGGGGCGGTGATGGGGGCGTTCTCGGTAGCTTCGGTGCTGGGTGTACCGGCCGGGCTGTGGCTCTCGCGACACGGCGGCTGGCGGCTGCCGTTTTTTGCCGTGGCCGGCCTAGGAGCCACGCTGGGAGCGGCCTGTGTGTTGCTCTTACCGTCGGTGCGCGGTCACCTGGACAAGCGCGATGCAGCGGCGTCATCCGAGTTCAGCGTGGAGCGCTTGGTCCTGCGGCGTGAGGTCGTCCTGGCGCTCTTGACCATCGCCGCCTCGATGCTGTCGAGCTTTCTCATCATCCCCAACATGGCGGCCTACTACCAATACAACTGCGGTGTACCGCGGCCGCATATGGAGCATATCTACGCCATCGGTGGTGTCTGCAGCTTCATCGCGCTGCGCATCGTCGGGCGCCTTGTCGACATGTACGGCAGCCTCAAGCTGTCGCTGTTCGGGACGGGCGCGCTGCTGGCAGTGATGGCCAGCGGCTTTTTGTTCGACCGGCTGCTCTTGCCGGCCGAGGCCGTGGTCGCGCTGTTCATGGTGGCGCAGTCGGGGCGGAACATCGCGGCGACGACGCTGTCAGCGCGGGTGCCCAAAGAGCGAGAGCGGGCCCGATATCAGTCCCTCCTGTCCGCCGTCCAGCACATCGCTTCGGCGGTGGGGGCGATCCTGGGGACGCTGGTGTTGGTTGAGGTGCCCATGACGCATCGACTGCTGGGGATTCCGCGCCTGGCGGCGCTGTCGATGCTTATGGCGAGTACGCAGCCGATCTTGGTCTGGCTGATTCAGGGGGCGCTGGACGAGCGGGATCGGCGAAAGGCGGCGGGGATCAAGAACGCCGACTCGCTGTCCGGTCAGTAGTCCCAGCCCCAACCCGGAGGCGGCTGCGCGTAGCTGCGGTTGCTGGGGAAGGGCTGCGCTGTGCGTCGCAGATCGCTGTCGTTGTAGGGATAGCCGCGACCATCGACATCGACGCCCATGGCATAAAGCCCAGCGCGGTCGTTGTAGCGCAGACCCAAGAGCGCCGACGGCTGGCTGGCATGTTGGCGCACGAACGGGACTTCCTGAACTGCCGAGTCCACGCGCTCGCCAAACGCCGTGCCCAGGCCGGGACGCTGGCTTGGACGCTCGCGCTCAGCGAGTGCGCCGCCACCATAACCACTCGGCGGGGGCGGTGAAGCGGGGCGGGCCGCCTTGGCTTCGGGAGCGGCATCGGCGCCGCGCTGGGCGGCTTCATCGCGTGCCCCGGAAGACGGCGCGTCCTCGTAGTAGCGGCGGGGATGTGGATACGGTCGCGGGATCTGAACTTGGTAGGGCGGCTCTTGCCGTTCGGGGAACATCGCGACGCCGATTACGCCGACATCGCGCGCTGACCCCGTGCGTCCGGCATACGAGCTGGCCACCGACGAGAAACGGAAGGCCGCAACCTCGGCAGACGAGAGCCGCCAGCCATCGATGTCGATCTGCGAGTACGGCGCCACCAGATAGCCGCGCTTGCGCTGATAGTCGCCCGTGCGGCCATCGATGACATCGCGACCATCGACCGAGACCACCGCCTCGACGCGCTGACCCGAGCGGTTGAAGACGCGCAGCGTGTAGCGGGCACCGCGCGACCCCAGCACGTAGGACTCGCCGCTGTGGTAGTAGGTCTGCGAAGGCACGCCGTCGATCAGCACCTGCACTTCATACGGACCGACATCAGCGCGCAGCGCGTTGGCGGAAGCGAGGGCCGGCAAGCAGAGCAGCGCGAGAGTTGAGGCGAGAACCTTCATCATTGTCATCTCCTTGCCTCTCCAAAACGCGCCTCCGCGATGTTCGATCTGCGGTGATGCGAGCGATTTTTTCACGCGGGGGGGGGCATCCACGCGATCGGTCGGCGGCGCGCTGATCTGTTGGAAACGACCGGGGGATTTTTGGGGCTAGGGCGCGGCGCTAGGGGCGGCGGGAGCGCGTGGCGCAAATTCGTCGCCAGGGACGAAGTAGGGAGGAGTGGGAGAGTCCGCTGTCAGCCAGCCAAGCTGATAGAGAAGGGCGCAGTCCTGGGCCGCTCCGGCGAAGCTGAACGACTCGCGCAGCGTGTCGCTGGGACGCAGGTAATCGGTGGTCAGATACTGCTCTAGATCAGGTGGCGCCAGGAACAGCACCGGGGCTGCGGCGCGGGCAAAGACCAGCGACTCGCTGCGGTACAGCAGGCCGCGCTCGGGTTTGCGGTCGGCGATGACCGTGCGTCCGGTCGCCTTCGCCACGCTGTCGAGGAGCTCATCGAGCGTCGACTTGCCGCGGCCGATCTGCACAAGCTCGGCGCTAGCTGGGCCGACGTTTAGGCCATCGATGTTGATCTGCGCCACCACCCGCTGCGCCGGGGCCGGCAGGCGCTTGATCAGGCGCTGTGCGCCGACGAACGACTCGCTGTGGCCACCCAGCACGGCAAAGATCAGCGAGCGACGAGCCGGGGCTTGCCTGCGCGTCGCTTGCGCCATCGCCAGCAGGCCGGCCACGCCAACCAGCCGATCGCGCACCCCAGGCAGCAGCTGCTGCCCACCGCTGCCATCGGCGATCGCGCTCAGGTGATCGTGGTGCGTGCTGATCACCACGGCCTCGCCACGGGCCGCTTCGTCGGATCCCGCAAGGATGCCGACCACGTTGGCACTGTCGACGCTGCGCGTCTGGTTCTTGAGCTGGGCGCTCATGCGCACGCGCAGCGATTGCGGCGTGAACTCGCGGGTCTCGGCGGCTTGCTGCTGCGCCTCCAGATCTAACCCTCCGGCCAACAGCACCCGACGGGCCGCTTCGTCGTGCAGATAGCCCGCCGCCTGCAGGGCAACGCCATCGCGGGCCAGCGGTGCAAGCAGTCGTTCGCTGCCGAAGTAGGCACGCAGCGTATCCAGCGAGTGCTCGGATTGGGACGGGCTGTGGATCAGTACGGCGGCGATGGCACCGCGTCGCAGCGCCTCCGAAAACTTCTGTGCGTAGCGGCCGGCCCCGCGATAGGCCACGCCGGCGGCCGAAAGTTCTCGCGGCAGTCCGTCGAGCATCAGCACTGTCTTGCCGCGCACGTCGATGCCTTTGTAGTCATCCCAGGCCCGCTCGGCGGCGGTGATGCCATAGCCGATGAACACGAGCTCGCTGTCTTTGACGCTGACCTCGGGCTGCGGCAGTCCGCTCCACAGCACCAGCTCGCGCGCCGCCACCGTGACCTGTACCGGGATGGTGGTCGAGGTCCCGACGAAGCGCGGGCGGCCCTGCAGCATCGAGCTCTGCCCCTGCAGCGGAACCGCCTGCAGCAAGCCAGCCGCGCCATGCTCGCCATCGCCGCCCGGGGCCAGCCCGCTCTCGTAGAGCTGCTCGGCGATGTACTGCCGCGTGCGGCTGCCGCGATCGCCCGTTGACAGCGCGGGGTCCTGCGCGATCGCTGCGAGGGCTTGGGTGTGTCGCTGAATATCGGCTGCGGACACGCTGACTTCCGGCAGCACGAGGGCTGGCTTCGGCTTTTCGCGGGCGGCTGCGGCGCCCACTTTCGGCGGCGTTTCGACGGCCCGCTTGGGCTTGCCCTCGGCCGCTCCCGGCGGCCCGGCGGTGAGTGACAGCGTCGCGAGAACCAGCGCCAGCGTTGGCCTACTTGAGCGCGGCTCGCTCCCCCCAGTCCCTCGGCCCCGCGGGGCCGGTTGCATGTTTGCCACCTTGGCATTGTGAGCTGCTTGGACGTCGCTGTGAACCCCTGCGATCTCGGCGTGGTTTTGGCTCCTGTCAGACGCGTAGCGATGAAGGCCCGAGTGTGCGAAATGGCGACAGCCTAGAGGCCTTGTGACATACTCGGCAGCGATGGCCGCATTGATGTCGAGTAGCCGACTCGCCGAGGCAGCGGGACTAGGTTCCCGTATGCGCGGACGCATGACCACCGGGCTTACGGTGGCCGTGCTCTTGCACAGCGGCCTGCTGCTCGCCGCCTATCTGCGGCCCTTGCCGTTCTTGAATCGCCGCTCGCAGCCGATTCGCATGGAGGTCCTGCAGCGTCCCAAGCCGCCGCCTGCACCCGAGCCGCCGCCTGAGCCGGCCAAGCCACCCGAGCCAGCCAAGCCCACGCCGCCTGTGCCGCAGCCGGTGGCCCGGCCGTTGCCGCGTCAGCTTCTGCCGGTCGATCGTCCCAAGGACACCCCCGACAGCCCCAGCCCAGCGCTGATCGTGCCGCCCCAGCCGCCGCAGCCCATCGATGCACCGCCGGTGCCGATGCCCAAGGGGCCGATCAATCTGTTCCCCAAGAGCCTGGCCACGATTGTCGGGGCTCCGGCGGCGGGCGCGCCGATTCCCAAGGCCCCCGATCGCCTGCTCAAAGACGAGCGACTGGAAGAAAAGAAAGAGCCGCCATTTGAGCTCATTGCCCAGAAGGATGGCGGCTACCGCTGCGAGACGCGCAACTTCATCGCGCACATCAAAAAAGACGGCACGATGAGCTTCGAGAACCGCTTCCCGATCGGCTTCCAGAAAGGCGGGACCTTCTCGTTCGATCTCACCGACCTGTTGACACGCGGCAAGAACCAAGATCCCTACTATTCCGAGAAGCGACGCTTCGCCGATTTTTCGGAACAGAAGCGCGCCGAGCTACGCAAGAAGTGGCTGCAAGAATCGACCGAAAAAGGCATGGCCACCCTCGGCGATCAGCTGTCGGCGATCTGGGGAGCCAGCCGGTCGGCTTCGCTGCGGCGACGCGAGATCTACGAGAAGTGGGCCGACTGTTCAGACGGCAGCAGCGGTGAAGATCGCATGGGGCGCAAGGGGCGCCGGGCCATCGAAGAGTTCATTCGAACCCACCTGCCCGAGGGCAGTAGCGATGCCTACACCGCCGATGAGCTAGCCCGCATCGCCGGCGAGCGCAGCGGCCTGCCCCCGTTTGATCCCTATCGCAGTGGCACGCGCGACTAAGAGCGAAGCGGGGCCCGGAAGTGCGCCGCGGCTCTTGCCGACTGCGATCGCCGCCTTGCTGACGCGCGGCGTGCTGATGCCGATGGCGCTTGTGCAGGGGGCGCTGTTGGCGCGGGGCTTGGGGCCGGCTGGGCTCGGCGCATATGCGGCGGCGCTTGTCGATGTCAACCTCCTCGTCGCGCTGCTGTCCCTGGGGTTGCCGGGAGGGCTGGCGATTGCCGCCGGGCAGGCGCGCGGGCAGGGCGAAGGTGAGTCAATCATCGCGGCGCTGCGAAAGCTGAGCTGGCGGCACGGGCTGGCGATGGCGGGCGCTCTGCTCGTCTCGGCGCCGCTCTATGCCCAGCTGGCCCCACGGCTTTCGCTGCCACTGCGTACACCGGCTGTGCTGGCGCTGATCGTCGGGCTGGTGCTGCTGCAGTTCGTGCGCGATGTGCACAACGCGCTGCTCTGGGGCGGCCAGCGCTTCGCCGTGCAGAACCGCATCAACCTCTTGGTGCAGCTTGCGCTCAGCGTCCTCCTTTTCGTCCTGTGGCGTGCTGGCTGGCTGCAGCCGGAAAGCGCGCTGGGTCTGCAGCTTGCGGCGTATGTGCTGTGGATCGTGGCGGCCCGCAGCGTGCCGGCGGAGACCGTCGCTCCTCCGTCGCCCGACCCCACGCTGTCGTCGCCCCCGCCGGATGTGTCGCGGGGTGATCTGCAGGCGCGCGTGCGGGCCATCGGGCTGCGCAGCTATGTCGGCGTGCTCCTCGATCTTTTGCTGCTGCGCATCGACATCTACCTGATCGAAAAGCTGGTTCCGCCGGCCGTGATGGCGCACGAGCTGGGGCTTTATCAGGCCGGGGTGCGCGTCGCTGAGCTGGTGCTGTTTGTGCCGAGCACGCTCAACGCCGTGCTGTTCGCCAAGGCCGCGGCCGCCGAAGACGTCGCGCTGTGTACCCTGCGGAGCGCCAAGCTTTCGCTGTGGCTGGGGCTCTTGGCCTTGGCGTGCATGTGGCTCGTCGGGCAGCCGCTTTTGGTGCTGGTCTTTGGGGCGCGCTTTGCCGGATCGTTTGCCCCCTGTCTGTGGGTGCTTTTGGGCTGCGTCATGACCTGCTTTGCCAGTCCCCTGGCCGGCACGCTCTCCGGCGAGCACGGCTATCCGCGCAGCATTCTGTGGGCGCAGCTTTTGGCGCTTTTGGCCAATGTCGGCGCGAACGTCTACCTCTTACCGCGCTATGGCATCGTCGGGGCAGCGCAGGCCAGCGCGCTGTCCTATGCGCTGTCGGCGGGGCTCATCGCCGCGGCCTTCGCGCGTCGCTATGGCCTTTCGCTGGGGACGCTGCTGCGACCGTCATTGCCGTGGACGCTGTGGCGACAACTGCGGGCGGCCTAGCCCCGCGGTGGGCTACTGCTCGTTGCCGCGCATGCCGCCGAGCGTGAAGTCGATGGGCGACATCTCGATGGCGTTTTCGTGCGCCACGGCGACGTAGGTGAACGTGCCCACGCGCACGCGCAGCGCTTCGATCGCTCTTCGTCCCTGGCCCGCCGGACCGAAGCGGAACAGCACCGCTTTCTGCCCCACCGGCAGGGTCAGCGAGCGCAGCGGTCGGCGGTGATGGTCTAGCGCCGTCAGCGTCACCGGCCCCAGATCGCGACTGCTAAAGACCGCGAAGTCATCGCCGCGCTGCTCGACGACCATGGGCGGCTCGGGCAGGCCGGCGACGCGATAGCTTTTGGCCCAGGGCTCGACCTTGGGGGCGGCATCGACATCGCTGTCGCGGAAGCGCTTGGCCGAGGTACCGACCGACTCGAAAGCGCGGGCCAGCGGGCCGACAAAGAGGCGCGGCGGGCCTCCGGTATCGACGACGAAGAAGCCGAGCTGCGGCGGGCTGACCCCGACGTGGGCCGCCTCCTGCGTCTCGGCTGACAGGTAGTAGTCGGCGATCAGCGCAGCATCGGCGAGTCCGTCTTTTTGGCGCGAGCGGAACAGGTCAAAGTACCAGCCGGTGTACGTCGCGGGTCCGCCGGTGCTGGGGGGGTGAAACTCGGCCACCATCGACAGGAAGCGGCGCTGTTCAACGGACAGAGCGCGGCCGGCCAGCTCATCCTGCACGATGGCAGAAAGGACGCGCAGTGTGCGCGACAGGCGATCGAAGTAGGCGCGAGTCCCCAGCGCATCGCTGGGATCGAGGGTGGCCATCAGCGCCTCGCCGCGCCGACTGTATTCCAAAAGCGCGTCGTAGACTGCGGGCACCGGATCGACAAAGCCATCGGGGATCTCGCAGCCAGCGGCGCCGATCTCTTGTCCAGCCAGAAGGACGTTGTTGTGTCGTAGTTGGGCAAAGCCGGCGACGAGCGAGTTCATGCGCAGATCGGCGAAGGCCTCGTTCGTCATGAAGCTTGGCACGACGCCGCTTACCGGCGCGGCGAGCTTGGTCAGCGCGCTAAGCCAGACCGAGTACAGATCGGGGCCACCCAGGTTGGAAAGAAGCTGCGTGCGCGCGGCGACCAGCGCAGCATCCAGGCTGGGAAACGCGGCGAGGTCTTTTTGCAGATGGCTGTGTGCGCGATCGAGACCCAGCACATAGGCGATGTCGCCGGCGTGCAAGAGGTGGCGGTTGGGGATGGCGTCGTGGACCAGGCGGTGCACCGCCGAGGTATCGGGCACGACGCGCGGTCCCAGAAACGTCGCGATGACCGGAAGCTCCGCATCTTTGACGCCGGGCGGCATGGGGTGTAGGCGGGCGGTGCGAACAAAGTCTTTTCCGATGGCGGCGCGCAGCTTGGCCGCGTCATCCAGCGACGGCGCACCGGAAAGACCGGCCCGCTTGCGCAGCGCAGCCAGATCGGCGATCGACACATCCTCGCGTCGGCCGGCAAACAGCGCGAACGCACGATCGAGGAGAGCGATGGCTTCCATGGCTCCGGCTCGCTCAGCCAGCTCGACCAAGGCCAGCGCCAGCGCCCCTTCGCGCGGCGTCTCGCTGGGGTCTTTTTGCATGCCGGGCTGCGAGCTTCGGCACCCGCGCGAGACCAGGTTGAGCTCCAGCCGCGACAGCCACATCACGGCTTGGAAATAATGCGCCAGCTTGCCGTCGTAGTGGCCGCGCGGCTGATAGGCGCCAAAGTCGATGCTGCGCGGGCGACCAAAGAGGGACAGCTCGACCAGCCCGCCCGGCTTTTCGATGGCCGACAGCAGCGCGCTGACTTCGGCATCGGTGCCGAGCACGCTGGGCACTTTCGCGCCGGCAAGCAGGCTACGGGCGACGGTTAGGTACAGATCTACGTCACGCGCTTGCTCGCTGGGAGAGCTCGCGGCCTGGGCGGCAAGCGCGCAGTGCAGGGCCTGGAGCACGCTCTGCAGAAGCGGTGCCAGACGCTCGCTCTCGACGGTGGCCAGCAGCTTGTCGTTCGAGGCGTAGATGGCATGCAGGATGGCGTCGACCGAGATGTAGAGCGGTAGCTGCGACTGATACAGCTCGTGAAACGCCCAGCCGTAGGTGCTGTGGGTCAGGCGCTCAGCGACGACGAAGCCGTTTTTTTGCAGCTGGGCGCGCTCGGCTGGGGAGAGCGGATAGCGGCCGACCACACGGTCTTCGTAGAGCAGGCGACTCTTGCCATCCCAGCGAGTGACCTTTGCGGCCGGCAGGCTGCGACGACGATCGACTTCGGCCAGGATGGCGCGTCCCGCTGCTGCCAGGTTGTCATCGGCGAGCTGACAGCTGCGACCGGCTTCCGCGTGTTGCACGGTGTCGGGGCCGCTGCCCAGGCCCTCCTCTTGCTCGATGCCCGAGGTGGCGGGCTTGAGATCGATGCCGCGGCAGTCCGGCTGGTTGATGGTCAGAGGAGTAGGGGTTGCCGTCGCGAGCGGTGCGACCGGCACGCTGGCCGTCGGATGCGAGCAGGCTGACAACCACAGCAACCCCAGTACCGCGAGCGTCTGTGATCTGCGCATCGGCTTAGCGGGGATACGGCTTAAGGGCAGCGGTAATCGGTCGCCCAGCGGCGGCGGCTGGTGGTGTAGTGCGCAGGACGTGGCTCAGCGTCGCGGCGAAATCGACCTGATCGACAACGCCATAGTCCCCGGGCGCAAACCACGGACCGTTGAAGATGATCGGCACGTCGGTGTCGTAGCGATAGAACGATCCGTGCGAGGTGCCGAGCTCTTTGTCGCCGTACTTGCCCCAGAAGCAGAACGGGGCCGAGACCAGCACCACCTCGCCACCGCGCGTCGGGAAGTAGCTGCGCGACACCGCCATCGCGGCATCGGTCGGCGGCAGCCAGCCTCTCAGAAGCTGCGTGCGCGTGTAGTAGCCGAGCATGCCCGGAAGCTCCAGCGCGGCACGGCCCGCGACCTCTTCGACCACCGAGGGATCGGCCTTGGCCTGCGCAATCAGCTTCGGCGACAGGTACACCGAGGGATCTTCCAGCGCCACCACCCAGTCGCCAGTCACCCCGAACTGCTCTGATAGAGCCTTGTTGATCTTGTCTTTGATCGAAGGCTTCTTGACCCGCGTGGCGAACAGGCTGCGCTGCGCCATCTCGTCGGGGATTGGGGCGGCGCCGTGGTCGGCGGTGAACAGCACCATGACCTCGCCCGGCTTGTACTGCTTGTCGAGATCACTCAGCAGCGCGGCGATGGCGCGATCGAGGCGCAGCACCATGTCCTGATACTCGTGCGAGAGCGGGCCGAAGAGGTGGCCGGCCAGATCCGTGGTGCTGACCGAGACCGCCAGCACGTCGGTGACACCGCGTCGCCCAAGCTGTTCGCCAGCCAGCGCAGCGCGCACGAAGTCCATCGTCAGGTCGAGCCCGAGCGGCACGTAGCTGATCGTCTCGTAAAACGCCGGCCCCGGGGCCTGCAGCTTGCCGTTCACGGCGTGCGGAAAGACGCGACCCAGGCCCTTCAGATCGGCCTCGTATGGCGAGTCATCGATCGTCGGATACGAGGCCGGCGGCAGCAGGCGCTCCCACGGCTTGTTGAAGCCGGCGTCGGCCAGCTTCTTCTTGTTCCAGGCCTTGACCCAGTCCGGCAGGTCCTTGGCGTAAAACGTCGAGGTCGTGAACTCGCCCGTCTGATCTGAGAAGAAGTAGGCCCGTCCCAGGTGGCCGCCAAGCAGGATGGCGCCGCGCGCCTTGAGCGCCACGCCCAAGACCCGCGAGTCCTGGCTGGTCAGGCGAAGCTCGTCGAAGACGGTGCTGCCGACGAGGTTGCGCGGCGAAGAGTCATCGTCGAGCGACAGCTCTTTTTCGCCCAGCACCGTGGCCTGGGGATCGTAGAGCATCGACTCGGCCTTGCCGCTCTGGCGGTTCCAAAACTTGTTCTGGGTGATGCCGTTGAGATAGCCGTACGAGCCGGTGGCGATGAGCGCATGACCGGGGCCGGTATACGTGTTCTGCTGGCCGTAGCGGCCGATGGCAAAGGCCCCCTGGCGCAGCAGGCGCTTGAGCCCACCCTCGACGAACATCGAGCTGTAGCGAGCCAGGTTGTCGGCTCGGAACTGGTCCGCGACGAGCAGAAGCACAAGCTTAGGAGGCTGCAGCCCGGTCTTGACGGGAGGCAGGGCCCAGCTTGGACCCGGCGAGAGCAGGAGCGGTGCCGACCCCATGGCGGCCCCCAGAAGTGCCCGCCGCGAAACCCCACTGCGAAAAGCCTTTGTCCTCTGCGCTGTCATCGCCAATTCCTTCGAGTAACCGACTTATCGTATCGCAGATCGTCGTCGCTTCGGCCGCTTTCGCGACCCCGATCCGCGACCCCGATGCGACGCTGCGGATCGGTACAATCCCGGCTTAGCTGCGCGGGAGGTTGCGGCAGTCGTCCGTGGGGTGCAGGCCTTCGCGGGCCCCCGGGTGACCGGTAAGGTGCAGCGCCACCAGCTGGACCTGCCAGGCCAGGATCGCCTGCGCGGCCTGCCTTCGGACCACATGCAGCGACGGGGCCGAGGACTCGCTCGGCGCTGCCTGCGGGCTGCCTGGCTCTGGCTCGGAGACCGCCCCGATCATCTTTGTATACTCGCCGTGCCAGTGCAGGAGCTCGTCGACAAAGAGGTCGCCGCACAAGCGTCGGAGCGTCGGCTCAAGCCCTTCGTCGGCGATCAGGTGGATGCGGCGTGTCGCTTCGGCCCACTGGGCCGCGTACTCAAGCTGCGTAAACGAAAGGCCGCTGGGAAACAGCTTGCCGACGAGCTCACGAGCAACCGTGGCATCGGGGCTGCGCGTCGGATCGAGCCAGGCGTGCGGCTCTAGTCGGCCCTTGAGGCACGCCCAGCTGGTGTCCGCACCGACATCTACCGGCCGCATGCGCTGCGCTGGGTCCTCCTGCGGACCGCTCTGCCAGCGGCTCAGCAGGGCCTCGATCGCCGCCTGCAGCGTGGCCTTGCTGGTCTCAGCGGCCTTCGGCAAACCGGCTGGGGCGGCGAGCAGCAGCTTCTGCCCCAGCGCGATCAGGCTGGGCACATCCAGCCGCGGAGTGGACATGTAGTCGCTGGGATCAAAATCGTCGAACTTGGCCATGGGTACTTCGCCTATCAATCAATGAGGGCCGGGCAGCTCACCCCGCCGCCCGGGGAGCGGCTCAGGCGAGCGGCTCAGGGGATCGGGATGCGCTCAAGGATGTTGCTCAGGATGCGCTCGGCTTCGGCGCGGCTGCCGCCTTGGGCATCGCTGTACCCACCTTGGCTGCCGCTCGGTAGCGCCAGACGATGGGCCAGGGCCGGCAGGACGAGCTCGCGCAGATCGTCGGGCACGCAGTAGTCGCGACCTTCGGTCAGAGCCCGCGCCTGGGCCGCGCGATACCACGACTGAAAGCCACGCGGCGATACGCCCAGCTGCAGGTGCGGTGAGCGTCGGGTCTCGGCGACGATGCGCTCGGCATAGTCAAGCAGCGACTCTTCGACGCGCACGAGGTGCACCGTGTCCTGCAGCGCCGTGATCTCGTCCAGGGTCACCACCGGCTGCAGCTCTTCGACGGCATCGTGCTGACTGCCGCGCACCACCACCCGTCGCTCGTCAAAGCGCGAGGGATAGCCGAGGCGCAGCCGCAGCAGAAAGCGATCCATCTGCGACTCGGGCAGCGGGTAGGTGCCGTAGTGCTCCAGCGGATTCTGCGTCGCCATCACCAGGAACGGCTGCTTGAGTGTGTAGGTGTAGTGATCGACGGAAACGCGGCCTTCGCTCATCGCCTCCAGCAGGCTGGACTGGGTGCGCGGCGCGGCGCGGTTGATCTCATCGGCGAGAACGACGTTGGCAAAGATCGGACCCGGCTTAAACTCGAAGGCCCGCGTCTCTTCGTTCCACACCGAGACGCCGATGACATCCGAGGGCAGCAGGTCCGACGTGAACTGAATGCGCCGGAAGACGCCGCCGATCGAGCGAGCCAGCGCCCGAGCAATCGTCGTCTTGCCCACCCCGGGGATGTCCTCGAAGAGCACATGGCCCCGCGCCGCCAGCGCGACGACGGCCAGCCGCACCACCTCGGCCTTGCCGTGGACGACGGTGTTTACGCTCTGCATCAGGCGCGAGCAGATCATAAACGCCGACTTCGCCGCCGCGGCGGTGCGCTGGGGTGCTGCGGAGGCGACTGGGCTTGGGACCGTGCTCATAGGAAAAAAAGGCGTGTGGACCGGCTTCACGGGCTCGGCGTGCAACGGCAAGGGGGGCGGCTGCGCGGGCAGGACTTGCATCCCCCGTCCGCTCTGTCCCGTCTCCCCCCGACCCGAGGCTGCATCAGCCAAGACAGCATGAGCACCCTGAGTATAACCTGCCGCGCTCGGGGTCGTCGCGGCCGAATTGTTGGTTTTTGCGGACATTTTCGCTGGGCGGTGGGGCTTGACAGGCTGGGGGGAAGGTCGCAGCCGGGCGGTCTTGCCTGGCTGACGGGTGTTCGGTTGGGCTCGGGTCGGCGGCAGGGGCGTCTACATGGCCGGGAGGCTGGCTAGCGGTTGTGGGCCAGCTCGTCGAAGTCGCGGCGCCAGGCCTTAAGCTCGTTCATAAGGTGGGTGCGCTGAGCCGGTGACAGCGAGCGATCCATCGTCAGCAGGAAGTCCAGATAGTCGTTCATATTGCGACCCTCGGCGGCCTGGAAGTCCTGCGTCTCTTCGGCTTCTTGCCGGGTCATCCAGCGCGACAGGATGTGGGTCAGGGCGGGCACGCCGCGGTGGCTGCGCAGCGCGTCTAGGAGTACCTGCTGGTTCTGCTGCGTGCGCTTTCTGCGGCGCAGCTCCTCGGGGCGGTTCTTGCGGACGAAGCGCTCGTACTCGGCCATCTGCTGCGGCGTGTAGGTGCCGAGCCACGTCGACAGGTTCTTCCGTCCGGCCTTCAGGCGATGGCGCACGTAGTCTTCTTCGGTGGCTTCGAGCTTCTCAAAGCGCTCGCGCTCGCTCTTTTTCATCTCGGCCGCCGACTGATTGATCTGCTGGGGGCTCAGGCTGTCGAGCACCCCTGCAAACTCGGGGGCGGCGCGGCCAGCCAGCCGCTCGATGGCGCTATTTCCCTCGCGCACCAGCCAGTCCAGCTCGGCTTTTTCCAGGCCGTTTTCCAGCTTTGGCAGGAAGGCGTCGATGAGCGCAACGTAGCGCGGCAGTTCTTCCTGACGGTGCCAGGTGTGCAGGCCGGCGACCTTGGTCTGCAATAGCTGCCGCTGCTTATCGTCGAGATGAAACGTGTCCGACAGCCGGCTGACGATCAGACGGTTGGCCATGCCATAGGCGACCTTGCGCAGGCTGCAGGCGGCCGTCGACAAGAGCAGCGCCAGAAGGCCCAACCACAGCCCCGGGCGCAGCCTCCGCAGCCAGCCGCTGACGGGCAGGCGGGGGGAGGTCGCTCGCGTTCTTGCGGGGAGCGCTTCACTGACCATGTACGGATCTTAGACGGAAGCGCCGCGGACCATAGCCATTTTCATGGCTTTTTCACGGCATCCCGGCCCTCCGTTTGCGGCCCGGCGTCGCTGAGCTCGCCGGCAAAGGGACGATTTCACCGCGTTTTTTGCCAGCCCCCAAGGTGGGCCCTATCATCCGCGCCCATGGGATTTTTGTCCTCTAGCATGGCGCTTCGGCGCTACCGCGTGCTCTCGACACCGCCGAAGGATTTCCGTCAGGGATTCGAAAAAGCGGTGCAGGCTCACGCTCTCCTGCCGCTGGATCCAGAGTCGAGTCGTGCAGAAGAAAAGTCGATCGGCTGGTGCAGCCTGTTCGACGAGAACGACCTGGACCTGAGCTTCAGCAAGTTCTTCGTCGATGGTCGCATCCTGCTGTCGCTGCGCGTCGATGTCCTTAAGCCCCCCGCTGCTGAGGTCAAGCGCCTGCTGCGGGTGCGTCAGCGCGAGCTAGAGGCGCAGCGCAAAGAGCCGCTGTCGGCTGGTGCGCTGCGTGAGCTGAAGGAAATGATCGCGCTCGATCTGCGCCGGCGGACCCCGCCCAAGACGCGCACCGCCGATGTCATCTGGCATCTCGACGATCAGAAGCTCTATTTCAGCTCGCACTCGAAGGCGATGAACGAAGCGTTCCTGCAGATTTTTTCGCAGACCTTCAACATCGCCATCGACCTCGAAGGGCCGGGCTTCTGGGCCAAGGCCTACGCCGAGACGGTGGCCCTGGCCGAGGCCCTGAGCCAAGCGCGTCCGACGAGCGAGCTCTTGGGCGGTTTTTCTGGTCTACGCCCCTGCCCGCTCGCTGGGCTGGGCGATGAGGACGAATAGGAGCGGCGGTTATGCAAGCGGAAGAACGAACCCGGCGGGGCAGTGAGCCCAGCCTGCGCGACGCGATCGCCGAGTCTGGCGAGACGCCGATCGATAGCCAGCGCGCCGCGCTGAGCCTGGATCTGGAAGATCGGCGGTATCTCGGTCGGGAATTTTTGACCTGGCTCATCTATCACTCCGACGACGAGAGCGGCGGCGGCCACTTCGCCGAAAGTGAGCTCGGCGATGAGTTTCGCATCGTGGTCGGCGAGCGCGTGGTGCTCAAGGCCTTGGGCGAAGGGGCGGGCGAGATCACGGCCCGCGGGGTCGCTCCGGCGATGACCCCTGATGTGCGCTATGCCATCGCGGGTGGCCTGACCGTGCGCGAGGTCGACTTGCTCTTCCTGCGCGGTGGTCGCGGTCGCGGCGACAACGGGGGCGAGCAGATCTGGCAGGCGGCGGTCAGCGCCGAGGGCTTCGATCTGCGTCGCGTGAAGCTGCCGGCTCTGCTCAGCGAAGAGGACAGCGAGCAGCTGAACGAGCGCGTCGAGCTGATCGATCAGCTGGATGCCATGCTGCGGGCGGCGTTTCAGACGTTTCTGTCGCTGCGGCTGTCGGACAAGTGGCGCAACGAAGAGCTGCCGGCGATGCGCGCTTGGCTGGCGCGCTCGATCCTGGAGGAGGGGCAGCTCGCCAGCCTGGGTCAGTCGGGCGAGGCCGCTGCCAAGACGGGCTCGCGGCGGGCCAGCAAGCGCGGCTAAGCCGCCGACAGCCCCTGCTCGCAACGTTCTAAAGAGGGAAAAGGGAGGCGTGGATGTCCGGCAAGTTTGTGCCCATGACCGAGGAGCTGCAGGAGTACGTGACCTGTCACTCGACGCGACGCGACGCGGTGCTGTCGGCGCTGGCCGAGGAGACGGCCCGGCTGGGCCCTGCGCAGGTCATGCAGATTGCCGAGCTGCAGGGCAGCTTCATGAGCCTGCTCGTGCGAGCCATCGGGGCCCGGCGCGCCGTCGAGGTCGGCACCTTCACGGGCTATAGCGCGATCTGCATCGCCCGCGCCCTGCCGGAAGACGGACAGCTGCTGTGCTGCGATGTCAGCCGGGAGTGGACGGACATCGCCCGTCGCTACTTCGACCAGGCTGGTGTGGCGCGCAAGATCGATCTGCGCATCGCTCCGGCGCTGGAGACCCTAGGGGCGCTGCCGAACCAGCAGCCGATCTTCGACTTCGGCTTCATCGATGCCGACAAGCGCAACCAGGGCAACTACTACGAGGCGATCATCTCGCGCCTGCGGCCCGGCGGCATCCTGTGTGTCGATAACGTGCTGCGCGACGGCCGCGTTGTCGATCCGCGTGAGAACGACCCCGATCTGCAGGCGGTGCGGGCGCTCAACGATGCGCTGCCGCGCGACCCGCGCGTCGAGGTGGTCATGCTGCCGATCGCGGATGGCCTCACGATCATCCGCAAAAAGTAGCGGATGTGATAAAACGCGCCGCGTGCGTCCCCTCGTCATCGGCGTCGCCGGCGGAACCGGCTCAGGCAAGTCCACCATCGCAGCCAAGATCGTAGAAGGGCTGCCGGTGGGCACAGTGGCGGTGCTCGATCACGACAGCTACTACCGCGATCGCTCCGATATGGCGCAGACCGCGCGCGAGCAGCTGAACTACGATCACCCCGACTCGCTGGAGACCTCGCTGCTCGTGCAGCACCTGCGGTCGCTGCGGGCCGGGCAGGCGATCGACATGCCGGTCTACGATTTCAAGGCGCATGCGCGCTTGCCGCTGCGACGCCACGTCGATCCGGCGCCGTTCATCATCGTCGAAGGCATCCTGCTGTTCGTCGAGCATGAGCTGCGCGAGCTCTTGGATATCAAGCTGTTCGTCGATACCGACGCGGATATCCGGGTGCTGCGTCGCGTGCGCCGTGACATCGAGCACCGCGGTCGCAGCTTCCAGTCGGTGCGCGAGCAGTACTACAAGAGCGTGCGGCCGATGCACCTGCAGTTCGTCGAGCCTTCGAAGCGCTGGGCCGATCTGATCATTCCCGAAGGGGGCGAGAATTACGTCGCCATCGACATGGTGATTGGTCGCTTGCGGCACTACTTGAGCGACGTTCGCGATCGCTTGGCTTTCGACGAGAGTCAGGGGCGCGAGGCTACGCACCACTAGCATTGTGTTTGCGGAGTGGGCTGTGGGGGCACTCGGCGCGAGCTTGCTGCGTGGCTGCGGGGGCGCAGCACTAGGCGTGGGTTTGCCGAGTGGGCTGTGAATGCTCTCGACGTGAACTGGCTGCACGGCTGGGGCCCCCGCTTTCCGGGACACTTTTTTTCCGTCGGGGCGCCGAAAAAAAAGGTCTCTGGATCAGCGGGAAATTGCGCGGGGTGAGGCTTCGTCGGGCAGCGACGGGGTGGTGGTTTGTGTTGTACTGAAATTAGTATTCAAAAATCCATAATCTTTATTATCACTTACATGTTGTGGACCACAGGGTCCATGGGATTTGGGGCGGGATTGGGCGGAGTTTTGCTCAGGGGGCTTTGAGGCTACAGACCACACAGCGCACTGATTAGCCGAACAGCAAGCCGGATTGGCTGGCCCGGTAGGGAGAACTAGAGCGGAGAGGGCTTCCGCGTCCGTGCTGCCGAGCGAGTCTTCGAGCATGGAGGATGCCGCTTCAGTGGATCACTGGGCCCGGGTTCCCGGAGGCGCAGGCTGCGTCTATGCGCATCGAACAGGCGGGGGATGCCGTCTAGGTCGCAGTTCATGGTTTGTCTGGGCTGTCGAGCGTGGCGGCCAGGACTCGCTGCATGCTCCTTTTCCTGCTACGGCCGGGTTGGCCAAGCACTTGAGAACGGCTGAGGCCAACCGCGATCCAGCGCGCGAGCAGAAGTTGTACGGTTTTCGGATTTGCCGATGATCTGCAGCCCGGTTGTGACCGAGACTCGAATGTCGAACGGTGCCATCTTGGCGAGGGGGAAGTCCGACGGGCTCCACTCCTCGGGTCGTGCGCGGACCGAATACGCCCGCCGATCGGGACACACAGAAAGATCCTGTCGCGAATGTTGGTGGCGGCGATGTTCCGAACCTGGACAGCGAACGGTCTGCGTAGACGACAGTGCTGCCCCCCCAGATCACGCTTTATCAAGTCGTGGCAAGCAGCGCGTCTTCAAATTCAATCGTCGTCGCATGACGCTGCATTTGATCGAGGAACCTGGACGTCGCCGACGAGATCAGCCGAGCGTTCTGCGAATTCCTAGAGTGTCAGTGCGCCTCAACAGCTGAGTTGGCTGCTATTGCGACTGATTGAACAGGCCTGCGATACACCCGTTCCCAACGACCCCGATGTCTGCTTTTCCGTCCATATCGAGGTCTATCTGCATGACCTGATAGGGACTTGAACATTGGGCAGACTTTTTGAGCGGAGTGAGGCCCTCGAAACCAGCGCCTTGACGGTTTGCGAAGATGTTGATCGAGTTCCCTGACTCGCACGGCACCACAAGGTCGGGGAATCCGTCGCCATTCAAATCCATCAGACTGATGTTGCGCGGGCTGCCATCGGTCGGCAGGGGATAGTCACGGACATTCAGGTCGCCGCTATTGTCCCAGATCTGCAGCTTGTCTTCGCCGGTGCATGACACGATAAGGTCGTCGAGGCCATTGTTGTTGACGTCAGCCAGAAGCACGTTGGTGGGCTGTTTGCAGACGGGCAGGAGCAATGCGCCTGTGCCTCGATCGATGAAGACCCCGGCCCCTTGGTTGAAGAACAAACTCACGCGATAGTCGTTCCCACCGAAAATCATAGGCGCGCGGTTGGCAACCGCGATATCTGGTCGGCCATCGGTGTTGAAGTCGCCTAGCGCAAGACCCACTGGCTCGACCCCGGTATCCAATTGGTTCAAGGGGGCGCGTAGCGTTCCCGTGCCGTCATTGAGAAGAATTTGGAGCCTGCCAGTAGCCGGCGCAGGGTAGCGATTGGCGACGACCAGATCCGTGTTGCCGTCACCGTTGAGATCACCGGCGGCGATCGCTTCCGGGCTGGCTCCAACGATCTGCGGGGGCCATACTACGAACGATCCATCTCCGTTGTTCCTCAGCTGCTGGATGCTGCCGTCTCCGACATTCGCGACGACAAGGTCGCTGTCGCCATCCCGATCGAAGTCGCCGGCGACTATTGGCCCTGGCATGCTACCCACCGGGTATTGCTTTGTCTTGTCGGCGACGATCCCAGCGTTAGCGGTGTACAGGATCCTCACTGAATTGTTATTCGATAGGGAAATCGCATAGTCGGCTGTGGTCATCGGATCGAAGTGACCGATGACTACGCTGCCGCCCGAATACGCAGAGCTGTTGCTAAACGGAAAGCCCGTGAAGTTCAGGGTGGGCGCATAGAAGCGAAGCAGATCCTTGCGGCGATCCTCGTTAAGGTCCGTGTCCAGAACTTTTTTCGCTCAGACGAAAGAGGGTTAATTCACCGGCAGCGGGGCGGCTCAATGTGCGGCGGAAAATCGTGGGGTAGCATGCGTTGTTCTGGTGCGACGTCGCAGGCTGGGTGCGGCGGACATTACTGCTGCGGTGGTGCTGCTGGGTTGAGGAACTCTTGGCGGAAAATCTGGGACATTGAGGCTGGCGTGCAGTGATTCGGGCGGGGTGCAATCGGCGAAAAACTAGCGCCAGCCGGCCGCTGGCTAGGTTGCGTTCTCATCGAGACGGCGTCGGTATGCCACGAGGGCTCTGCATCGCACGGCGTGTTGGAGAGGACGGCTCGCGGGTGCGCTACCATGCCAGGACAAGACCGTGTCTGCCGTTCGCTTCTATCTCGATTTGCGCTGCCCGTTCTGCTTTGTGCAGTCGCGCAGGCTGAGCAACCGCAAGGCCGAATTGCCGACCGGGCTGTTGATCAGGCCGCAGACCGTCCGCCACGAACGCCCGCTGCCGCAGCCTGCACGCCCACCGACGCAGGAAGAGCAAAACAACCTGACGGACTACTTTGATCGCATCGCGAGAGTCGAGGATCCCGCGGATCGTGTGCGGCTGCGCGTGCCGCCGGTCTGGCCGAACACGGAGCCAGCCTCGCTGGCGATCGCAGCCACGCTTCGACACAGCCCGGATCTGGCGTTCGGCTTCGCGCAGAGGCTGATGGAGGCGCTCTGGCTCGACGGGCGCGATGTCTCTAGCAGCATGGTCATCAACTTGGTGGCCCGCGACGCTGGGATCAGGAAGCTGGCGCCAACAGCCACCGACGAAGAGACCCTCCACGCCTGGACGGATGAGTGGAACGCTCGCCCTGCAAACTGGCGCACGCCGGTCTTGCAGTCGCCGCGCGGGGGCGTGATGGTCGGTCTAGACACGGTTCACCGGCTGGACGCGTTTCTGCGCGCTGGTGTGCTCCGTTCAACGGACGGAGACGCGTGCTAGACCGCATGATGGGTCCTACAGCAAGGCAATCGGGGCGTCATGGGGTTCGTGGGGCTTCGTGAGCAGCGTTGCAGGTTGGATGCTGCGCGCCTCGTGCAGGAGCTTGAGCACGTCGCCGCGGGTCCAGGGAGGGGCCGGGGGCCGTGTTGGGCGCGGCGTACCCCTCAGCATCGAGCCGGCGGACGATGACGCTGCATGAGAAGCGACGCTCGTGCAGGGCGATGGCGTGCTGACGAGCGATGCTGCGTGCGCCGATAGCCGGCGGTAACAGGCCGACCTCGCGCAGCCTGCGCACGACGAGCCAGCCCGCTGGAAATCCCGAGAGCGCGCGTGAGGTCAGCAGGTCGCCACGCAGCAGCGGCTCGTCGCTGTACACGCAGACAATCAGCAGCACATCGGCCTTGCCGGCGCGGAAATATATATTCGAGCGCCGGGTAGTCCTCGGGCCGCCGTTTGGGCGTGCCGAGGTCGATGCAGAAGTCGACAAGCTGCGCCTCCGAACCCTGACAGCGTCGGCGAATCGTTGACTCCAGCTCGCGCACCTGCGCTGGGACCAAGTCAATCCGCAGGATGGCGTGACAGACAAGGCGCAAAGGAAAGCGGGACATGCGCCGTGCCTACCGCCTGCTCAAGCAGTTTTCTCGATGGGAAAGGAACGCCTCGCCTACCGAACAAGTGAGCCGATGCGAGCTGAGCGCTGACGAGCCAGGCTGCGCGCGGCGATGCTCCCTGCGGTAACCGCTTGGCCCTTGCGCAGACACAGCCCGAGCGATGCGCGGCGGGGCCAAAACCCATGGCGATCTAACGCTTTCCTCACACGTCGCCGACGCGCACCGCGTGTAGTTGTAGTCCTGCGTAGGTCGCCTCTTGACCCATCTTGGGGGGCGCGATACTACGTCTGGCGTCGGAACCGAAGGGATCCCCTGCGTACAATCGAACACCTGACGCGCCCTGGACGCGCCCTGGCGCTGACGCCCGCCCCTTGTCAAAATGCCCTTTTGTTCCGACTATGAGTCAAAGGTATTGAGGTGATGCGTGCACTACGCAAAGGCCAGGCCTCAGCATTTTATTATGGTGATCCCCTGGGCGAAATGCGCCTGGTAAGCAGAGTTTTTGAAATGTAAGGCCTTTGAATAAGACAAAAGGCTGCCTCATCGCTAACTTTGCAACAGTGCCGGATTGAATATAACCGACGTGACTGTTACATTTAGGTGGCTAAACCCGTCAAGCCCTCAGGAGTGAATCATGACCGTAGTCACGACCGCCGATACCTCCCAACTGTACGCACTTGCAGCCCGACATGGGCTCAAGCTCCATGGCCCGCTGACTGTCAATGAGCTTGGGCTCGACTATAGGATCGTGATCGCCACCGTCGACGATGGACGTCGGTGGGTGCTGCGCATCCCGCGCCGAGCCGAGGTAAGCGCGAAGGTCGAACCAGAGGCGCGGGTGCTGGCAATGCTCAAGAATCGCCTGCCGTTCGCGGTGCCGGACTGGCGCGTGGCCAACGCCGAGCTCGTTGCCTATCCCATGCTCGAAGACTCGACTGCGATGGTCATCCAGCCTGGTTCGTCCACGCCCGACTGGGTCGTGCCGCAGGACTCGGAGGTCTTCGCGGAGAGCTTCGCGACCGCGCTCGCCGCCCTGCATGCCGTCCCCATTTCCGCCGCCGTGGATGCGGGGATGCTCATCCGTACACCGACGCAGGCCCGTCAGAAGGTGGCCGACGACGTTGACCGCGTCCGACGCGAGTTCGTGGTGAACGACAAGCGCCTCCACCGGTGGCAGCGCTGGCTCGACGACGATTCGTCGTGGCCAGATTTCTCCGTGGTGGTGCATGGCGATCTCTACGTGGGCCATGTGCTCATCGACAACACGGAGCGCGTCAGCGGGATGATCGACTGGAGCGAGGCCCGCGTTGATGACCCTGCCATCGACATGGCCGCGCACCTTATGGTCTTTGGTGAAGAGGGGCTCGCGAAGCTCCTCCTCACGTATGAAGCGGCCGGTGGCCGGGTGTGGCCGCGGCTCGCCCACCACATCGCGGAGCGCCTTGCGTTCGGGGCGGTCACCTACGCACTCTTCGCCCTCGACTCGGGTAACGAAGAGTACCTCGCTGCGGCGAAGGCGCAGCTCGCCGCAGCGGAATGAGCGAACGTCGATATAGCCCGCTCGCGACGCTGTTCGCGGCGACCTTTCTCTTCCGGATCGGCAACGCGGTGGCGGCCCTCGCGCTTCCATGGTTCGTCCTGTCTCATACAAAGAGCGCGGCCTGGGCGGGCGCCACGGCCGCTAGCAGCGTCATCGCGACCATCATCGGCGCGTGGGTTGGTGGTGGCCTCGTCGATCGGTTCGGGCGCGCGCCCGTCGCATTGATCTCGGGTGTGGTGGGCGGCGTGGCCATGGCGAGCATCCCACTGCTCGATGCCGTTGGCGCCCTCTCGAACACTGGGCTGATCGCTTGCGTGGTGCTCGGTGCCGCGTTCGACGCACCCGGTATGGCCGCGCAGGACAGTGAGCTGCCCAAACTCGGCCACGTCGCCGGGCTCTCCGTTGAGCGCGTCTCGTCACTGAAAGCGGTGATCGGGAACGTCGCGATTCTAGGTGGCCCGGCCCTTGGGGGGGCCGCAATCGGCCTGCTTGGCGCTGCGCCAACGCTCGGGCTGACGGCGTTCTGCTCCGTCCTTGCTACATAAAGGATCCTTTATGTATGTTTGATGTTATGGAGCAGCAACGATGTTACGCAGCAGGGTGACGGTGTTCGGCATTCTGAATCTCACCGAGGACTCCTTCTTCGATGAGAGCCGGCGGCTAGACCCCGCCGGCGCTGTCACCGCGGCGATCGAAATGCTGCGAGTCGGATCAGACGTCGTGGATGTCGGACCGGCCGCCAGCCATCCGGACGCGAGGCCTGTATCGCCGGCCGATGAGATCAGACGTATTGCGCCGCTCTTAGACGCCCTGTCCGATCAGATGCACCGTGTTTCAATCGACAGCTTCCAACCGGAAACCCAGCGCTATGCGCTCAAGCGCGGCGTGGGCTACCTGAACGATATCCAAGGATTTCCTGACCCTGCGCTCTATCCCGATATTGCTGAGGCGGACTGCAGGCTGGTGGTTATGCACTCAGCGCAGCGGGATGGCATCGCCACCCGCACCGGTCACCTTCGACCCGAAGACGCGCTCGACGAGATTGTGCGGTTCTTCGAGGCGCGGGTTTCCGCCTTGCGACGGAGCGGGGTCGCTGCCGACCGGCTCATCCTCGATCCGGGGATGGGATTTTTCTTGAGCCCCGCACCGGAAACATCGCTGCACGTGCTGTCGAACCTTCAAAAGCTGAAGTCGGCGTTGGGGCTTCCGCTATTGGTCTCGGTGTCGCGGAAATCCTTCTTGGGCGCCACCGTTGGCCTTCCTGTAAAGGATCTGGGTCCAGCGAGCCTTGCGGCGGAACTTCACGCGATCGGCAATGGCGCTGACTACGTCCGCACCCACGCGCCTGGAGATCTGCGAAGCGCAATCACCTTCTCGGAAACCCTCGCGAAATTTCGCAGTCGCGACGCCAGAGACCGAGGGTTAGATCATGCCTAGCATTCACCTTCCGGCCGCCCGCTAGCGGACCCTGGTCAGGTTCCGCGAAGGTGGGCGCAGACATGCTGGGCTCGTCAGGATCAAACTGCACTATGAGGCGGCGGTTCATACCGCGCCAGGGGAGCGAATGGACAGCGAGGAGCCTCCGAACGTTCGGGTCGCCTGCTCGGGTGATATCGACGAGGTTGTGCGGCTGATGCACGACGCTGCGGCGTGGATGTCCGCCAAGGGAACGCCCGCCTGGGACGTCGCGCGGATCGACCGGACATTCGCGGAGACCTTCGTCCTGAGATCCGAGCTCCTAGTCGCGAGTTGCAGCGACGGCATCGTCGGCTGTTGCACCTTGTCGGCCGAGGATCCCGAGTTCTGGCCCGACGCCCTCAAGGGGGAGGCCGCATATCTGCACAAGCTCGCGGTGCGACGGACACATGCGGGCCGGGGTGTCAGCTCCGCGCTGATCGAGGCTTGCCGCCATGCCGCGCGAACGCAGGGGTGCGCCAAGCTGCGGCTCGACTGCCACCCGAACCTGCGTGGCCTATACGAGCGGCTCGGATTCACCCACGTCGACACTTTCAATCCCGGCTGGGATCCAACCTTCATCGCAGAACGCCTAGAACTCGAAATCTAACGTCCGTTCGGGCATCGAGGTCCATGTCGGGGTGGGACGGGCCCGTGGCTTCAAGATCACTTGCAGTCCGACCGCGATGTCTTGGTTGCGCGAGAGGTTGTCGATATCCTCCACTTCCATCATCAACCCTGGATAATGCCGCCGCCGTCATCGCCGCCGACGCCCGTGCCGGGCTTTTCGGGCCTGTCAGGCTTGCTCGGCCTTCAGCCTGCCTGGGCGAGATCTCCGGCGGACGGATTAACGGCGGAGCTTCGCCGCCTTTCGTGCGTGTGAAGGCCGAAGATAGTTCTCTCAAAAACATCCGTTTATGAGAGATACCAAATGTCATTTTCAGAAGACGACTGCACCAGTTGATTGGGCGTAATGGCTGTTGTGCAGCCAGCTCCTGACAGTTCAATATCAGAAGTGATCTGCACCAATCTCGACTATGCTCAATACTCGTGTGGGCTCTGTTGCAAAAATCGTGAAGCTTGAGCATGCTTGGCGGAGATTGGACGGAC
>CALFYE010000498.1 GCA_937952145.1 uncultured Myxococcales bacterium
CGTGCAGCGCATAGACGATGTTCAGCGTGCGCTCCAGGCCGCTGGTGTCGCGCGCGTCCAGGGTCGTGACGGTGGTGTCGGTGCTCATGCGATGCTCCCCGGCGGGGTCGTTCTCCCGCGTGGCCGTCAAGTATGGTCGCCACGCCGCGGCACAACCGTCGCGGCGACGATCTGCGCCTCGCCGCGATAATCCGCGGTTTCGCCCGACGTACCGTCAGGCGGTCCTCCTACTCGCGCATCAGCCATGGCCCAGTACGTCTTCACCATGAACCGCGTCGGCAAGATCGTGCCGCCGAAGCGGCAGATCCTGAAGGGCATCTCGCTGTCCTTCTTCCCCGGCGCCAAGATCGGCGTGCTCGGCGTCAACGGCTCGGGCAAGAGCTCGCTGCTGAAGATCATGGCCGGCGTCGACAAGGAGTACGAGGGCGAGGCCACGCCGATGCCCGGCATCAAGATCGGCTACCTGCCGCAGGAGCCCCAGCTCGATCCGAAAAAGAACGTCTTTGAGAACGTCGCCGAGGCGGTCAAGGACGTGCGCGCCCTGATCACGCGCTTCGAAGAAGTCAGCAACCAGCTCGGCGAGCCGATGGATGGCGACCAGATGGAAAAGCTCCTGGAGGAGCAGGCCAAGCTGCAGGACCAGATCGATGCGGTGAACGGCTGGGAGCTAGAGCGCACCATCGAGATCGCCATGGATGCGCTGCGCCTGCCGCCGCCGGATGCCGATGTCACGGTGCTGTCGGGTGGCGAGCGCCGTCGCGTGGCGCTGTGTCGCATCCTGCTGTCCAAGCCCGATATGCTGCTGCTTGACGAACCGACCAACCACCTCGATGCCGACTCGGTGCACTGGCTCGAACGGCACCTTGAAGAGTTCCCCGGTACCGTCGTGGCGATCACCCACGATCGCTACTTCCTCGACAACGTTGCCGGCTGGATTCTGGAGCTGGATCGCGGTCAGGGGCACCCCTTCGAGGGCAACTATTCGTCCTGGCTGGAGCAGAAGCAGCAGCGCCTAGCCGTCGAAGAGAAGCAAGAGTCGGCCCGCCAGAAGGCGCTGGCGCGCGAGCTTGAGTGGGTGCGCGCTTCGCCCAAGGCCCGCCACGCCAAGAGCAAGGCGCGTCTGTCCGCCTATGAAGAGATGCTGCAGAAGTCGGTCGAGGCGCGGCAAGAGGTCGCTGAGATCTCGATCCCGCCGGCTCCGCGCCTGGGCGACAACGTCGTCATCGCCGAAAAGCTGCGCAAAGGCTATGGCGATCGCCTGCTGTTTGACGATCTGTCGTTCCGCCTGCCGCGCGGTGGCATCGTCGGCGTCATCGGCGCCAACGGCGCCGGCAAGACCACGCTGTTCCGCATGATCGTCGGCAGCGAAAAGCCCGATGGCGGCAAGCTGGTGGTCGGCGAGACGGTCAAGCTCGCCTACGTCGATCAGAGCCGCGATGCGCTGCAGGGCGATCGCACGGTGTGGGAAGAGATCTCGGGCGGCGCCGAGCACTTCGAGATGGGCAAGCGCAAGGTGCCGACGCGCGCCTACTGCGGCCAGTTCGGCTTCAAGGGCACCGACCAGCAGAAGCGCATCAAAGAGCTCTCCGGTGGCGAGCGCAACCGCGTGCACCTGGCCAAGATGCTGAGCGCCGGTGGCAACCTGCTGCTCCTCGACGAACCGACCAACGATCTCGACGTCGATACGCTGCGCGCACTCGAAGAGGCGCTGAACAACTTCGCGGGCTGCGCGGTCATCATCAGCCACGATCGCTGGTTCCTCGATCGCTTGGCGACGCACATCCTGGCGTTCGAAGGCGACTCGAAGGCGGTGTGGTTCGAGGGCAACTGCCGCGACTACGAAGCGGATCGCAAGCGGCGCCTGGGCAAGGACGCCGATCAGCCGCACCGCCTCCGCTACAAGAAGCTCACCAACTAGCCCTCCGCCCGACTCTCGCCCCGCCTCTCCGCCCGCCTCTCCTCCTCGACATTGAGGGCTGCCCGCAAGGCCGCGATGTGCTCCGGCCGACAGCCGCAGCAGCCGCCTAGAAGCTCCGCTCCCTCCTCTCGCAATAGCAGCAGATCGTTCGCGAAGCGCTCCGGGGTCTCCGGGGTGGGCGGGCGCTTGCAGTCGGGGGCGGGCTCGTCGACTTGCGGCTGCACCAGCACACGCGGGGCTTGGCCGCGACGGGCAGCGGACCACTCGGCGAGCTCGGCGACAGCTCGACGCATGCGGCGGGCGGGCAGCGAGCAGTTGACGCCGATAGCGATCGGCAGACCGGGGCCCTCCTCGATCACGCGCAGCATGCGTGACAGCGGCACGCCGAGCGGGGTCTCCATGCCGCTCTGCCCCAGGCTCACGGTCATCGAGACCAAGACCGGCAGCGGGCCGGCCCAGGCGCCCTCTAACAGGACGGCTAGCTCGCTGGGGTCGCAGGCGGTCTCTAGGTGCAGGGCGTCGGCGCCGGCCTCGGCGAAGGCGTGCGATAGGCTGGTGACCCCGGTGCGTAGCTGATCGGCGTCTTGGTGGGTTTGAGGGGGGCCGCTCGGGCCTAGGCTGGCGACGATAAAGGGCCCCACAGCCGGTTCCTGCCCTGGGGCCGACCAGAGATCTTTTTCAGGGACACCGCGCCCCGAAAAAGATCGCCGGGAAGGGGCGCCCCATGGTTCGCAGCCCGGCCGCGGGCTGTGGGGATTCGCAGCCAGCTCCACGCTCCTCTGTGCCAGGTCGCGAGCCTGGTCAAGGGTGCAGCAGAGGGCATGGGCGGAGCGCAGCAGGCGCAGCAGGCCGAAGCTGTTGGTCTGCAGTACATCGGCCCCGGCGGCGGCGAAGGCGGTGTGGATGGCTTGGATGGCTTCGGGGTGGGAGAGCAGCCAGGCCTCAGGGGGTTCTTTGGACAGATCGAGGCCGGCGGCGATGAGCGCGGTGCCCATCCCGCCATCGAAGAGCAGGGGCTGCGTGCGCAGCGCGTCAAGGAAGCGCGACATTCTCGATGGCGGCTATTTGTTGGGCTTGGTGGGCGTCTTGCCGGAGGCGGGCGCGGGGGGCGCGGGAGGGATGCTCTTTTTGGTGCTGCGGCGCGACTGCAGGGCGGGCACATAGCGCTCGAAATCGTCGCCCCACTGGTAGTACGCGGCCTTGCGCAGCTCGGCATGGCGCTGCCACAGCAGGGTCGCCAGGCGATCGCGCGCCACGACATCGGGCTGCCCACTGCGCGCCGTGCTGACCCGCGTCCCCTTGGGCTTCAGGCGCGACAGGAGCTCGGTCCCGAGCTCAGCGGCGCGGGCGAGGTGGGCGGCGGTCACCAGCTTCTGCGCGGTCATCGCGGCGGGGTGCTTGCGGTACAGCGCGGCAAGCTCGATCAGGTCGCTGGCCAGATCGATGGCACCGCGGCCGCGGCGGATCTTTTCGACGGCGAGCGGGGGCAGCGAGCCGCCCAGGGCCAGGGCGCCGGCGGTGCTAAGCAGCAGGGTGCGCAGCGTCGAGGCCTCGCCAAGCTGGGCCCGTAGCTCACCGAGGGCGGTCGGCGTGGCGACGATCTGCGTCGCGGCAAAGGTCACGGCCTGGGCCAGCGCCGGCAGATCCAGCACCGGGGCCCAGGGCAGCTCGGGCAGGGCCTTCTTCAGCGTCGGCAGGTGCGGCTCCAGCGACTTGAACGCGGTCTGGATGTTCTGCAGCGCCAGCACCGGGTCAAGGTTGTAGGGCACAAGCTCGGCCTTGGGCAGCGTCTCGGCCTGCGGCAGGAAGAACAGGAAGGCCTCCTGCGCCGTCTTCACCCGCCCCGCCGACGAGGCCGGCACATCGACGACGGGGCTGCGGCCTACCGACCGCCCCTTGGCGATCGACTTCTTGGCGATCGAGTTCTTTTTGGGGGCCGGCTTCTTCGCCGCCGGGGGCTTCTTTTTTGCGGCTCGTCCCGTTGCTGCGGGGGTCTTGGTCTTGGCAGCCATAAGAGGCGCTCCTGTCTATCTGCGGGGGAATCGGCGTCGCCCGGCCCAAATGAGCCGGCCGGCCCGAGATATTGCCTCAGTCGAGGCTCGGCACAGCCCCCCACGAGCAAAATTCATGCAAAAGGAGGCTTCGGAGACCCTCCCGCGACTCAACATTTCGCTGCGGCAGGCTAAAGGCACCCTGCCGCGACCGAACTTTTCGCGACGGCAGGCTAAAGACACCCTGCCGCGAGCCAACAGTTCACTGCGGCAGGCTTAAAGATAGCCGCTTACTCCAACCCGAACAGCGCGGGGACGGGGATGGGGGCGGCGGGGAAGGGCTCGGCGGGGAGCGGCGGGTCTTTGATGCCGGCGTGCTGCAGATCGACCATGACGCCCTCGACGAGCTTGAGGACGGTGAGGGTCTGGGCGGCGGCATCGATGAGCCAGAAGAAGGGCACACCGGCGTCGGCATAGATGCGGCGCTTCTGCAGGGTGTCGCGGCGACGCGCGTCTTTTTTGAAGTGGATCTCGCAGACCCAGTCGGGGCGCAGTACGACTGGATAGCCGGCCGGCGGATCGGGCATGCGCTCGCGACGCCAACCGGCCAGATCAGGGCGCACGATCTGATGCGGCGTGATCTGAATGGTTGGCTCGGGCACCAGCCACCACCCACCGGGGCGTGACCGACCATTGGGCTTGCCGTGATAGCGCGACAGGCTCATCAAGGCGGCGCCATGCGGCAGGCTGTGCTGGCCGCTGGTGCCTTCTTTTTCGACGAGCTCGCCGTCGAGGATCTCGTGAAAGCGATCGTCTTCGGGGATGGCGAGCAGGTCGTCGAGCGTGGCGGGGCGGGTCTACGGCGAGCCGGAGGAGGAGGAGCGCATACGCCCGCTTTCTTAGCACAGGCGCGGGCGGGGGCAGCGAGGCGGGGCTAGAAGTTGCCTTCGCGGCAGGGCTCGTACTTGCGGTTGCCGAGGAGCTTTTCTAGGCCGGGGGGCATGTTCTTGGCGGCGGGGTTCGCGGCTTCGGAGGCGACGAGGTCGGGGTTGAAACGCAGCTTGCCGGCGCTCTGAGCGGTGGTGCAGGCGTTATGGGCGAAGTCGGACATGTAGTGGGCCCACTTGGTGCGGGCGTAGTCCGAAAGGAGCTCGTCCTTGCGCTTCTCGAAGTCGGTGAGGTCGGGCTCCTTGCGCTCTTTGACCACGGCGACGATAAAGCTGCCGCCGACCTCAACGGGACCGACGAGCTCACCGGCCTTGCGCCGCCAGACATCCTTGGCCACGGCCTCGGACTCGCCGAGGCCCTGCAGGGTGCTGCCGCGGCGGGCGAACAGGCCCGTCTCTTCAACGCTGGGGCGGCCCTTGCCGGCTTCGAGGGGGCTTGCGCCCTCGGCCTTGGGATAAAGCTCGGCGAGCTTACCGCCGGCCTTGACCTTCTCGGCAGCCTCGGCAGCGCCCTTCTGGGCCAGGTCCTTGGCGGTGGCGGTCTTGTAAAGCTCCTCAGCGAGCTCGGCGCGGGCCTGGCCCAGGCTGATGTCGCCCTCGCGGAAGGTCTCGATCTTGACGATCTCGAAGCCGCGATCGCCGCGCTCGGGGCCGAGGAGATCGCCTTCCTTGCCGGCGAAGACCTTGGTTTCGAGATCGGCGCCGAAGTCGGTAAAGCCCTTCTTGCGCCAGCCAAGATCGCCGCCCTTGCCGCGGCTGCCGGCGTCGTCAGACTGGGTGCGGGCGACATCGGCGAACGGCGTCCCGGCCTTGAGGGTGGCGAGCGCGGCTTCGATCTTCTGCTGTCCAGCGGCGACCGCTTCGGCGGGGGCGTCCTTCTTGACCTCGACGAGGATGCGACGCACGCGGACGCTGCGCTCCTGCTTGGTGTAAAGCGCCTTGCGCTCTTCGTAGCGCTTCTTCAGGTCGTCCTCGTGGGCGCGGGCGAAGTTCTCGATGTCGGCCTCGCTGGGGGCGAGCTCGGCTTCGAACTTGTAGGGCGCGAAGCGGACGTATTCGAGGTTGATCTGGCGACCCTTGTCCTCGAAGTCAGCCTTGACCTCGTCGAGACCGGCGCGCACCGAGAGGCGCAGGAGCTGACGCACCTTGTCGGCCTGCAGCTCGCGGCGCTGGATCTCCATGAACTGCTTTTCGGTGACGCGATAGCCGCTCTGCAGCACCATCTTGAAGCGCTGCGGGTCGAAGACATCGTTCTTGAAGGCGTAGCGATCGAGGGGCCGCGACATGCCAAGGACCATCATCTTGCCGTCGTAGACGACGAAGTGCGCGGCCTCGTCCTCGGACACCTGCAAGCCCATGTGCTCGGCCTCGCGGTACAGGAGCTCGCGCTCGATGAGCTTGTCCATGACCAGCTCTTTTAAGCGCTGGCTGCGGCTAGCCATCTCGGGCCGGTCGCTGCGCTCACCGCCGCCCGAGGCGAGGTAGGCGAAGTGGAAGTCGTGCTCGGGGACCTCGTTGCCGTAGACGTGGGCCGCAAAGCGACCCGACAGGCTCCACGGCATGCTGTCGCCGCTGGGCGAGCCGGGGCCGAAGCTAATGACGAAGGCAACGATGATGATGCCGAACAGGATGTAGACGATTGCTGAACGTGAGTTCTGCCGTACCGACTCAAGCATGGGGGCTCCACATACGAGAGCGACAATCTACTGCATCCGGCGGAGGCAGAGCAATAAAGCGGGCCGAGGGGGACAATTGGGGCTTCCCCGGCTCGTTCACACGTAATAAAATTCGTGATTCCGAAAACATAAACTTTCCCCGCCATAGGGCCCCAAGGATCTGGAGTTGAGCAGATCGTGGGTCGGCGAGCGGGGCAGAGGAAGGAATCGCGAATGGCGCGAGCACTTGGCTTCCGGCACGGCTCCGTCGAGCTGGCCTTTAGCTTGGAAAAACTGGATCGCAAGAAGCTGTACGGCTTTGTCGACAGCGAAGCCACCGATGCCGAGGGAAGGCCGTGTGAGCTGGCGGTGCTGGCGAGCGATGGCCGCACGCTGGTCGGACGCGGTGGCAGCTCGCTTTTGATGCTAAATGGCGACGGTCAGTACTGCCCGCGCGAGGAGCTGTCGCCAGTGCGCGAGAGCGGCGAGCCGGTGACGCGGGTGCCTTCGTCGTTCGATGCGCCGATCGCGCTCGATCGCCGGGCGAGCATCGACGAGCTTTTGAGCCACAACATCAAGTCGGTGTACCTGCTGACGCCGCCGATGGGAGCGGGCGAGCTTCTGGAAGAGCTGCGGCAGGGCTTCATCTACACCTTCCCGTTTAGCTATCGCGGCGGGCTGGACCCAGATGTCGGGTTCCTTGTGGCCAATGGCGAAGGCGCGCCGTTTCTGCTGCTCGGTAAGCCAACCCAGTTTCAGTTCGTGTCGCTGGCTCAGGAAGCGGCGGTGGACGAGGAGACGATCCTCGACACCGACGACGAGAGCGACGACATGGACTTCGCGATGATGTAGGAGGCGAACGTGGGCAGCATTCATCTGAGCAACAGCAGAGGCCGCGATGCCATGGTGGCGACGCGGCACATCGTGCCCTCGCTGCGCTTGCGCTGGCTGGATCGGGCAGGGCGGCAGGCGGCGAACTCGCGCGTCCTGACCTCGCCGATCGACTGCGACTTTCCAGCGCTGCAAGAGGGGCTTGCGGCTGGCGCCGGCGCGACCGGGCTTTCCGACGCCCTGATCGCCGGCGATCCCGAGGTCGATATCGAGCGCACGGGAGCATTCCTGCGCGATACCTCGCGGGTGTATATCGGCGCCAACCGGCGGCTGGTCAGCGCGGTCAACGAGTGGGATCTGGTGTACGGCGTCGATGGCGCCCTGCGTGAACGGCGTCCAGCGCAAGTGGCCGAGCCGAACGTCGCCACCGAAGTCCCGCTGCGCTGGTCAGGCCGACTGCTGAAGAAGTCCGAGGTGTGGAATCGCTTCGCGTTCACGGCGAAGCTGCAGATCGTTCACGTAAACGGTCTGACCTACGACTTCCTGTTCGAGATCGCGCGCGAGCTAGAGCAGAAAGACTGCCTGCTCGTCGTCGGGGGAGGCGCAAAAGCGAACCAGCCGCTCTTTTTTCAACGCGGCGGCACGCCGTATCGCGGCTTTCTGGAAGGGCGCACGCGCGGCGAGAGCTACTGCCTGCTCCTGCACCTGGCCAACCTAGAGCTCAAGACGCCCAGCGCCGCTGATGCGGCGAGCAAGTAGGGAATGCCATGACGACTGCAACTTCAGAAATCTCGGCGGGCAAGCGCGCCTGTCCGGCGTTCATCGATGCGGCGCGGGTTGAGTGGAAGCTTGGAAGCTACGGCATCACGGTGGGCAGCGCGCTGCGCGATGTCGATCCCTGGCTGCGCACGCAGGACTATCGCCGCATGGTGGCGGCGCGCATGCAGCCCCTCGATCCCACGCAGGTGCGCAGCCATCTGCCGGCGGGTGAGTACATCCTTTCGCGCAAGTACGACGGCGAGTTCACGGTGCTCTTGTTTCGCGACGGCGAAGCTTGCTGCGTGAACCCCGGTGGTACGGTGCGAGTCGGCCTGCCATGGCTGATGGAAGCCGCACAGCGCCTGCGGGGCGCCGGAATCAAGAGCGCGCTCGTCGCTGGTGAGCTGTACTTTGCCGCCGGCCCCGGAGTGCGCGAGCGCGTCACCGAGGTCAGCCGTGCAGCGCGTAAGCCAGCGAGCCAGGAGGATCTCGATCGTCTGCACTTTGTCGCCTTCGACCTGATCGAGAGCGATGGTGCGGCGCCCCCTGCCCGCTATGCCGATGTCATGGCCCGCCTTCAGAAGTGGCTGGGCGGCGGACAGCGAGTAGGCGCCGTTGCCACGACGCTAGTCAAAAGCGAGGGCGAGATCGAGGCGCAGTTCGCGCGCTACGTCGGCACCGAGGGGGGCGAGGGCCTGGTGCTGCGCAGCGACAGCGCGGGACGCTTCAAGCTCAAGCCGCGACACAACCTGGATGCGGTGGTGGTCGGCTTTACCGCAGCGAGCGAGCCGGATCGCCGGGGCATGCTGCACGATCTCCTGCTGGCTCTGCGGCGGGCGGACGGGAGCTTGCACGTCCTTGGGCACGTCGGCACCGGCTTTTCCGACGAAGAGCGACGCAGTCTGCTGTCAGACTGCAACGATCGCCTGGTGGCCAGCGACTACAGCGAACCGAGCGATCACCATGTCGCCTACCAGATGGTGCGGCCCGAGCTGGTCGTCGAGATCTCGTACCTGGACGTCGTGACACAGAGCACGCGCGGCGCCGGGATCGATCGCATGACCCTGAGCTGGGATGCGGCGGCGGGACGCTATTCGCCGCTGCGTCGGCTGCCGCTGGCGTCGCTGATCTCGCCGGTCTTCATCCGGCGCCGCGAAGACAAGGCGTGCAACGACAGCGATGTGCGACTGTCGCAGCTCAGCGACCGCTTCGACATCAGCAAGACCGAGGTCAATGCGCGCCAGCTGACGCTACCCAAGAGCGCGATCCTGCGTCGCGAGGTCTACACCAAGACGCTCAAGGGCCAGACGCTGGTCCGCAAGCTCTTGCTGTGGCAGACGAACAAGGCGGACAGCGGCGACTTTCCGGCGTACGTCCTGCACCTGACGGACTTCAGCCCGACGCGCAAGACGCCCCTGGAGCGCCAGATCCGCGTCTCTAGCTCGCGCGAACAGATCGACCTTCTATGGGCCGAGCTATTCGAGCAGAACATCGTCAAAGGCTGGACGCGCGCCAGCTAAGCCCAGCCCGCGACCGCCCCCGCTGCCTATCCCCCATCGCACCGCCTTGGACGGTGCACCCGACCCGACTACGCCAGCCGGCGCAGTCGGGCAGGGCTACTTCTTGTTGCCAAAGTGCTTCATCACCTTGGTGTTGTCGGCCGCATCCAGGTAACGGAAGCCGTTCTTCATCTGGTAGGTGCGACCGTCGTCGAAGACCACGGTGACATCGACCTCGGTGTTCTTCTCGCCAGCCGGCGAGGTCACCTTGATGCCGCTGTTGCTCTCCATGACCACGTTGGTGGCGGGACGCCGACCAAAGACCACGGTTGCGCCGCCTTTGCCGACGGGCAGGTTGCGACCTTTGATCAGGATCTCTTCGCCGCCCATGTACGTGCCTTGCGGGGGCTCAAGCTCGGAAATGCGGGTCTCGTTGGAACAGTGAACCGTCGCCAGGGACAAGGAAACGGTGACACCGACAAGCCAACTGCGCAGCTGCATCATGGGGTGCTCCATAGCAAATCTTCCTCTGCACGGTATCAGAGCACTCTAGGCCGAACAAGCTCTGTCCCGTGGCCCTCCTAGAAGACCAGCAGGTGGTGCGCGTTGTGCTCTTCCCAGCGGCGAGCGCGGTCGCAGTCTTCGAAGAGCTGCTCCTCGGCCAAGAAGGCTGGCGAGTGAAAGCAGCGGCGGCCGGCTCGCACCGGGATGGGGTGCCGCTCGTGCAGCATCTCGTGATAGATGATCGACTCGACGTAGTAGCGCGGGACGAAAGCGCGATCGAGCAGTGGGTGGATGCGGATCAGGCGATCCTCGACGGCGTACGAGCCCATGTTGACGCTGCGATGCCGACGCGGGCGCCCTGAGGACCGCCGACGCCCCCAGGTGATGTGGGCCTGCACCTGGCCACGGAAGTAGTGCGCGTTGAGCCCATCGAACAGGCTCTGCAGGTCGTGACAGAGTCCGCGCGTTGCCGTGCGCAGGAAAGCGGCCGACGAAACCAGAGAAGGATCCGAGAGCGAGGCGACGTAAGGCGCGCGCAGCACGCCCCCATGTGTATTCAGTTGCGCGGGCTTGTCAAAAGATCCGCGAGGAGCGGAAGGAGGGGAGCGGAGGCGGGCTAGAACCAGAGCAGGGCGCCGACGTTGGCCTTGTAGCCACTGCTCTGAGCCGGAATCGGGCCACCGTCGACGTTCTGGTAGTAAAGACCGGCAGGGCTGCTGTCATCGAGCAGCATGCCGACGGCACGGATATCGCCGAACAGCGCGAGCCGCTTGAAGCGCAGCTCAACACCGCCACCGGCCTGGCCGATCAGCTCCCAGAACTGCTGGCTAAGCTGCTGCGGCGTGCCCTGGTACAGGCCGATATCGTCGGCCATCAGGCCAAAGCCTGCGACGGCGTAGATGTTGAAGTGGTTCTCGGGCCGGTTCTGGAACAGATAGAACATCGGCGACACGGTGAACGGATACGACGTGCGGGTGAACGCTCCGTGGCCGATCTCGGCACGCATAGCGTCAAGACCCAGCTCAAAGCCA
This sequence comes from uncultured Myxococcales bacterium, assembly GCA_937952145.1. Classification (GTDB taxonomy): domain Bacteria; phylum Myxococcota_A; class Polyangia; order Palsa-1104; family JAEUJZ01; genus JAEUJZ01. The sequence continues at coordinate 11,136 of CALFYE010000498.1, forward strand.
AAGCGGCCCTGGCTGCGGAAGCGCACCAGCAAGCCGGCGCCCCACAGGTTCATGTCCTGGCCGAACACCTGCTGGCTGCTCACGCCCAGCATCGTCGCCCGCAGGCCGATCGCCACCGAGGGTCCACGCGGCGGCGGCGGCAGCGGACGCGCCGTGCGCACCGGAGGACGCGGCTGCACCAGCCGAGGCGGCTGGGCAAACGGCTGAACGTAGACGCGCGGCGCCGGCGGTGCGTAGTAGGGCTGCTGATAGACCGGCGGTGCGTAGTAAGGCGGTGCGTAGGTCGGCGGCAGCGGCGCACCCGTGGCGGGCGCCGGGATGATCCACACCGGACCGTTGTAATAAACCGGTCCCGGGACCATGCCCATGCCGGGAGGGGCTGCCGCGGGATAGGGCACCATCGGCACCTGCGGCGCGACGGAGACCGGCGGAGGCGGCGCGACCGGCTGCACCATGGGCGCCGGCGCCGCCATCACCATCGGCGGCGGTGGCAGAGCGGGGGCGACAGCAGCGGGTGCACTGGTGGTCGTCGTCACCGTCGTCGTCGACTGGGTGACCACGGTCGGAGCAGCGCTGTCATCGGCCGCAGCGATCGGCTCTTCGGCCGACGCCACGCCAGCCAGCAGAGTCAGTCCGCTGAATAGCGTGAGAGCAGCAGGGCGGTTGCCAAACAAAGACCGCATGGGGCCTCCTTGAACCTTGGGCGACTAGTGAGATCTAGAGTAGCGATAGACGCTACCCCTTTCAACGGTCGTGCAGCCCCCCCCGTTCTGCCTCACCCCAAACGCGCGGATTGGCCGGGTTTTTCGCTAGGCGGGCTCGGCGGCGTGGTCGCCTGGCGCGGCTGGTGCGGCTGGCTCAGGTCGCCCGTTCACATAGGTGGCGTAGACCAGGGGGTCGCCGAGGCGCTGACAGACCTCGCGGTAGCTCTCGGCGTTCCACAGCACCAAGTCGCCGCGCGCCCCCGGCATCAGCGTGCCTGTGTCGGGCATGTCCAGCGACCATGCGGCCTGTCGGGTGACCGCCAGCCAGGCCTCGGCAGCCGAGAGTCCCATCTGAGTACAGGCCAGCGACATCATGAGCGGGAGCGACTGGGTCTGCGAGCTGCCGGGGTTGCAGTCGCTGCCCAGCGCGACTCGCACGCCGGCTCGGATCAGGCGGCGCGCATCCGGCCAGCGCAGGCGCAGCGTCACCACCGCGCCGGGCAGCAGGTGGGCGACGACCTTGCCCTGAGCGAGGGCGGTAATCCCGGCCTCATCGATCTCTTCCAAGTGCTCCACCGAGCGCGCGCCAAGCTGCGCCGCCCGCTCGGCTGCCCCGGTGTGAGTGAACTGCTCGGCGTGACAGCGCAAAAGAAGTCCGCAAGTCTGCCCGGCCTGCAGGATGCGCGTCGTCTCAGCCAGGCTGAAGGCTCCCACGTCGCAGTAGACGTCAACCGAGGTGGCCCCCAAGGCCCGCGCCCTCGGGATAGCAGCGATCAGCTCGTCGACAAAGCGCTGCCGATCAGCGGGACCGTCAAGCTGCGGTGGTGGGACGTGACACAGAAAGGTTGGCGCGACGGCCCCGGTCGACTGACGCGCCGCCTGGGCAATCAAGCGCAGAAGACGCAGCTCAGCCTCGGGATACAGCCCATAGCCGGTCTTGACCTCGCAGCTGGTGATGCCCTGCGAGCGCGCGGCCGCAAGCCGGCGCAAGAGCCCCTGCTGCAGCTGCTCGTCACTGGCCTGCGTCGTCGCCCGCACCGTCGATAGAATGCCGCCGCCGCGGGCTTGGATCTCTTGGTACGAGACGCCGCGGTTGCGCAGATCAAACTCTAGGCTGCGCTCGCCGGCCCAGATGAGATGGGTATGCGGGTCGATCAGCCCCGGCGAGACGAGGCGCCCACCGGCACTCTCGTGGATCACCGGGCCGGGCAGCGTCTCTTTCGCTGGGGCCTTTCCGCGGGGACCGGCATAGCGGATCTTGCCGTCGGTAATCACGACGCAGCCATCGCTGACCACCCCCAGCGCGGCTTCGGCCCGATCATAGGCCGCAGCATCGCCCCCCACGCCAGTCGGCTCGACGGCATCGGGCCCAGCCATGGTCAAGAGCTGACAGATCTCGGTCAAATACAGCGTGGCCATGCGACGCAGCTTAGCGGGAAACGTCGTCGAGAGGCAGCTCGACGGTGAAGCGGGTGCCATAGGTGGGCTGCTGCGGGCTGCGCGGCCAGACCGGGCTCTCGACCTGCAGCTGACCGCCGTGGCGCGTGACGATCTCCAGCGCAAGGGCGAGCCCCAGGCCGGTGCCACCGCGCTTGGTAGTGAAGAACGGCTCGAAGATCTGCCCCTGGTTTTCGGCTGAGATGCCGGGGCCACCGTCAATGATATCGATGCCGATACGAGGCGAGGTGCTGCCTTCGGGCCGCAGCCAGCGACTGCGCACTAGCAAGCTGCGACGGGGGCTGCGCTCGCTCGACTCGGCGTCGCTCTCGGTGCTGGCGGCCTGCTGCATGGCTTCGCTGGCGTTTCTGATCAGGTTTAGGACCGCCTGACGAATCTGCCCCTCGTCGATGGGCAGCGGTGGCAGGGTCGGCTCTAGCTCCAGCTCGACGCGAATGCCGCGCAAGCGCAGATCTTCACCCGCGAACTGCACCAGGCTGCGCAAAAGATCGTTGAGGTCGGTGCGTTCGAACCGCGGGGCGGGCAAGCGGGCAAAGCGCAGGTACTGCTCGGTGATCTGGGTCAGCCGATCGACCTCTTTGACAATGGCCTGGGCCAGCTTCGGCGCTTCGCCATCGCGCTCGGAAAATTCGTCGGCCAAGAGCTCGGCATTCAGCCCGATGGCGGTCAGCGGGTTGCGCACCTCGTGCGTGATCTGCGCCGCCATCTTGCCCACCGCCGCTAGCTGCTCTGAGCGACGCAGGCGCTGCTCGCGCTCGGCCAGAGCCGCCGCCATGACGCGAAACTCGCGCGCTAGCTGTCCCACTTCGTCGAGTGCGGGCCCAACCTCGGGCTCGGGGGCGCTCGTACCCGGCTTACCTGGCTCGGGCGGACTCAGCTGCCCGCTCTGCCAGGTCTGCCAGATCTGGTAGTTGCCGCGGGCGACCTCTTTGGCGCTGTCGGCCAAGCGCCGCAGCGGACGCAGCGTGGTCTGCACCAGCAGCAAGACCAGGGCACCGACAATCGCCGCCGCGAGCGACAAAAAGATCGTCACCCAGACCGCGCGTTTTTCGTGACGTTCGCCGACGCTGACGACCTCAACCACCTTGTTCGTCAGCGAGCTTGAGAGCTGCTCCAGGCGCTGCGTGGCCCGCTCTTCGAGCTCGCGCACCGCCGGGCTGCTGGGGTCGTGGGTGTCGACGGCGATGAAGATCTGTTCGACCTGCGCCAGCTCGGCATCGATGCCGGCCAGAAAGCGGGCGTCTTCTTTGGGCATGCTGCGCCGCAGATCCTGCACGTGCTGGCGAGCGCCCTGCAGCCGGATGCGACGCCGCTTGCGATCGGCAGCGACGGCGGCGATCGATCGAGGGCTGCTGTCCGGCTCGGCCAAGCGCCGCTGCAGGTTGGCTTGCAGCGTCTGCTGATCCTGCAGCTGCAGCCGCAGAGCCGAATACCCGAGCGCAACCAAGCGCAGCTGCTGCCCCAGGGTGCGCACCGCCCACGCGCCGTATAGCGTCGCACCGCCCGACGACAGCAGCACCAGCACAAAGCCGAGCAGGATCTTGCTGCGAATCGATAGGCCCAGCGCGCTGAGCATCGCAGACGGGCGCTGTCGCATCGGCGTGGGCTCAGCCACGACTACACCGACCCTGCCGTCCGCTCAACGATCGAGCGCGCAGCCCTGGCTAGGCTTGTCTGTTCGCGCCGCGGGAAGCCCGCTTCAGGTGCACAACTGTAGGCGCAGGTCCGCTGTCGACCGCCCAATCCGCGAGCACTACCTAGCGGTCGCCCTGGACCTTTCGGCTGGCGCGGGCGGGGGCAGGTGCGTGAGAGGTTACATAGACCCATCGGCATCGTGGAAGTCGCGGGAACTTTACGAGGACTCCGGCCAATTCGTCTATAATCCGACTTCAGTGCCTCGGGGTTGGGGCAACCCCAGGGGGGGCATGACAGCGTGGGATTGCTGAGCTTTCTTGACGATGTGCGTGCGTCGCAAATGAGGGGACATCGAGGACACGCAGAGCCTCGATATCGGCGAGCAGACCGCGCCTGGCTGCTGCGGCTAGGGGCTGGTGTCTTTAGCTTGCTCGGTGGTTCAGCCCATGCCGAAGTTCGCCAGCAGGGCGAAGCGGTGACGGTCAGTGATACCACGGGCACCGAGCTGCCGATCCTGGTGCGCGTGCGCGTCGCTGCCGATGCTGGCGCCGAGGCTCCCCCGGCCATGCCGCTCTTGCGCGTCTTTCCGGCGACGCAGTGGCGACGAGAAGGCGAGGCCCTGGTCAGCGAAGTGACTCCTGGCATCGCCGGTCTGCAGATCAAGCTGCGCTGGCAGCAGACTGCAGAGGGCCACTACGAGATGCACGCCGAGGCGCGTAGCGCCGCCCCGCTGTGGCTGGGGCAGCTGACCATCGAGCTTGAGCTCCCGGAGAGCAACGCGCTCGTCGGTGGACGCGATCTCGCGACCCGCCCCCTTTCGCGCAGCGCTGCGGCTTCGCAGCTTGATCCCAAGTGGCTGACCCTCTATCCCTACTCGGGTCCGACGCCCGCAGGACGGGGCACTGAAGGCGGCGGACGACGCGGCCACAGCGAAGCCCCCAGCGCCTGGACGCTGGTGGTCGAAGACGAGCTGGACGGCCTGCGAGCCCTGCGCGAAGGCCCGCGCTTGCTGGCTCGGCTGGATCTGTTTTCGACGGAAGCGCGACCCTTTTCGCGCTTCACCGCCTGCACCGATAACTGGCGCGCCCCCAACCATCGACAGTCGCTGCCAGTGCGACAGATGCTGGGCCCAGAAGAAGAGCCGCTGCGTGCCGGTCTAGCCCTGCACAGTGGGGCCGCCGTGCCGCTGTTCAAGGCGCGCTATCCCGACGGGCGACAGGCTGCGCTGGTCATCACCGATCACGCGGATCAGACCGCTTCCGTCACGCTGCGCGCGCTGATCGGCGGCACCTCTGACACCGCGTCAAGCCAGTGGGGCCGTGGCGGCTTGCTGGGTGCCAAGCTCAACATCACCAAGGCGCTGTGGGCGACAAGTGGCGAGCCCGCTCCGCCACCGCTTCTGCAGCACGAAGCCAGCAGCGCCAAGCCGGGCAAGGCCGGCCGCGCCCCGCGATCGATTCAGACGTTTCGCAGTCGCTACGGTCGGCCGCAGGTCGACTCGACGGGCGGAGGTCGGCCACAGCTTGACGATCCCGATGTCGTCGACATGGCCGAGCGCATGACGCGACAGGGCTGGGAGATCGTGCCGCACTCAGCCACGCCGCTGCGCGACGATCGCGATCGCACGGCGAGCGCGCTGGAGATCTTCGCGCGCTTTCATTCGCGCACCTGGATCGATCATCAGCCGTACACCAACTGCGAAGCCCTGGTGAATCAGGGCTATCAGAACGGGCCGTTTGGCATCGTCGATCTGCTGCACAAGTTCGGTTACAGCTACGCGTGGTCGGGTCTGGATGTGCCGGCCGGGACGCTGAACCTGCTGTCGCCGCGGAGGCTGGATCGCTACACGCCGGTGCTATGGCCGGCCGGTCGCCTGGCGGCGGGCACACCCGGGGGTCTGTGGCTGTTCAGCACGATGATGATGTACGTCGATAGCAACCGCTTCTTTGCGACGTACAGCAAGCGCGCCATCGATCAGCTAGAGCGCGAGCGCGGCCTGCACATCGGCCACACCTATCTGGAAGCCTTCCACCCGCCGACCAGTCCGCTGCGCGGCCGCAACCTGATGCTGCCGGGGAAACACTCGGGCGAGATCGTGCTAAATCCGCGCCTGCAGCAGCTGTTTTCGGACCTGGCGGTTCGCGTCGAGCGCGGCTCGCTGTGGGTGCCGACGCTGGGCCAGCTTGGCGATTATTTCCGGGCGATGTCGGCGGTCGCGGTGCGGCTGCAGCCCGACGGCAGTGCCACGCTGCGGGCCAGCCAGGCGCTGACCGGCGCGACGTTTGTCGTCCCGCGTCGCGGCCTCAGGGTCCTCGTCGATGGCCAGCCGCCCAAGGGTCTGCGCGCCGGCCGCAAAGAGACGACCTTCTGGGTCGATCTCCCCGAGGGGCGCGAGGTCCGAGTCACGCTCAGCGATGCCAGCGGCAGCCCCGTCCACTTCCTGCGCCCGAACGACGGCAAGTCGCTGCTGGCGCAGGCCCGACGCTAGCCCAGGCGCGCCAAGCTCTCGCTGTACGGGGGACGCGCCACGCCGGCATCGGTGATGATCGCGGTCACTAGCTGAGCCGGCGTCACGTCAAACGCAGGATGTCTCGCCATCGCCCCCCGCGGCGCGATGCGCACTCCGGATAGCTGCAGCACTTCGTCGGCCGAGCGCTCTTCAATCGGGATCTCGGCCCCCGACGACAGCTCCAGATCCAGCGTCGAGCGCGGCGCCGCCACGAACATCGGGATGCGATGGGTATGGGCCAGCACCGCCAGGGTATAGGTGCCGATCTTGTTCGCGACATCGCCGTTGCGGGCGATGCGATCGGCGCCGACGATCACCGACTGGATCTCGCCGCGCGCCATCAGGAAGCCGGCCATGCCTTCGGTCAGCAGCGTCACCGGCACGCCCAGCCGCACGAATTCATAGGCGGTCAGTCGCGCCCCCTGCAGATACGGTCGCGTCTCGTCGGCGTAGACCCGCAGCGTCGTGCCCGAAGAGAGCGCGCTGCGAATCACACCGATCGCCGTGCCGTAGCCGCCGGTGGCCAGGCCGCCGGCATTGCAGTGGGTCAGCACCGTCCCGGGCGGTAGCAGTGACGCCCCGTGCTCGCCCATGCGCAGACACATCTGCACGTCTTCACGATGGATGGCCTGCGCCTCTTGCAACAGCGCATCGAACAGCGGCCGTCCCGACGCCCGGGCCACCGCCGCCGCGTCCGCCATGCGCGACAGCGCCCAGAAGAGGTTCTTCGCGGTGGGTCGCGTCGCTTGCAGGGTGGCGATGACCTCGGGCAGGGTCACGCCGCGCAGGGCTCCCAGCGCGACGCCGTAGGCGGCAGCAATGCCGATGGCCGGCGCACCGCGCACCACCATCGTGCGGATCGCCTCGGCGACGCTCTGATGATCGCTGTAGGTGCGCCAGATCTCTTCGTGCGGCAGCTTCAGCTGATCAATCAACAGAAGCTCGCTGCGCGCCCCATCCCAGCGCAGCGGCGACAGCAGGCGCGGGTCATCGAGCTGAAACGAATCGGCATGCAGCGGCTCGGACAGGCCAGGGCTAGACAGCGGCGGCCGCGAGCGCGGAGGACTTTGCGGGGGTTGCGACATGAGCACTCCTAGGACTTCGGCGCGGCGCGCTCAGCGAGCAGCCGGCTCAGCAAGGCACTGACGGCATCGGGCTTGGCGCGGCCGCCGGTCTCGGCGATGGCTTTGCCGACAAAAAAGCCCAGCAGCTTGGGATTCTTGGCGTACTGCTCGACCTGCTTCTGATGTTCGGGGGCGGCGATGACCTTGCGACAGGCGGCTTCGATGGCCGCCGGATCGGTGATCTGGCGCAGGCCCAGCGCATCGACGAGCGCCATCGGCGAGGCGCCCGGCTCGGCATACAGCCGCGCGAACACCTCTTTGGCGCCGCGGCCACTTAGCGTCTCGTCGGCGATCAGGCGAATTAGCGCCGCCAGCGATTCTGGCCCAACCGGCGACGCCGATAGCTCTTTGCCGTCGCGGTTTAGCGCGCCCAAGAGCTCCGATGAGATCCAGTTGGCCGAAAGCTTAGCCAGGCTGCGCCCCGCTGCGCTGAGCGTCGCCGCACCGGTCGCCATGCCGCAGGCGAGCAGCACGGCGTCGAAGTAATCCGATAGCTCGCGCTCGCTGATCAAAAGCTGCGCATCCTGCAGCGGCAGCCCCAGCGCGGTGACGTAGCGCTGCTGGCGGGCCAGCGGAAGCTCGGGCAGCGCCGCCTGCACCTCGGCCAGCCAGGCCGGATCGATGGCCAGCGGCGGCAAGTCCGGGTCGGGGAAGTAGCGATAGTCGTGCGCGTCTTCTTTGCTGCGCTGGCTGCGGCTGGTCCCCCGCTCGCCATCCCAGCCGCGCGTCTCGGCCCGCACGCTGCCGCCTCGGGTCACGACGTCGATCTGCCGCGCGATCTCGTGCTCGATGGCTTTTTCGACGAAGCGGAACGAGTTGATGTTCTTGATCTCGACCTTGGTGCCCAGGGCCTCGCTGCCGCGCGGCCGGATCGACACGTTGGCATCGCAGCGTAGCGAGCCCTCTTCCATGTTGCCGTCGGAGATGCGCAGGTAGCGCACCAGGCGCCGGATCGCCCGTAGGTACTCCGCTGCCCCCGCCGCCGAGCGCAGGTCCGGCTGCGAGACGATCTCAATCAGCGGCACGCCCGCCCGGTTGTAGTCGAGCAGCGACACCGGATCGCCGGCATGCGAGCGGGCCGGCTGACCTCCGGCCGTGACGTGTACGTTTTTTCCCGCATCCTCCTCCAAGTGGATCCGGATAAGCCGCAGGTGGTGCAGCTCTCCGTCGAGGAAATAGGGGACTGAGCCGCCTTCGCAGATCGGCGCGTCGTACTGGCTGATCTGATAGCCCTTGGGCAGGTCGGGATAGAAGTAGTGCTTGCGCGCGAACTCGCTCTTTTGCCGGATGTGGCAGCCGCAGGCCAGGCCCATGCGCAGCGCGTACTCGACCGCGCGGCGATTGGGCACGGGCAGCGTGCCGGGCAGGCCCAGGGTCAAAGGATCGATGTGCTGGTTGGGCTCAGCCAAAAACGCGGTGGCGGCGCCGGTAAACAGCTTGCTCGCGGTGTCGAGCTGAACGTGGCACTCAAGGCCAATGACGGCTTCAAAGTCGCGCATCAGACGGCCCCTCCCCCGCTGCTGGGTGTCGGCAAGACCGGCGGCAGGCGGCGGTGCCAATCGGTCAGGCGCTGATAGGCGGCGCCGGCCAGAAGCAGCCGATCCTCAGCCAGCGCAGGTCCCAGGAGCTGCAGCCCAATCGGCAGCTCGGGCCCGCCGTCCGTCGGCGCCGCGAAGCCACAGGGCAGAGACAGCCCCGGCAGCCCGGCCAGGTTGCACGAGATGGTGTAGATGTCGGCGAGATACATGGCCAGCGGATCGCTGCGCTCGCCCATGCGGAACGCGAGCAGCGGCGAGGTCGGGGTGCAGATCAGGTCGCAGCGAGAAAAGGCGGCCTGAAAGTCGCGGCGGATCAGCGTTCGCACCTGGCTGGCGCGACGGTAGTACGCGTCGTAGTAGCCCGAGCGCAGGACATAGGTGCCAAGCAGGATGCGGCGCTTGACCTCGGCCCCGAAGCCGGCGGCGCGCGTCCGGCAGTACATGTCGGAAAGGGCGCTGCGACCGGCTCGCACGGCCTCGCGGGGGCTGGCGGCGGGCTCGCGCAGGCCATAGCGCACGCCGTCGTAGCGGGCCAGGTTCGACGAGGCCTCGGCCGTGGCGATGAGGTAGTAGGCAGCGATGGCGTACGGCGTATGCGGCAGCGAGACCTCGACAAGCTCGGCCCCCTGCGCCTGAAACAGCCCCAGGGCCTGCTGCACCGCCGCGGCGATGCGCGGATCCAGGCCGCCCTGACCATCGATCGTGGTGCCGGCTGCGAAGTATTCCCGCGGCAGGCCGATGCGCAGGCCGCGCAGGCTGTCCGGCGATACCGCCGAAAGCGTCTTCAGATAGTCGGGCTGAGCAATCGCCAGGCTGGTCGCATCGTGCGGGTCCGGGCCGCCGATGACCGCGAGCGCCCGGCCCACATCCTCGACGCTGCGCGCCATGGGTCCGATCTGATCCAGCGAGCTGGCAAAGGCGATCAGGCCATAGCGCGAGACGCGGCCATACGTCGGCTTCAGGCCAACCACGCCGCACAGCGCGGCCGGCTGCCGGATCGAGCCCCCGGTGTCACTGCCCAAGGCCAGGGGCAGAAGATCCGCCGCGACGGCCGCTGCCGACCCGCCTGAGCTTCCGCCCGGCACCCGCGATCGATCCCAGGGATTGCGGCAGGGAAAGAACGCCGAGTTCTCGTTCGAGCTGCCCATCGCGAACTCGTCCATGTTCAGCTTGCCGACGATGATCGCCCCGGCCTGCCGCAGCCGAGCCACCACCGTCGCGTCGTAGGGCGACACCCAGCCGGCGAGGATTCGCGATCCCGCGGTCGTGGGCAGGCCCGCCGTGCAGATCGCGTCCTTGAGCCCGACCGGCACACCGGAAAGTGGCAGCGATGCGCCCTCGCCAGCCGCGATGCGGGCATCGACCGCTGCGGCCTGGGCCAGTGCATCGCGCTGCGGATGGTCTATGCCGCCTTGCGCCGCGGAAGATCCCGCCTGCGCCACGTGTAGAAAACAGCCCAGGCCCGGATCGAGCGCGGCGATGCGCGACAGATACGCCTGGGTGATCTCTCGCGCCGAGACCTGGCGGCTCTGCACCGCGGCGACCAGACCGGCGAGCCCGGTCTGCGCCTCAGCGGAAAGCCCAGACAGCGCCGGCAGGAGCGGGCCAGATGAATGGGAAGGGGTCGTCATGTTAAGCCCCCTCGCTGGCGTCATCGCCGTCGCCCGCTTCAAAGATGGCCGGCACGACGAAGTAGCGATCCTGCCGCGCGGGTGCCGCCAAGAGCGCGGCTTCCAGATCGCTGTGTCCGGTCACGGCGTCCGCTCGCAAGGGACTGTCGAGGGGCACGGCGTGGACCGTGGGCTCGACGCCCGCAACATCAACCGCCTGCAGGATGCTGGCGTAGTCCAGGATGCGTGCCAACTCCGCCGTCGTGCGCAGGAGCTCGTCGGGGGTTAGATCTAGCCGCGCCAGCTCTGCCGTGCGGCGCACCTCGTCGAGGGCGATTGCCGGCTGAGTCGATGCGTTCTCATTCGCCTTGGCCATGGGAGGCCCAGTCTAACGAATCGACACCGGCCAATGGAACCGGCGAACGCCGCCCCCGCGCGCTTTGCCGAAAGACCGGCTAGTGCTTTGAGCCGCCGTGGCAGAGCGGGGTCTCGTGCTTGACCTGCCCACCCGCGGCCTGCCAGCGCTCGGGGGTCAGCGTCTTCATGCTCAGCGCATGCACGGCGCCCTTGAGCTCTTCGGCCAGCGCGGCGTTGACCAAGCGCTGCTGCTCGATCAGCGAGCGACCGACGAACTGCTCCGAGACGACGATGACCTTGAAGTGCGACTCGGCGTTTGGCGGACCGCTGTGGTTGTGGCTCTCGTTGATGACTTCCAAGTGCACGGGGGCAAGTGCGCCCCGCAGCTTGGCCTCGATCGTGGACTGCATGCTCATGACATTGAGCTGTAGACGATCTTATTGCCGACGGAAAGAGGGAAGTGCGCCGGCCGCACGCCGGACCTTTGGGCTTGTGGCAAGATGAGACTGCCCGCAAAAGCAACAAGCAGGAGTAGATACGATGAGTGAAGCGGAAACCCCAACTCCCCCCCCGGCCGCAGACGCCAGGCCGACCCAGGCAGAGGCCGGCACCAGCCCGTCCAGCGCCGACCTGCCCTCGGCCAACCTGCCCTCGGCCAACCTGGATGAGCTACGGCGCAAGCTGCGCGAGCAGTTCAGCGGCCTGGGTGAGCAGGTCGATGCCATGCAGAGCAAGCTGGCCGCGGATCTGGCGCAGGCCACGGCGCAGGCCCGTGCCGTCATCGAAAAGGAAATCGCCACGGTCAAGGAGCAGTACCCCGATGCCTTCGGCCGCCTGCACGAGCTACGCGATGTCGGAGAAGAGGGCTGGGGCGTGCTGCGGACCCGCTTGGAACGCCTCGCCGGCGATCTAGAAAAGGCGCTGGGCGGCTTCGCGACGGCCCTCAGTGATGCCGTCAAGAACCAGAGCCCCGGCCCGGCCCCAACCGCACCCAGTACCGAAGGCAGCCCCGCGACGGGTGCTCCCGCTGATGGCGCCGGCGACTCGGCGGCTGCTCCCTCCGACACGGACAAGCCAGCCGCTAGCTCGTAAGCCCGCCTCTCCCTCCCCCCGCGCCAGCGCAGTCCCCCACGCGTTCCCGTCCCCCAACCAAGTGCCTTGCCCCCCCACATGTCACGTGCCAAAGGGAATTGATTTGTGTTGTTTTGATTACAATATTCTTGTTTTGCATTTCTCTTCCGCCCGGTCAGGAAATTTCTGAAAAACGCCGACGGATATTCGCCAGAAATCAGCGGTTGCGCAGGTTTAGCGAATGCATATTGACTTCGATGTCATCGAAAAATTAGTGTAATTCTCACTACACCTCTAGGAGGGGTCATGCGCAGAACCATTTTCCTAACTAGCCTCAAGACGGCCCTGCTCGCAGTCCCACTTTTGGTTGGCTGCGGCGGAAACACGACGATTCAACCGGTGGTTGTTCCCCCGGGTGGTATCACGCTTCCTGACTGTACCGACGGTCAGCTCATCGCAGTGGCGGCGGACCGCACGATGTCGTGCACGCAGGCCCTCACGGCCGGTCTGGCTCCGCCAGACTGCAGCACCGTGGCCAACTCGGCCCTCAATGCCTATGACGGCATCCTCGAGTGCATGCCGAAGGGCGCTGGCGGCACCAACGCTGGCCTCAAGACGATCATCAACAAGGTCAAGATGGACACGGACACCATCGAGTCCACCATCAACCAGATCAGCGGCGGCGGCGCAGCGGCCAAGTACTGCGGTCAGTACACGACGCCAGTCAACGGCGCGATCACCGGCAACAACGGTGTGACCGGCGTTGCGGGCGCGGCCAACCTGTGCCAGACGGTGCCGGCCTGCGGCGCGGGCGCGCGTATGTGTACGGTCTACGACATGTACAACAGCGTCGTGTTCGGCTCGATCCCCGCGACTCTCTCGGCGTCGTGGGTCCTCATGCTCAGCTGGCAGCACAACAGCACGTCGCAGAACCCCGCCGCCAACGGCCTCGCCGACAACTGCTCGGGCTTCACCTATCCGACGGGTGACAAGTTCTGGTACGGCACCACCGTCGAGTGGAAGAGTGCGCTGACTGGACAGAAGGCCCTGCACTTTGCCAGCGGCCCCAACGTCGTCAAGTGCAGCGACACCAATCCCATTGCATGTTGCCTATAACGCGGACCACTTGGAGGAACTATGCGTAACCAGCCAACTAGCTCACGCCTGAAGGCGTGGATGTTTGCTCCTCTGCTGGTGGTCGCCTGCGGTCAGGAAGGCGCCGGCGGTACACCCGAATTTGTCACCATTCCTCTTTGCGCCGGTCCCGACCAGGTGCTCAGCACCAACCCGTCGGGCCAGCTTATCTGCAAGCCGCTGCCCCCGGGCGCGGCCGCCCTGCCGGACTGCAAGAAGTACAGCCAGTCGCTGACTTCGGACGGCAGCAAGGTGTTCTGCACCAATCGCAACAACGAAGCGCAGGGCACCCGCGATGCGCTCGACAACCTGGAGCAGAGCGAGATCCTGATCAAGGAGTACCAGACCAAGATCAACTCGCTGGGCGGCCCCTCGGGTCCGGCTCCGCGCGCTGTCTACTGCGGCCAGTACACCACGGTCACCAACGGCGCCATCACCGACCCCGCCAGCGGTGCGACGGGCATCGCCGGTGCCGCCGCGCTGTGCCGCAAGGCGCAGGGCTGCAACGCCGCCACGGCCAAGATGTGCACGGTCTATGACATGTACTACAGCGCCGCGACCGGCAAGCTGCCCGCCACGGTGTCGCAGTCGTGGGTCTGGATGTCGGCCTGGCAGCACAACAGCACGTCGCAGAACCCTGCGAACAACGGCCTCGCCGACAACTGCTCGGGCTTCACCTATCCGACGGGTGACAAGTTCTGGTACGGCACCACCGTCGAGTGGAAGAGTGCGCTGACTGGACAGAAGGCCCTGCACTTCGCCAGCGGCCCCAACGTCGTCAAGTGCAGCGACACCAAGCCGATTGCCTGCTGCAAGTAACCCGGCCTCGTCCTGCCCTAGCTGCTGACTTGCCTTGGTAGCTTGGGTAGCGCCTCGAAAACGCCCCGGACGCCCTCAGAAACGATGGCGCCGGGGCGTTGCTATTTTTGCTGATCGTCGACCCGCGCACTGTATCCTGGGCCGCCCGCTTGGCGGGCCGGTGTAGGGAGCCACCTTCTGCCTCGACCGTGCTCTCGCCGACCGTCCCTGCCGAATGTCTCAGGAGAACCGCATGTCCAGCTCCGAGCTGACCCCCGACATCATCTACGACTGGAACCGTCACCCCCCCGATACGGCCCCGTTTGCCCGGGGCTTTTCCCTGTTTGACGAGACGCTGCGCGACGGCATCCAGTCCCCCTCGGTGCACGATCCCGATATCGAGGACAAGATCCGCATCGTCGAGCTGCTCGACGCCGTCGGTGTCGAATATCTCGACGTCAGCCTGCCCGGCTCGGGCCCGCGCGCCGTCGAGGACACCGAGCGCATCATCCGCGCCATCGCCGACCGCAAGCTGCGCATTCGCCCGGCCTGCGCCGCTCGCACCCACCTCAACGACATTCGCCCGATCGTCGAGATCAGCCAGCGCACCGGCACCGCCATCGAGGTCATGACCTTCATCGGCTCGTCGCCGATTCGCGTCTTCGCCGAGGACTGGGACGCCGCCCGCATGCTGAAGCTGTCGGCCGAGGCCATCGACTTCTGCGTGCAGAACAACCTGCCGGCCTGCTACGTCACCGAAGACACGACGCGCGCCCATCCCGACATGCTGGCCAGCCTGTTTAGGAACGCCATGGACCACGGCGCGTACCGGCTGTGCTTGTGCGACACCGTCGGTCATGCCACGCCAGAGGGCGTCCGCTCGCTCCTGCGCTTTACCTCCGCTCTGGTGGCTGCGCACGGCCTCGAAGACCGCATCCGCCTGGATTGGCATGGCCACAACGATCGCGGCCTCGCCGTCGTCAATGCGCTAGTCGCCCTGCAGTCGGGGGCGGATCGCGTCCACGGCACCGTGCTCGGCGTCGGCGAGCGCGTCGGCAATGCCGCCATTGACCAGATCCTCGTCAACCTCTTCCTGCTCGGTGTGCTGCCCGGGGCTCGGGATCTCAGCAAGCTGGTGGAGCTCGCGTCCGTCGTGTCACGGTCCTGCCATGTGCCGATTCCCTACAACTACCCGGTGCTGGGCGGTGATGCTTTCCGCACCGCGACCGGGGTCCACGCTGCCGCCATTATCAAGGCCGAGCGCAAGGGCGACGCCCCCCTGGCCGACCGCATCTATTCTTCGGTCCCCGCCGGTCTCTTCGGCCGACAGCAAGAAATCGAAGTCGGCCCGATGTCCGGCGAGTCCAACGTCCAATATTGGCTGCGCCGACGCGGTATCACCGTCGATAACGCCGTCGTCAAAAAGATTCTCGCCTACGCCAAGACGCAAGTTCGTCTGCTCACCAGCGACGAGATCATGGCCCTGGTCAACGCCGGCTAGGTCGGCAAGGGGCGCGATCGGGAGGCCGCGCTTGCACCCTTGTCGCATCGTCTGCTTGACGCCGACAGCCTCCCCGATTCCAAATAAAGCCATGTCCGATCCCATCCCGCACGGGCCCAATCAGTTCAACGGCGTCAAGGTCTTCTCCGCCACCATGGCGCAGGATCGCGACCAGCTGGGCGAAAAGGTCTCGGCCTGGATTGCCGAGCACCCGCAGGTTCAGATCGTCGATCGCGTCGTCACGCAGTCGAGCGACGAGGCCTTTCACTGCCTGGCCATCACGCTGTTTTACTGGGAACCGCCCCGCGCCTAGCCTGCCGACCGTGGCCCCGACTCGTGCCCTTCCTTGAGCTACTCCTCACCGCCATTGACACGCTGCGCGCCAATAAGATCCGGGCGTTTCTGACCACGCTTGGCGTGCTGATTGGCGTACTCAGCGTCATCCTGCTCGTCTCGCTGGGCGAGGGCGCGCGGCAGTACCTGGCCGAGAGCTTCGCCGGCCTGGGAAGCAACCTGCTACAGGTCGTCCCCGGCCGTCGCGAGACCAAAGGTTTTGGCGCCCCGCCCGTCGGCACCGTCCACAAGCTAACCCGCGAAGACGAGCTAGCGCTGCGCCATCGCGGCACGGCGATTGACGGCGTGACTGCCGTCGTCAACGGCGGCGGTACCATCCGCTTCGGCAACCGTCGCCGCGACACCTTCGTCCTTGGGGTCGGTGGCCGCTTCGACGAGATCCGCCAGCTACGCGTCGACCAGGGCCGCTTCTTCGCCGAAGAAGACATCGACGCCCATCGACGCTTCGCCATCCTTGGCCGCACCGTCGTGCGCGAGATCTTCGGCGAAGAAAACCCGCTCGGCAAAGTGGTCAAGATCGCCGACAGCGAGTTCCGCATCATTGGCCTGATGGAGCACAAGGGCACCACTCTCGGCTTCGACATGGATGACCTGGTGTTCTTGCCCTCGACGACGGCGATGGATCTGTTCGCGCTCGACGGCCTGTCGAACCTACTCGTACGCGCGCGCGACAAGGTCAGCATCGAGCCCGCCATCGAAGAGGTCACCGACATCCTGCGACGACGGCACGGCGATCTCATCGACTTCACCGTCATCTCACAGGACGACATGCTGAGCACGGTGAACGGCATCATGGCCACCATGTCGATGCTGCTCCTGGCCATTGCTGCCATCTCACTTGTCGTCGGGGGCATCGGCATCGCCAACATCATGCTGGTCTCGGTTCGCGAGCGCACGCGCGAGATCGGGGTTCGTCGCGCCGTCGGGGCCAAGCGGCGGCACATCATGCTGCAGTTCCTGCTCGAAGCCGTCGTCATCTCGCTCGTCGGAGGGCTCATGGGGCTGGCTCTGGGAGCCTCGCTCATCGGGCTGCTCGGCTGGCTGGTCCCGACGCTGCCCCTGCGGCTCTCAGCCGATATCATCGGCATCGCGGTTGGCTTTTCGGCGCTGGTCGGGGTGCTCTCGGGTGTCATGCCGGCGCAGCGCGCTGCCAACCTCGATCCCGTCGAAGCCCTGCGCTATGAGTAGCGGCGCTCGTCTGCTCCTCGTCGGAGTGGGGGGCCTAGGCTCGCCGCTCGCCCTGGCGCTTGCCGCAGCTCCCGAGGTCGCGTCGCTGACCCTGCTTGATCCCGATGTCGTCGAGATCTCGAACCTGCATCGCCAGATCCTGCTGTCCGGCGCGGCCCTGGGTCAGCCCAAGGTCGAAGCCGCCGCCGCCATGCTGCGTCGACGCAGCCCGCGGGCCGCATCGCCAAGTTCCACGCTGTCCCTGCGCCCGCTGCAAGCCCGCCTGCACCCCGAAAACAGTCGCGAGCTGTTTGCCCAGCACGACCTCATCATCGACGGCAGCGACGATCTGGCGACCAAATTTCTGGTCAACGATACGGCCTGCGCCACCGCGCGACCGGCGCTGATCGGGGGCATTGTTCGCTTCGCCGGTCAGCTGCAGACGGTGATGCCCGGTGTCGCCTGCTATCGCTGCCTGTTCGAAGAACCGCCGCCGCCCGACCGCGTCCTTTCCTGTCAGAGCGCCGGCGTGCTAGGCCCGTCCTGTGGCCTGGTGGCCGGCCTGATGGCGACCGAGGCGCTGGCCATCCTGGCCGGTCGCCCGCGCTATGCCGGAGCCGTGCTGACGCTCGATCTTTTGGCCGGGCAGCGCCGCCGAATTCGCCTGTCGCCGCGACCTGACTGCCCTGCCTGTCGGGGGTCCCTCGACCACCCCAGCGCTCGGCCGGGCTGGCCTCCGCCGGGAAAAATCGACAGC
Organism: uncultured Myxococcales bacterium; assembly: GCA_937952145.1. Classification (GTDB taxonomy): domain Bacteria; phylum Myxococcota_A; class Polyangia; order Palsa-1104; family JAEUJZ01; genus JAEUJZ01. Next base: position 28,853 of record CALFYE010000498.1, read on the forward strand.
GCCGTCGGCTGTTCCTAGACTGCCCCCATGCCCCGGGTGCGTTCGCGCGGCGCGGTCAGCCGCCGTCGCTCTTTTGGAAGCCTGTTCTTCCTCGGCTTTGGTCGCGGCAATCGTCGACTTGGCCCGAAGCGCGCCAGCGAACCCAGCGCCACGACGAAAAACCGGCCACCTCTGTGGCAGCGCAGCCTGCGTCTGCTGCGCCGCGCCCTCGTCGCTGGCCTCGTCCTCGGTGGGCTGATAGCGGCCAGCATCGGCGGTCGCTACTTCGCCTACCACAGTCCGCGCCTGGCCCTGCGCGAGGTCCGCATCACCGGCACCCGCCACCTGGCACAAGCCAACATCTTGAGCCGCGCCGCCGTCGCGCTGGGGACCAACCTCCTGCACGTCGACAGCGACGCCATCGCCGCTCGCTTGACCAGCGAGCCCTGGCTTAAGCAGGTCCGGGTGCGCCGCGAGCTACCGAACATCCTGCACATTGAGCTCATCGAGCACGAGCCGGCTGCGCTGGTCTCGCTGGAGTCGATCTACCTGTGCGACAGCGACGGCGTGGTCTTCAAGCGAGCCCACCCCAGCGAGTATGGCGAGCTGGCCGTGATCACTGGCATCGGTCGCGCCGGCTATGTGCTTGAGCCGACCTATGCCCGCGCCCAGATTCGCACCGCGCTCGTCGCCCTGGGTCGCTATCAGCACGAGCCAGGTCGGCCCCCAATTGGCGAGATCCACATCGATCGCTTCGTCGGCCTGACGCTGTACACCCGGGCCGGCATGGCGCTGCAGCTAGGCCAGGGCACCCCAGACGAGCTCGACACGCGCCTCGCCCGCTTCGACACGCTGTGGCGCAAGATCAGCCGCGGCGAGCCGCTGCCGCAGATGGTCTATCTGAACAACCGCGCCCACCCCGACCACCTCACCGTGCGCTACTCCGGTAGCGTCGCACAGTAGACCGAGCGCTCTACGCCGCGCTGCGCGCCCCGGCTCCCAGCGCCAAGAGCTCGCCGGTGACTTCAGCGGCTTCGATCACGCTGTTCTGCTCGACGGGATCGCGAACCAGCTCGGCCACTTGCGACAGCAGATCGCGCATCGCTTGGCCATCGCTCGACTCGCGCAGGAGCAGCCAGCGCATCGCTTCGCGCGGCACGCTACCGACGCTGAGCAAGCGCACGATGATCGGGCTGATCTCAGACGCGACACCCAAAAAGACCAGCAGCATGCCCAGCATGGCCTTGGGTCGCTCATGGCTGAGGTTGCTGCCATAGGCCCGCAGCGCGGCGTCCCCACTCGTCGCTGTGCGCTCGGGCAAGCCCTCGGCCACACCCAGGCGACGCAGATCCGACAGCACCAGCTGCGAGCGCGCCCGCTCTTCGCGATGATGATGTTTTAGCAAGCTTGCTAATTGTTCATCCGCCACGCGCTCCGAGGCCCGACCGAGAACCGTCTGCATGTGCTCGGACTGGTGGGCCAGGTCGAGCAGGAAGGCGACGTACTTCGGCCGCAGGGACAGCGGCGGGCGCATCAGGTAGCGCACCGTAGCTACACGATAGCCGCGGGCCGCTGCCTGAATTCGCGCTTGTAGGGTTTCAACCATCTCCATCGGAGAGCGAGGCTGGCTAGGCGCCATGTCCAACTTCTAGAGTAATGCATGAATCCGACGGAGCAGTAGTTTTTGCAGCTTTTTTTCCCACGTTTCCCGTCGGAGAATCCGCTGGACCCGAGAATTTTTCGGGCCTCCGCGGGCCGGCCAAAGTCCCGCCCCCCGCACCGGCCGAGCCCTTCGTGGGCCGCTTCATCCGCCGAAGAAGCCCTGACGCAGCAGCCACTCCGCCGTCAGCACCGAGCCGCCGGCCGCCCCCATCCGCGTGTTGTGCGACAGCAGCACGAACTTCACGCCGTGCTCGCCAAGGGTCGTCTCCTCCCGCAGGCGTCCGACGACGGTGGTCATGCCGCCCCCGGTGTCGCGATCGAGGCGCGGCTGCGGTCGATTGAGCTCCTCGCGCACGGCGATCATTTGCGCGGGCAGCGAGGGCAGCTGCAGCCCACGCAGCGACTCGCCCATGCGCAGCAGCGCGTCTTTGACCGCCGGCAGCGGCGCCGGTCGCTCCGTCGCGATGTACACCGTCTCGGTGTGGCCATCCAGCACCGGGACGCGGGTGCAGGTGCACGAAAGCCGAAGCGGCAGCGGCTCAATCGCCGCCTCACCAGTCGCTCCCCCCGACGGAGTAACGTGGCAGCGGCCGAGGATCTTGCGCGTCTCGATTTCGACCTTTTCTTCTTCTTTGGCGATGTAGGGGATGACGTTGTCGACGATGTCCAAGGCCAGAACGCCCGGCGAGCGGCCCGCCCCCGACACCGCCTGCAGCGACGTCATGATCACCCGCGAAAGGCCAAACGCCTCGTGCAGCGGACGCAGACAGATGACCAAGCCGGTGGCGGTGCAGTTCGGTCCCGGCGCGATGAAACCACGCCAGCCACGCCGTCGCTGCTGCAGTCGCAGAAGCTCAGCGTGCTCGGGATTTACGCCGGGCACCAAGATCGGCACATCGGGCTCATAGCGATAGGCGCTGGCCGTGGAAAAGACCGGCACGTGCGCAGCCAGCGTCGGCTCGATGGCCTTGGCGGCATCGCTCTCAAGCGCGGAAAACACGACATCGAAGTCGGTCCCGGCCCGGCTGGCCAGCCCCGCGGCATCGACGACGGTCAGGTCCAGAGCCTCGGCTGGCGGGGCCTCTGCCGAGCACCAGCCCAGCGGCCCCAGCGCTTCACGATAGGTCTTGCCGGCGCTGCGCTCGGACGCGGCCAGAGCGTGCACCGAAAACCACGGATGGCGAGCCAGCGCCAGCAAGAACTGCTGACCCGCTACTCCCGTCGCTCCCAAGATCGCTGCTCGCAGCTTTTTTTGCATATCGAGGCGTCACGCTAGCACATCTTCTGCGGCGCTGACTTGACGGCATGGCCCGGCCGGTGCGACGAGATCGCGCGGTGGATCAGCACAGCCCAAAGCCCAGCCGACCACGGCTCTTGCTCGTCGATAACTACGACTCGTTCACGTTTAACTTGGCGCAGGCGCTGGCGGTGGCAGGGGCAGCGGTCGAGGTAGTGCGCAACGACGCGCTCAGCGTGCCGGCGGTGCTGCGCCAGGGGCTGTCCGGCCTGGTGATCTCGCCGGGCCCCGGGCAGCCGAGCCAGGCTGGGAAGTCGCCGGCCCTGCTGGCCGCGGTGCTGGCCGAGCGCCTCGACTGGCCGGTCCTGGGCGTGTGCCTGGGCCATCAGATGCTGGCCGAGGGCTTCGGGGCACGCGTCGAGCGAGCGAGCCGACCGATCCACGGCAAGATCTGGCAGATCCGCCGCGCGCCACCGCCCCCCGACCCGGCCGACGACGATCCGCTGTGGCAGGGCCTGCCGCCGCTGCTGGCGGCGACGCGCTATCACTCGCTGGTGGTCGCGCCGACATCGCTGCCCCCCTGCCTGCGGGTCAGCGCCTGGAGCGCCGCCACCCCCGACGAGCCCGCCGACGAGCCGGTCATTATGGCCCTGCATCACGTCGAGCGCCCGCTGTTCGGCCTGCAGTTCCACCCCGAGTCGATCGGCTGCCCGCTGGGCCCCCGTCTGCTGGAAAACTTCGTCGCCCTCTGCCGCCAGGGAGACGACGACCGACGACAAGCGGCGAAGATAAGCACATCAACGGATCCCGCCGGGGCGAGTCCGAATAAATCCTGATAAGGGGGAAAGATCGAGGGAGGAAGGGGGCAGGAGCGGCGGCGAGCGCCGCGGGACGGGACAGGGCTAGGGCTAGGCGCTCTTTACGCGCTTGAGCTCGCTGAGCAGCTCGGGCAGCGCCTTTTCCCACTGCGCCACCAAGCCGTAGTCGGCAAGCTGGAAGATCGGTGCCTCGGCGTCCTTGTTGATGGCGACGATGACCTTCGAGCCCTTCATGCCGGCGAGGTGCTGGATCGCGCCGGAGATGGCGATGGCGATGTACAGGTCGGGGGCGACGACCTTGCCGGTCTGGCCGACCTGCAGATCGTTTGGCACCATGCCGGCGTCGCAGGCGGCGCGGCTGGCGCCCATGGCGGCACCCAGCACGTCGCAGATCTGCTCGATCTGGGCGAAGTTCTTGCCGTCTTTCATGCCGCGGCCACCCGAGACGACGATGCGGGCCTCGGTGAGGTCGGGACGGTCGCGCTTCTGGGTCTGAAGCTCGACGAACTCAGCGCCACGAGCGTCGATGTCGCCAGGGGCGACGGCGCTGACCGGGCTGCTGCTGCCGCTTGCTGCGGCGCGCGGAAACTCGGTCTGGCGGGCGCTGACCACGGCGACAGGGCTGGTGATCTCCAGCGTCTGGTAGACGTTGCCGGCGTTGGTGGCACGACGGAACTGACGCGCCGACAGCACACCGCTGATGTCCGGGGCCAGGCCCGCATCCAGCAGACCGGCGACGCGCGGCAGCAGGTCCTTGCCGACCGAGGTGCTGGTGCCGCCGACGAACGAGGCGCCCTGTTCTTTGGCGACGCGGGCGACGATCGGGGCATAGGTCTCGGCGAGGTAGTGCTTGAGCGCCGGCGCTTCGACCTTGAGCACCGCATCGGCGCCAAAGGTCGCGGCCTGGTTCGCCGCCCCACCGACGTTGTCACCAATCAGCAGGAACAGCAGCTTGCCGCCCTGCGCCTTGTGCACCGCCCGCGCAAAGGTGATTGCCGAGAGTGCCGCTGGACGCAGCGCGCCATCCGCCTGCTCCAGATAGATAAGTACGTTTCCCATCTTTGTACCCTTCTTCCTTGAGAGCAGCCGGTTACAGGACCTTGGCTTCGCTGCGCAGCTTCTCGACGAGCTCGGCCACTGAGCCCACCTTCTTGCCCGCCTGACGAGCCGGCGGCAGCTCCGAGCCGTGCGTCTTGACGACGAGGCCCGTGCCCACACCGAGACCCGCGACGGTCAGCGCTTCGATGGGCTTGTCCTTGGCGGCGCGAATGCCCTTGAGCGAGGCATAGCGCGGCCCCTCGGGATAGGCGAAGGTGGCGGCGGTGCGCGCGCCCTTTACGGCGTGCGGCGAGATGATGCGCAGGTCGACGGTGACCACGGCCGGCAGGCGGACCTTCTTGATCTCGACGCCGTTATCGACCTCGCGGCCGACGAGCAGAGCCTTGCCGCCGTCGGTGACTTGGATGCTGCAGGCAAACGTCGCCTGCGGCCAGCCAAGCAGCGCAGCCAGGCGCTGACCAACGTCGTTGCCTTCGTTGTCGGCGGCCAGCTTGCCCATCAGCACCAGATCCGGCTGATCGCGACGGACCAGCTTCTCTAGCGTCTTGGCCACGATTGTGGCGTCGAGCTCTTCGTCTTTGGCTTCAACGCGGATGGCCTTGTCAGCACCCATCGCCAGTGCCGAGCGAAGCTGCTGCTGCACATCGCTGGGTCCCAGCGATGCGACGGTGACCGAGCCCTGGCGAGTGGCGGGGGCGGCGCCGTCTTCAGTCAGCCGCAGCGCGGCCTCGACGGCGTACTCGTCGAACTGGTTGAGCTGCCAGTTGGCAGCGCTGAGATCGAGGGCATTGCCCTTGAGCTTGATCTTCTGTCCTGGGTCGGGGATGCGTTTGGCGGTGACCAGAATCTTCACGGTTCCACTCCTCTTACGGCCAGTGGGCAGACGGTGCGCCACTGGATAGCACTAGATAGTTCTAGATACCACTGGATAGTTGCGGCGGGAAAGCCCGTCGTGCAGCGACGTTTGGCGGTGCGGTAAGTGGCGGTAGCGATGGAGCTTTTCAGACCTAGTCGGCGTCGATGGCCGCGGCCGCGGCGTCTGGGGCGACAGCGGGGGCCGGCGGGACGGGGGCGCTGTCGGCAAACTCAGCGCGGCGGGCCCATAGCAGCACGATGCCAGTGGCGCCCAGGACGCCAGCCGGTAGCTGGGCGGTGTCGGGGATGTGGAAAGCCATGGCCCCGGCGACGATCGCCGCCAGCGAGACCAGAATCGCCGGAAACCAGCTCAGGCTGCGTCGCTGAAATAGCCCAGCCGCGATCAGCGTGCACAGCACAAACAGGCTGCCAAAGATCGCCAGATCGCGGGCCACAGCCGCCCCCTCGCGGTGCACATAGGGAGCGCGCAGCACGGCAAAAAACAGCGTGCCGGCGTAGAGCAAGAAGCAGCACCCCACCATATCGGGCGCGACGGTTCGGCGGGCAGACATACCGGCAGCCTATCGCGCTTCGCCCTCGCTGTCACTCCGCGAACGCCGCCTTAGAAGGTCGCCTCTCGTACCGACGCCCCCCAACCCCCAGCCACGCCCCCAACCCCCAGCAACACCAACAACAGCCCGTAAGGCTGGGGCCGCAGCGGATCTCGTTTCTTCGGCGCCCCGACGAAAAAATGAGTCCCCGTCCGCTGGGCCCCCAAGCGGAGCTTGGGGAGGGCCCCAGCCGTGCAGCAAGGTCACGCTGAGGTCATCCGCAGCTCAATATGTAAACACCCGCCTAGCTCGCCAAGTCAGCGACGTAACCCACCGGCTGACTGCTGCGGGCCCAGAAGCGCAGGGCCGAGGCATCGATCTCAAGGACGCGCTCAGCCGCCTCGGGCGGGAGCAGAACATGGGTCTCGGGGCTCTGCAGGAGGCCGGTCTGGGGCCGCGAGCGCAGCAGATCGGCCAGCAAGTTTCGGCGACGCGGACGCGGACGCACCTGGCTGCGATCTAGCTCGCGTAGCGGCGGCGCAATCTCGTCGGGAGGCAGGCGCTCGACGACGGCCAGCGCCCCCAAGAGCAGCTGATCGTAGAGCGCGTCGTTGACCAAGAGATAACCGATGCGGCCCGAGCGCTGCACAAAGTGGAAGCGGCGCGCCCCCGGCTTGATCTGGCGCACCGCCCAGCGATCGCAGATGTTGCGCACGCGATTCCAGGTCTCGTGCTGCAGACGGTCGACGGTGCGCTGCGCTTCACGCAGGCGATTGGCTTCGGCCTCTTCAGCCTGCTGCGCGGCGAACTGGCGCTGCCGCTCGGCCTCTTCTTGAGCAAGCTGCTCGACGGACTTCTGCTTCTTATCGCGTCGGTCCTGCGTATCGACCTGCTGCTTTTGCTTCTTGTCGACGAGACCAGCTTTCAAGAGCTTGTCGCGCAGATTTTGAATCGCCATGGGCCGATCTTCATCAACAGCCGTCGATGATGCAACCCCCAATGCATGCCGACGGCAAGAAGTCCCGCCTGATGGGACTTGGACGCAGCGGTTAGATCCGGGTTACGGACGCTGCATGCGCGGCACCGCCTGATGACAGCGCAGGAGGTACATGGCGCGCGGCCGCGGCAGGCTGAAGAACGGCTCGGACTCCAGCGTCTCGCAGGCCGGGCTCTGGGCGGGATGGAACGAGATGCGATACGGCGAGCCGGCGGCCCACCACGAGACCTCTTCTCCCTCGGTGGTCTGGCCGGTGCGGGCGAAAAAGGCGATGAAGCGACGGGCGCCGTTCACCTCGAAGCCACCGTCGATCTGGTCGCTGGGGATGCCGCGCGCTTCCAGCCGACGCACCAGGGTGTCACGCGCCCCATTCCACGCCAGGTATTCGCGAGTCCCGATGAGCGACAAGAGCCCGATGAGGCCGATGCCGATAAGCGGCTTCCAGCGGGTGGGCGGGTGCTCACGTTGGGCCTGCCGCAGCGCCAGGATAAAGACCAGTGGCAGGACCGGCAGCAGGTAGCGATCGAAGATGAATGGACCCGTGCACAGATGCCACAAGAGGTAGCAGGTCCCGACGGCGCCCAAGAGTAGCGCGCGTGCCTCGTAGACCCCGACGACAGGGGCCGGCTGCGCGCGAAGCAGGGCCATAAGCTGCCGCCAGGCCAAGCGCACACTAGGCCGCAGGAGCGCGATGGCATAGACCCCCGAGATCGTCGTGATCACCGTCAGCAGCACCCCAAACCACATCCCGCTGTGTAGCGGCGGCGACACTCCCAGATAGCTATCGAGGATCGTCGGTGGGCCCAGGCCCAGCAGGTGAAAGATGTTGTCGAGATACGGCATCGTCTGGTGATGCCGATACGGCTGCGGCGAGGGCGGCAGGGCGTAGCGCGTCTCGTTGATGGCCATAAACAACGCGTAGCCAGCCAGAAGTCCCCAGGCGATGCGCGCCCCACGCAGCGACAACGACAGCGGACGGCGCGACAGCCACAGCACCATGGCCAGCGGCGAAACAAACAGCCCGAAGTAGTGCAAGAGGATCACCGCGTGCTCCAGCGGATGCCAGCCGACTTCCAGCATGCGGGTCCAGGTCTCGCGGTTCGCCACCGTCGCGCCGTGGACATGGGTGTACCAGCGCTGAAACGAACCAAACATCAGCAGCACCGGCAGGCACAGCAGCACGCCGCGACCCAGCGCCGGGCGCCACCACGCCGCGCCATGCCGTCGCCGACTATCGATCGCCAGGTAAAACAGAAAGCCCGGCAGCGTGATCACCGCGAACTGCCGCGTTAGCGCCGCAATCCCCAGCAGGCCGCCGGACAGAACCAAGAAAATCGGCCGCGACCGCTCGCGCGGCAGAGCAGCGCAAGCGCAGACCAGCGAAGCCAGCAGCCAGACCAACCACGGCACGTCGGTCATGTAGGTGAACGACAGGTTCACGTACCAGGGCGAAAAGCCCATCACCCACGCCGTCAGCAGCGCGCCGATCACCGCCAGCCCAGACTGCCGGGCCAGGATGTAGCAGACGACCATTCCGACGGCAGCAAAAGCCAAGGTGCCGCAGCGCAGGACGACATACGAGTCGCCGACCCAGCGCAAAAGAGCCGCTCCCCAGACGGCGTGCGACAGCAAGCCAGGCGCGGCCCAGTCGAGGATGCGCAGCTTGCCGGTCTGCGCCATGTAGCGAGCCGTGTAGGCATAGGCCCAGTCGTCGTTGAGTGGATAGTCTCCGCCGATTCCCACGCAGACGACGATCAGCGCAAACGAGACGAGGAGCGCGACGACCGGCAGGAGGTCGACACGACCGAGCGGCGGCGGTGACTCGGTCGACGACTCAATTGTTCGCGGAGCGGGACTGGCCGGCGACGTAGACATGGCGGCGTCGCGTTCTAGCGCAGGCCGTCGACCGGACGCAGACGAGCCGCCAGCCACGCCGGGTAGAGCGTCGCGCCCAGCGACAGGGCCAGCGCCGCGCCGACCACCGCCAGAAGCTCGCTGGGGTTCACTTTCACCGGCAGCTTGGTGATGTAGTAGACGTCGGTGTCGAGCGGTAGGCCGTAGCGATCAAACGCCCAGCACACCGCATAACCCGCCAGCGCTCCGAGCAGCGTCCCCAGCACGCCCATGCTCAGCCCGTGCCACAGGAAGATGCGCAGCACCGCGAAGTTCGAGGCGCCCATCGACTTGAGGATGGCGATCTCGCGCCCTTTTTCGAGCACCAGCATGATGCCGTTGCTGACGATCGACGAGGCCGCGACGAGGATGATGAAACACAGGGCGATGAACATGGCGATCTTTTCCAGCTTCAGCGCCGTAAACAGGCTGGCGTTTAAGTGCTGCCAGTCCTGGACATAAAACCCACCGCCCAGCGTCGGAGCCGCAAGCTGGGTCTGCACCGCGCTCATCGCTGGCTCGGTCTCGTTTGGGGTGCGCAGCTTGAGCTCGATCTCGCTGACCTCGTCGCCGACGCCTAGGAACTTCTGCGCCGTGGCGAGCAGCATGTAGACGTACTTGCTGTCGTACTCGTACATGCCGGAAAAAAAGATCGCCGCGACGCGGAACGGGCGAGCCTTGGGGATCGATCCTGTCGGTCCGATCTCGCCCATCGGCGATACCACATGCACCTCGTCCCCGACGTAGACACGCAGGTTCTTGGCCAGCTCGCGACCGATGACCACGCCGGGCAGCACGCGCTTGGGCCGCGGCGGTGGTGGGAGACGTACGCCCGGCTCACCTCCGCCGGGGATCTTTTCCGACGCACTGTCGCCGGCGCCAGGCTCCGCTTCAGACGGTGCCGCCGGACGCGGCGAAGCCAGCTTGTTGTCGGGCGCGCTGCCCGGCTTTTCGGCTGGCTCTTTCGTCGGCTCTTTGCTCGGCTCTTTGCTCAGCTCTTTGACGGTGCCCTTTGCGGCTGCCGCTCCAAGATCCTCAGCTGAGTCCGCCGAGCCGTCCCGCGCGAAGTCTTTGGCCAGCTCTTTGGCGAGCTCTTTGGCCCGCTCCTTCGAGGCTGCGCTCTCCGGCGGTGGCAGCGCTTCCAGGCCCTGTATGTTTTCCGGGTGCAGCAGGTTGTCGAGTGAGCCCTGATCGGTGTTCCGAACTAGATCGGTCACGCGCCCGATGCTGGCCGGATCGATGCCCTTGAGCATGACACCCGAGACATTGCTCTGGCTGGTCAGCATGACCTCGCCTGACAAGGACGGCGTCGCAGCCAGCACCGACGGAACTCTTTCGACGGCGACCAGCGCCTCGCGATAGTCGGTGAACGACCGATCCGGCGTCGAGACCACCATATGAGCGTGGGTGCCCAGGATCTTGCCCTTGAGATCCTGCTCGAAACCGGACATCACCGACAGCGCCGTCACCAAAACGCCGGTACCCAGAAACAGCGAAAACGTCGAGATGGTCGACACGATGGTCAGACGCCGCACCAGCTCGACCAGAAGACCGACGAGCACCGTCGCAAGCACAGTCACGAACTTGGCCGCCCGCAGCGTGCTGCGCAGATCCCACATGAACTGCGACAGGTGCTGGCTTAGGTGCTGGTCGACTAAGCGATGGCCGATAAACACCGCCACCGTCGTCAAGAGCAGGCCCAGGGTGGCCCAGCGTAGGTAGTTCAGCGCCCGCGGCACCCGGTGGGCCCGCAGGTAGCGGCCGGCGATCAGGCGCTCGAAGGACAACGCGCCCTACCCTTCGCCCGACAGAATATGGCGGGCGATGACCATGCGCTGAATCTGCGAGGTGCCCTCGTAGATCTGCAGCAGCTTGGCGTCGCGCATCAGCTTCTCGACGGGATATTCCTTGGTGTAGCCGTAGCCGCCGAAGATCTGCACGGCATCGGTCGCCACCTTCATCGCCATGTCGGCGCCATAGAGCTTGGCCATGCTCGATACGGGGGAGTCGAGCCGGCCCTGATCAACCATCCACGCCGCCTTGTGCAAGAGGCTGCGCGTCGCTTCCAGCGCCACCGCCATATCCGACAGCATGAACTGGATCGCTTGATGGTTAGCGATCGGCACGCCGAAGGTCTTGCGCTCAAGGGCATAGGTGCGGCACTCGTGCAGCGCGCGGGCGATGATGCCGGCAGCCCCGGCGGCGATCCACGGCCGCGAGCGATCGAAGGTCTTCATGGCGATCTTGAAGCCCTCGCCCTCGTTGCCGATCAGCGCCTCTTTGGGTAGCCGCACCTCGTCGAAGAGGACGTCGGTGGTGTTGCTGGCGCGGTGGCCCATCTTGTTCTCTTCTTTGCCGACCTTGAGCCCCGCGCGATCGCGATCGACGACGAAGCAGGCGATCTTGCGGTTTCTCGCCTTCAGATCTTTTTCCGGCTTGGGATCGGCGGTCGCGAGCACCGTGTAGAAGCTGGCGTGACCCCCATTGGTGATCCAGCGCTTCTGACCGGTGAGGACATAGCCATCGCCGTCTTTGACGTAGTGGGTGCGCATCCCTGCGACATCGGAGCCGGCTTCCGGCTCAGAGCAGCAGTACGAAGCAAAGATCGGCTCCTTGACCAGCCAGCCGAGGTAGCGCTGCTTCTGCTCTTCGCTGCCGGCGATGATGATCGGCATGGCGCCCAGCATGTTGGCCGACAGCGACGTGTTCACGCCGGCGCAGGCCCAGGCGATCTCTTCCATCAACAGACAGTGCGAAAGACACGACAGACCCAGCCCGCCGTAGGCCTCGGGCACCTCGCCGTTCATCAGACCAAGCTCCCAGGCCTGGCGAAAGATCTGCGTTGGGAACTCACCCTCTTCGTCGTAGTGGCCGGCGACCGGGGCGATTTGCTTGCGCGCAAAGTCGCGCGCCGTCTTACGCAGGGCTTCCTGCTCTTCGGTCAGGGTCAGATCAAACATGCGAGGTCTCCTTCGCGACGTCTCTTGTAAAAATGGGATGGCAGGCTGTAGCTGGAAGTGGGCGGGGCGGGTCGTAAAGAGGGCGCTTGTCCATCTGCCTCAGCGACAGGGAAGCAGGCCCGCAGGCAGCCGCCAGACAGCCTGAAAGGCAGGCGATTCTGCCAAAAGCGACCGCTCTATACTAGGTTGACCCTCCGGGCGAAAGCATCATACGATTCGAGGGGTCGTCTTTTCATGGCTGTCGCCGTGGCTGTCCCTTACGGGAAATACATCCTGGATCGCAAGCTGACGGAAGGCGGCATGGCCGAGATCTACTTGGCCAGGCCGAACCCCGCGCTTGCGCCGCCACGTATTGCCAGTCGTCCGTCGCCCATCATCGTCAAGCGCCTGTTCGCGCACCACAGCTCGGAAGCCGAGTTTGTGCGCATGTTCATGAACGAGGCGAAGCTGGCGACGAAGCTCAAGCACCCCAACATCGTCGACATCTTCGACCAGGGCGAGTCCGACGGGACCTACTACCTGGCCATGGAATTCATCCACGGCGAGGACCTGCGCGGCATCGCGCAGCAGGCCGATGCGGTGCACAAGCGCCCGCCAATGGCGATCGTGGTGCGCATCATCATCGACACCCTGGCCGGCCTGCACTACGCCCACACCCTGGCCGACGACGACGGCTCGCCGCTGGGTCTGGTGCATCGCGATGTCTCGCCGCAGAACGTGCTCGTCACGTACGAGGGCGTGACCAAGATCATCGACTTCGGCATCGCCAAGGCGACGCGGTCCCGCGACATGGATCAGACGCAGGCCGGCATGATCAAGGGCAAGTACGCCTACATGTCGCCAGAGCAGACGCGAAGCGATCAGCTCGACGCGCGCTCCGACGTGTTTTCCGTCGGGACGCTGCTATGGGAGCTTCTGACCTGGCGACGTCTGTTCCGGCGGGCCACCGATCTGGCGACCCTGGTCGCCGTCACCGAAGAGCCAGCGCCGCCCGCCGCCACCGTCAACCCCGAGGTTCCCAAAGAGCTCGACGATATCCTGATGCGGTCGCTGTCGATGGATCGCGAGGGGCGCTGGGAGTCGGCCAAAGAATTCCACGATGCCCTCATCGACTACGTCGAGCGGGCCGGCTGGGATGCCAGCGGGGCAGCACTCGGCCGCTACATGAAGGAGATCTTCGCCGACAAGCTGTCCCGCGAGCGACGTGAGCGCGAGCGTGAGGCGGCCTTTGCGGCGTCGATGGCGGCCAGCGCTTCGGTGCCGAGTGCCGTCGAAGATCGCATGTCGAGCGGCATGCCGATGCGCAACCTGTCAGGCCGCGTCCCCGGTCCCCCGCCACCGCCGGGACAGTCGACCGAAGGCGGACCGCGACGCGCGATGACCATGCCGTTGCAGGTGATCAGCGCCAGTCAGATCCAGCAGCGCAAGGCGATGGTGGTGCCCAAGTCGGGCAGTCGCGATGGCAGCCAGACGGGCGTCCCGCCGGTGCCCCCGGGCCCTGCGGACTCGGCCTCGCGGGCCTCGCTGCCCTCGCGCATGAGCAAGCCGCCGCCACCGCCGCCACCGCGGGCCGCGGGAATCAACGCCCCGCCCTCGGCAACGTCGATGCCGATGCGCATCATTCCCGACGGCTCGTCGAGCTATGCCGGCGAGGCAGGAGGGCAGCCGGAAGCGCCCAGCGCCGCCTCGGCCAGTCAGGCGGGACACAGCGGCGCCGGCATTGCACCTGTATCGTCGGTGCCGATCATGGCCCCGATGCCGGGAGTCGATCCGTCGCTGTCGTCAGGGCTGGGCCTGCCGCGACTCGACCAGCCGGTGCCCCCAGCGATCAAGCCCAGCGCCCTGGCCAACCTGCAGCCGATGCAGTCCGCGCAAGCGGTCGCCGCGGCCAGTCAGTCCGCCACGGTTGTGCCACCGGTCGCGCTAGCCAGTCAGACGATCACCGCCGCACCGGCGCGCACCAACCGCGCCAGCGTCATTATCGCTATCGTGCTGGGCGTGCTGATCGGCGTGATCGCCGTGCTGCTCATGCAGATCTTCGTCCTAAGCCGCTAGCCGAGCGCGGGCCAGCCCACCGGACTAGGGCGCGTCGAGCGGCCGGGGGCGGGGGCCGAACGGACGGGCGGGAGCGCTGTCGATCGCAGCATCGGGATCGGGCCGCAGCGCGATCTGCACACTCTGCGGGCTGCCCGTCTGCACCGTCACATCGCGATAGGCTGCGAAGTACCCCGGGGCAGAGATCTCGAAGCGATGAGCTCCGATCGGCATCGACAGCCGCAGCCCGCCCGCCTCACGCGGTACAAGCAGCGGCTTCTCGTCGATAATGACGCTGGCCGAAGGGGGCTCTAGCTGCAGCCAGACCTGACCGCTGGGCAGGCTCTGCTTGGTCGATGGGGCGCTGCGACAGGCTGGGGAAGCGGCCAAGAGCAGCGCGAAGACAGGGAGAGCAACTCGGGTCATTGCGGAGATACCTGTTTTTCGGAGTCAGAGGCCTCAGCGCCGTCGGCCGGCTGGACCGCACTTGGCACCGCGCCTTCGGGCGCACTGAGCACGCGAAGCTCGCCCTCGTTCACCGGCATGACCTGCAGACGCAGGCCCGTCAGCGGCGTCCGGCCCAAGGTCGCGGCTAGGCTGTCGACCGGGGCACTGGTCTGCAGCAGGAGCTGCACGGATGAGCCCTCGGCGGCGCCAGAGCGGCCAGGCGCAAGAAAGCGGCGCGGCTCTAGCCGGGTCACACCGGGCAGCGCCGACAGCACGCGCACAAGCTGCTGGTAGGCGCGGAATGAGCCCACGTTTTCGATGCGAACCAGTACCCCACTGCCGTTGCGGACCAACGGCGAGACGCGGCTCTGCACCCGAGCCAGCGCGGCCACTGCGGCCTGACGACCCGCCTCCGACTCGGCAGTCGCGGCGTCGGGGCCAAAGCCGGTGGCATCGCCGCTCTCGCTTACGGCCTCACGCGAAGGACGCAGGAGCTGGACATGCCCGCGGCCGGCCGCACCGTAGACGGCTGGCTGTGGACCCCGCAAAAGCTCAGCCGGGGTATTGCTCGGCGTCAGGATCAGCAGCGCCGCGGCACCGGGCAGGGCCGCAAAATCGGGGCGGGGCTGACACTGTGCAGGCGGGGCAATCTCGACGCTGGGCACGGTCGCTTTGAGCTGCGCGCGGGCTGCCTCCAGCGCTGCGGCACCCGCCGGGGTCGTCTGCGTCGTACACAGGTAAATCGTCGTCGGAGAGGCGGCGGCAGACGGGCTGCTAACCCCCAGATCGCGCTGCAGGCGCGGCAGATCGATCTGCGCTTCGATGCGAATCTGAAACTGGCCGGCCACCTCGCCCTCTTGCAGCACGCGGTAGGTGGTGACGTAGTCGCGGGCTCGGCCGGACACCAGGTAGACGCGGCTCCTGGCCTCGGGCATGACCTCAAGGACGGCCTGCTCTAGCGCACGGCTCATCGCTTCGGTCAGCGCTTGGCCGCGTGCCTTGACGACGTCGCTCTGCCCCAGGACGGGGACCATCGCGGCGCCCTCAAACGCGGTGGGCTGCGCCCAGGCGGAAGAGACGAGCTCGGGCGGGACCACCGGCGAGGAAAACGACAGCGCGATGCCGAGCCAAAAGCGGGCAGCGGGAGCGAGAAAGCGGAGGGCAGACGATCGGCGCATGAGTTAGTTTTCGTGGCTGTCGGCGGCGGTCGGTCCCAAGTCGGGGCCGCCCCCGTGTGTACCGCCGTCAGGTCCAGCGGCTCGCTTGTCCCGCTCAGCGGGGGGCGGCAGGACGGAGAGCGGCAGACTGATGCGCAGGACCACGCTGCCGTTGCTGCCGTAGTCGATGTGGCTAACGGTGGCGCGGCTGACATCGAGGGCCGCCGGACCCGCCGGCACACGCGCCAAGAGGCGCGGCTCCGCCCGCATTCCAGCCAGGGCGCGACGCAGGCGATCTTCGGCGCGGGCCCGCGCTAGGCGCTCGGCTTTTAGTCTCGCCACGTCGGCCGATGCGGCGTAGAGATCAGCGGCGGCGCTCGCACTCGCCTCGATGACTCCGCGCTGCCAGTCGACGGTGACTCCGGGCACAGTGGCGGCAGCCGGAGCCTTCGCCGACTTCTCACCGGCCCGCTCGTTCCCAGCTGAGAGCGGCAGCCCCACCAAAAAGAGGGGCAGCGTTAGGCCCGCCAGCCGGACAATCCGCAGTGCCAGACCACGGGGGATCGCGCTGTGCCACAGGGGAGACATTCGAGGGCAGCCTACGTCGAGCCGCGGGGGCTGTCTAGTCCGCCGCGAGCGCCCTAGCGGCCCGGCTCGCGCAGCAGGCTGCGGGCGATGATGAGCTTCTGGATCTCGCTCGTGCCTTCGTAGATGCGCAGGGCGCGCACGTCGCGATAGAGCCGCTCGATGACACTGCCGGCCAGCAAGCCGCTGCCGCCGTGAAGCTGTAGCGCGCCATCGACGACGCGCTGGCTGACCTCGGTGGCGAAGAGCTTGGCCATCGCGCTCTCGCTGCCATCGGGTTCGTGTCCCCCGGCCTGGGCCGCATCCAGCCGCTCAGCCGCGTGCTGAACTAATAGGGCGGCGGCCTGCAGCTCCGTCGCCATCTCAGCGATGCGAAGCTGCGTGGCTTGGAAACTGGCCAGCGGCTGACCAAACTGCGTCCGTCGCCGCACATGCGCGATCGCTTCGTCGAGAGCCCGCGCCGCCATGCCGACAGCGGCCGCACCCACCGTCGGACGAAAGCGGGCCAGCGTCGCGAAGGCCAGGCTCATCCCAGCCCCTTCTGGCCCGATGCGCGCCTCGGCGGGCAGCACCACGCCCGACAGCGTCAGCCGGCCGATCGGATGATCGTCGCACAGCAGGCGCAGCGGGCTGGTGTGCAGGCCCGGGGTCGCCGCCGGCAGCAAGAACGCCGACAGACCGCGCTTGGGATGATCGTCGGTGCGGGCATAAAGCACGTAGTGCGTGGCCAGCCCAGCGTTCGAGATAAAGACCTTCTCACCGTCGATGCGGTAGCTGCCATCGGCCTGCTTGCGGGCGCGCGTGGCGATGCCCGCGAGATCGCTGCCGGCCTCGGGCTCGGTCAACCCCAGGGCAGCGAGCGCGGTTCCGGCGGCCACCTGCGGCAGGTATGCCCGTCGCTGCTCTGGCGTGCCGGCCTGAGCCACGGCGTGACTGCCCAGCCCCTGCATGACGAACATCAAGTCATAAAGCGGCGAGCGATAGGCCAGCGCCGCCCGCAACAGACACAGCCGGCCGATCGGCAGCGCGCCGGCTTCTCCCGCCTCGGAGAGCTTCGGTACGCAGTGGGTAAGCAGGCCGCAACCGGCGAGATCAGCAACGATGGCCTGCGGGCTCGGCTCGGGATCGGGGATCGCCAGCCCGGCGACCTGATCGACCAGTCCGGCTCCCTCGCGCGCCAAAAGTCCGGGCAAAAGACCGGCCATACGCGCCGACAGCGGCGATGACGTGGGAGTCATGCGCTAGCGTCCGGAAAAGCGCGGCTCGCGCTTCTCGATAAAGGCGTGATAGGCCTCGTGGAAGTCGGCAGTCTGCATGCAGATCTGCTGCGCCTGGGCTTCGGCTTCCAGCGCCTGCGGCAGGCTCATATGCGCCTCTTGGCTGAGCATGAGCTTGGTCATGCCGTGCGCGAACGCCGGACCGCTGGCCAGCTTGTGCGCCAGGGCCTGTGCCTCGGCTCGGGCGGCCGCCGCGTCTCCAACGACGCGATGGACCAAGCCGATCTCCAGCGCACGAGCCGCCGGCACTGCCTCGCCGAGCATCAGGATCTCGGTGGCGCGACCCAGGCCCACAAGCTGCGGCAGCAGCCAGCCGGCGCCCATGTCGGCTCCGCACAGCCCGACGCGGTTGAACAGGAAGGCCAGCTTGGCGTTCTCGGCCGCGATGCGGAAGTCGCAGGCCAGCGCGATCACCGCCCCCGCCCCGGCCGCCACACCGTTGAGCGCAGCAACGACAGGCTTGGGCAGGGTGCGCAGGTTGCCGATCAGCTCGCCGGTCATGCGCGTGAACGCCAAAAGCTCGGGAGCCTTCATGGCCAACAGCGGACCGATGATGTCGTTGACGCTGCCGCCGCTGCAGAAGCCACGCCCTTCGCCGGTCAGGACCAGCGCCCGCACCGAGTCTTCGTGACGCAGCGCCAGCAGAAAATCGGTGAGCTCGCGATAGACCTCAAAGGTCAGCGAATTCAGCGTGTCGGGGCGATCGAGCGTGATGGTCGCCACCCCACGGTCTCCGTCGGGAGGCGCGTAGCGAAAGGTCTTGGGAGCAAGCATGGGTGTTGCTTAACACAGTTCACCCCGCCCCCGCGACGCGATTTCCGACGGAGCGAGCGCCCGCAAACGCAAGACGCTTGCCTCGCCCGGGCCGGGCTGGCACTAAGAGGCATGCAGGAACGAAAAGACGAAAACTCGCCGCTGATCATCGTCGAGCCCGAGGGCTGGAAGCCACCGCGCGGCTACGTCAACGGCCTGATCGTGCCGGCGGGACGACGGCTGCTGGTGGTCGCCGGTCAGATCGGCTGGGATGCTCAAGCGGTGCTGGTGAAGCCGACGAGCCCCGACGAAGACGCCTTCGTGTGCCAGTTTGCGCAGGCTCTGCGCAACGTCGCGCAGGTGGTGCAAACAGCGGGTGGGCGAGTGCAAGACGTCATCAGCCTGCGGCTGTACGTGACCGACAAGGGCCGCTACATCGCGCACAGCAAGGCGGTCGGCGCGGCCTATCGCGCGGTCTTTGGCCGACACTACCCGACGATGGCCCTGCTGCAGGTCGCCGATCTGCTAGAGCCGGGCGCAATGGTCGAAATCGAAGCCATGGCCGCCCTGCCCTAGCCGCGGCTACGGAGTGCCGGCTGGACGACGGGCGACGACGACGTACTGATCGGGCAGATCGACTTTGAGCAGCTCGCAGACCAGGCCGCCGGCCTTGAGATCGGCCATCACCGACTCGGGCGTCAGCTTGTGCTTCTTGGGCGGGCCGCGCTCGCTGTCGAGCTTGAAGTCGACGAGGTAGATGGCGCCGTCTTTGCGCAGGGCGGCGGCCAGCTTCTTGGCGAACTCGCCGCGAGCCGGGATGTGGTGCCAGACATCGACGATCAGCACACGGTCGGCGCTGCCCGCGGCCAGCTTGGGATCGTCGCCCTCGCTCTTCTGAGCGCGCACGTTTTTTAGCCCTTCGCGCTCGGCGCGGGCTTGCATATGGCGCACCATGTCGGCCTCGACATCGAGGGCCAGCACCTGCCCGCTGGGACCGACGGCGCGCGACAGATGCGGCAGGAAATAGCCCGTGCCGGCCCCCAGATCGACGACGGTCTTGCCGCGCACATCGCCGAGCGCCGCGATCAGAGTCTGCGGCTTCTGCCAGGCATCGCGCTCGGGCCCTTCGAACTTGTTTACCCAGTCGGCGGCTCGTTCGAAGCGATGCGGCATACCGCCATGATGATGGCCGTTCCCATGCCCATCGGCATGACCACCGGCATGCCCCCCGTTATGCCCGTCGGTATGCGCAGCGCTAGGCCCATCGGCCCGCCCCGCAGATGGGGCGACACACACAAGCAGTGCGCAGAGCGAACGCCCCACGCGAGCGATGATTGAAGCCATGTCTAGGCACCTCCCCGACGAGGAAATAGACGATCGACCAGGTTCTGACGTTGCGCCGGCAGTGGCGCATTCACGGTGGTGCGCTGATTGGCATGCGGCTGGCCGGTGCGATCCAGCGCGGGAAAGCTGACGCTGTCCGCGTGCAAGAAATAGCCCTCCAGATCGGCGGCCGACAGCGTCTCGGCGGGCGGCGCGCCGTAAAGCTCGTCACCGAGGATCGGCAGGCCGACCGAGGCCAGGTGAGCCCGCACCTGATGACGCCGACCCGACTCGGTCTGGGCCCGGATCAGGGCCACGCCATCGCCGCGCGCCAGCACCACAAACTCGGTCTGGGCATCGAGCGCCTCGGGGTGATAGACCTGCGCCGGCGTCTCAGCGACGATCATCCGTCGCTTGCGATCCTGGCCTGGGGCCGGCAAGAGCGGCAGCGTGACTTCGAAGCGATCCTGGGCCGGCTCGCCACAGACCACGGCGAGATAGGTCTTTTTGACCCAGCCTTCGCGAAACAGCCGGCGCATCGTGGTCCAGGCCTCTTTCGAACGGGCGGCGATCACCGCACCGCTTGTGAAGGTATCCAGCCGATGGCAGACCCCGCCCTCGCGCGCCTCGGGACTAGCGCTGGCGCACTCGGGAAAGCGAGCCACGAGGGCCGATGCCAGCGAGCCACGCTCTCCGGGACGCAGCGGATGAGTGGCGCAGCCCGGCAGCTTGTTCACCACCACAAGCTGCGGATCCTGATGCAGGACCGAGAGCGGAAGCTCGGGCTGCGGCACCGGCGGCGTGTTCTTGGGATCGCTGGCCGGCTGCGCTAGCTGCACCTTCTGCCCCGGCAGCACCGTCGCGCCCTTGCGGCCGATGCGACCATCGACGCGCACCTGCCCCTCTTCGATCAAGCGACGAATGGCGGCGCGCGACAGCCCGGTATGGCGGGCCAAAAACAGGTCCAGGCGGGTGATCTCTTCGGCGGGATTAACGGTAAAGGACGTGTCGTTCATGGGATGGCGATCGGCTCGGGCTAAGGGATGGAGCGGAAAAAGACGGGCGAGCGCAGGACGCGCTCAGACCGGGGCCAGCAGGGTGGCCAGGACGCGTGTCCCTGCCGGCAGCACCGTCGCCCCGGAAGGAATCTGCAGCAGCGCCTGCACGCCGAGCATCGAGCGCAGCATGCCCGAGCCCTGCCAGGCGAGCGGGGTTGCCCACAGGCTGTCGTCCGTCGCAGTGGCGCGGCGTTCGAGGCGAGCCCGTGTGAAGTGCAGGCGGCTGCGATCGGGCTCGACCGGCTGAGCCAAGCTGACCCAGGCGCGCGGTCGTGAAACCTCGGCGGCAGCGACGCCACACAGACGACGCAGCGCCGGACGAACGAACAGCTCGAAGCTGACCATCGACGAGGCGGGGTTGCCGGGCAGGCCAAACCACAGCACGCGCCGCGCCGAAAGGCCACTGCCGCAGTCGATGTAGCTAAAGGTCAGCGGCTTGCCCGGCTTCATCGCTACGCGCGAAAACTCTTCGACGGCGCCTAGCTCGGCCAGCACGTCGCGCACGTAGTCGAACTGACCGACCGAGACGCCGCCCGACGACACCACGACATCGGCGCGCAGGGCCTCGGCAAAGGCGCGGCGCAGCTCGGCGGGATCGTCGGTCGCAATCGGCAGGATACGCGGCACGCCGCCGGCTTCGCAGATCTGCGCGGCGAGTGCGTGCGAGTTGCTGTTGCTGATCTGGCCCGGACCCGGCACCCGATCGGCCGGCACCAGCTCATCGCCGGTCGACAGCACCGCGACCTGCGGCTGACGATGCACCACAATCAGCGTCCGCCCCAGCGCCGAAAGCGCCCCGATCTCGCCCGCGCCGATCGTCGCGCCGGCGGCAAGCACGACATCGCCCAACCGCACATCTTCGCCGGCCCGACGGATGTGCTGACCCGGACGGGCCGTCACGCGGAAGCGCACCTGGCCCGCGGCTTCTTCTGCCTCCTCGCGCATGATGACGGCATCGGCACCGGCCGGCAGCGGGGCGCCGGTCATGATGCGCAGGCAGGTCCCGGGGGCAAGCGACTCGGTCGCGGGATGGCCAGCCGCAATCACGCCCACAACTGGCAGCGGCTGCCCTGGCACGACGTCAGCGGCACGCAGCGCGTAACCATCCATCGCCGAGTTATCCCACGGCGGCAGCACGCGCTCGGCCACAAGCGGCTGCGCAAGGACGCGCGGGGCGCGAGCCGATGCCGCCTGGTGCAGATCAGTCATCTCAGAGGCAAGCGGTGCGGCATGGCGCAGGATCGCCGCCAGAGCCTCGTCGGGCGTCAGCATGACATCGTGGGCAGCAAGCGGCTTCATGGCCCGGGTCTCCCGCGCTTAGCGCGACAGCAATAGTCCAGCCAGACGCGGCAGCAGATCGAGCCGCGCCGCGTCGAGCTCGGGGGGCAGAGCAGCCAAGCTATGAGCCAGCGTGGCCAGCGTCTCGCGCAGCAGGCGCTGACTCGCTTCGACCCACAGACCGGCAAACTCGGCCTCGCCAAACGAGCGCGAATACACCCGCTCGCGCAGGCTCTCCATCAGGCCCGCGACGACGCTCGGCAGCGGCTCAGCCTCGCCCGACAGCGGCGCATCCACCCCCAGCAGCGCGGCGCGCAGCGGCAGCAGATCGGCGCGCACAAGCGGCACCAGAGCCGGCGGACGATCGAGGAGCTGATTGGCGAGCAGCGTGCCGATCAGATCGACCAGCTGGGCCTCGGCCTCCGCCGTCGTGCTGCGGCCTAACGTGTCAGCGATGTGCTCGCGCCGCAGACCCAGGCCGGTCGTCAGGAGCTTGCTCAGCGTCGAGAGCTCGCCCAGAAGCGCCGTGCCTCGGCCGAGATCGGCCAGGCTGGCAAACGGACGCAGCTTGTGGGCGGCAGCCGGCAGGCCCTCCGCCGCTGCGCGATCGAGATAGGGGCTGTAAAGCGGGCGAAGCTGCAGGATCGCCGCCAGCGGCTCGCCCAGACGCGGTGGTAGGCGCGCGGTTACAAGCTGAGCACTCGCTTCGCCCTCGCCGGCGGCCTTGGCGGCGGAGGTGCGCAGCGGGGTCAGCACCCCTTCACTGCTGCCGACCAACACCACGGCCAGCTTGCGTAGCTGCACCGTCAGGCCATAGCCAATGCGGAATAGGTGCAAGAGCGAGATCTCGCGCAGCACCTCCGCCGCGCGCGCCACGTCGATCGGTCCGGCTGTCGGCAGACCCGGAGCCGCATGGCTGGCGGCTGGCCCATCGCTCTCGCCCTCGGTCGCCGAAGCAGTGGCGGTGCGCAGGCGATACTCGATGCCCAAAGACAGATAGCCGACGGTACGGCGCAGCGTGGTGCGCAGCGCTTCGACATCGCCTAGCTCGACGCGATCGGCCGACAGCACGCGATTGCCCAGCACCATCAGGTGCTGCACCAGCAGCGCCTGTTCGGGATCGCTCAGCAGCGCCACGGCGCGGGCGAACGTGCTGTCATCGCTATGCAAGCCCGGCACGGTCCGCAAGAGCGCGCCCGACACCGTATCGCTGCCCGGCAACACGTGCACCGCGGCGGGTGGTGAAGCTGAAATCGCGGCGGCCAGCGGCTGTAGCTCCGACGGAGGTGGGGGCTTGCTGGGATCCAGCAGGAGATAGACCTTCAGCGCCTCGTAGTAGTCGATGTAGCCAAGGTCGGCCATGCGCCCGCTGCGGAAGCGATACGCGGCCTCGGAGGTCTCGGGCCCGACGTCGTAACCGGCACTATGGACGATGGCTCGCGCTAGCTCGGCATCGCCGCGATACAGCGTATCCAGCAGGCGGGCAAGCTGCGCTGAGCTGTCAAAGGCCTCGCCGAAGCTCTCGGCAGGACGCCCGTCGGCGGCCTCTGCCTCATCGCTCGTTTCCGGCAAGATATCGACGCGGAACATACGGTCGGGAGTGTCGAAGAACTGGCCCTCGGCCTCCTGCGGCGGCTCTTCGTTTTTGTAGATGTCGTAGACGCGCAGCCGCGGTCCCAGGAGCGCCGTCAACAGCTCAGGATCCAGACCCTCAGCGACGCTGGCTAGCTTGGCCGGACCTAGCTCGGCAAGCGCCAGCAGCCAGGGCAGCACGCGCGGCAGCGAGGCGCGATCGCGATCCCAGCCGTCCATATCGACAAACGCCTGCACCTGCTCAGGCGAGCACAGCGCAAGGACATCCAGCGACTCGGAAAGCCCCAGCGAGCGAATGAACAGGAACAGCGGCTGCGCCGGTGTCGCGCGCACCAGGCGACCGACATCGGGGCGATCGAGCAGGCCCTCTAAGATCTGGGCGGGGGGCGCGCTCTGGGCCAGCCACTCGCCGCCGCTGGCATAAAGCGGCGTGATGGCAGGAGGGTTCTTCGCGGCCGGCACCGACGGAGATTTTCCCGGCGGAAGCTTGGCAGCAGACGGCGGAGGGGGGCGCTTGGGCATGGTGGCTTAATAGCGCAGCGTCGAGCGCACGTCGCGCACGGTGTCGTCCAGGGTCTCGGCCGGGTCGCGGCTAACAAAGCCCAGCTCGCGCTTGGCCAGCGACGAGTCGCAGTACCAGTACACCTGCCCCATCTCGAACGACACGCGATCGATGGGCGAGGACACGCCGCGGTGCTGACACACATGATCGACGGCCCGCGTCACACGATTGACCAGCGAATTCCAGCCGGCCGGCACGCGCAGCCACGGGCCTTCGACCTTGGCGATACGGCCCAGGCGACCGAGAAATTCCGCGAAGGTCCAGTTCGGTCCGCCCAAAAGATAGCGCGCCCCGGGACGGCCGCGCTCCATCGCCGATAGACAAGCGCTGGCCGCATCGCGAATGTCGACAAACGACAGCCCGCCCGAAGGAATCGCCGCGATCTCACCCACCAGAAACTTGCGCACGTCTTCCGTTGAGGAACCGCGCCGATCGCCCGGCCCAAGCAGCAGGCTGGGATTGACGCAGACGATCTCTAGCCCAAGCCGCGTCCCCAGATCGAGCGCCAGCTTTTCCTGATAGATCTTCGAAAGATAGTAGGGCCAGGTGCCGCACAGCTCGACGGGATAGGGGAAGGACTCGTCGGGAATCGGCTCTGGCGAGCGACTGACGGCGATGGTGCCCGAGGTGCTGGCGACCACCACGCGGCGCACCCCGGCGGCCTTGGCGGCGTGCAGCAGGTTGCGCGTGCCTTCGACATGCACACGCATCATCTCCTGCGCCTTCTGCGGATCGCGCGAGACCTGGCCGGCCAGGTGATAAACCTCGCGACAGCCGTCGAGCGCAGCCGAAAGATCGTCCGAGATTCCGGCCGTCCCCGGCTCACTCGCCGGAGCCAGGATGTCGCCCAGATACTGCGAGACGCCCAGCTCTTTGAGCGCCGCGGAAGGCTGACGTACCAGCGCGCGCGCCGAGCGTCCTTGCGCGCGCAGTGCACGCAGCACGTGTTCGCCCAGAAAGCCGCTCCCCCCGGTCACCAAGACTGGCTGGTTTCCGTCGGGCTTCGTGGTCTTTAGCGAGGTCGTTGTGCTCATCTGGGTTCCCAATGCGGGCGCGCAGCATATCAAGCGTCTCCCCCGGCACAAGTCGCAATCGCACGGATCGGTGACGGCCCCAGACCGGGCCCGCAAACCGGCCGCCCGCCCGGCCCGCGCATTGACTAGGCCGGTTGATGTTGCGAGATTGGCGCGGTGCGACCAGGCGCCGATTACGCGGATGATCCGTCGGAGAGTCCGGCGAGGGACCGGCCAGGTGAGCGAGCAGCCGGCTCGCTGTGGCTGGCCGTACTGCCGGCGCTTGCCGTGGCCGCTGTGGTCCTTCTGCCCTATCTGAAAAAAGCCTTCACCATCGATGACACGCTGTTCCTGATGCAGGCCCAGCAGGCGCTGCACGATCCGCAGCATCCGACGGCGTTTGTCGTTGTGTGGTCGGATGTCGCGGCGCGGCTCTCCTCGATCATGCCGAGCGGCCCGATCATGGCCTACCTGCTGCTGCCGACGGTGGCCCGCGGTGGGGCGGAGTGGCTGGGGCACCTCAGCCAGCTCCTGATCCTTGGCCTGGGCCTCTTGTCGACGACTGCGCTGGCGCGGCGGCTGGGGGCAGCGTGGGGCGAGGCGCGGATCGCGGCCCTGCTGACTGCGACGTCGCCAGCCGTCCTTGGCATGGCGAGCACGGTCATGCCTGATGTCGCGGCGATGACCTTCGGCGTCCTCGGCATCGAGCGCTACCTTGCCTTCCTCGGCGGGCGAAGCCGGGGCCTGGTGCTCGCGAACGGACTGTTCAGCGCACTGGCCTTGGCCACCGCCGCGCTCTGCCGCACGCACGTCGGGGTCTTGCTGGGCATCGCCGCGCTGTTCGCGATCGAAGAGGAGCTCTTCCCGCTCTTCGCCCCGCTGACCGCGCCAGGTCTGCCCGCCGTGCCGCCTCTGCCGCGACGCCTGGCCGAGCTCCTGTCGCTGGGGCTGCTGCGTCGACTCAGTCCGCTGTTCTTGGCCATCGCCCTTGTCGCCCTCGTGCTGCGGCTGACGGCCGATCCCCTGGGCGGGACCGGCGTGGTCAGCTCCACCCGCTTCTTTGCGACGCTGGTGGCGCTGCCCGCCAACCTCTTGGCCTTTCTTTCGTACCTGGCGCTGACCGTGCCGCTGGTGCTGCCCTGGGCGATCCTGCGACGAGCCCAGCTCTCGCGGCGCCTGATCCTGTGGGCCAGCCTGCTGTCGCTGCCGCTGTTCCTGCTGGCACACCATCCGCGCGGCCTGCCGCTGGCTCCGCTGGTCGGGCTGTCGGTGGCCTGTCTTTACGACCTCGTCCGCAGCCTGCTGCGAGCCCGCGATGCCCGGGGAGTGGTGCTGCTTTCGTGGATGGGTCTATCGCTGCCGGTGGCGTTCTACATTCACTTTGCGCCGAAGTATCTGGTGCCCTCGGTACCGGCGATCGCGATCTTGCTGGCCCGCTTTCTGTGTCGTAGCCCAGCGCTGCTCCGCCTGCCCCAGCACCCCGGCCCCGAAAAGCCGCAGGCCGTGACGCTAAAGACTGCGCAGCGGATGCTTTCCGGCACGCTCGTCGGCGGCGCGCTGCTGTCCCTGCTCATCATCCACGCCGACGCCGGCTTTGCCGATCTGGGACGACAGGCGGCGGGCCAGTGGATCGCGCCCCGCGTCGCGCGCGGCGAGCATGTCTGGTTCTGCGGTCACTGGGGTTTTCAGTGGTACGCGCAGCGAGCCGGCGCCCTGCCCCTGACCCGCGATCCGCCGCTGCCCCAGCCCGGCGATCTCCTCGTCGCCAGTCAGCGAGCCGACTGCTATCACCTGCCGCGCTATCCCGAGCGGCAGACCCTGGACACGCTCAGCGACTTCAGCATCGGCGGCCGAGCCATGGCCTCCGAGGTAGGGGCCAGCTTCTTTTCCAACGGCGGCGGCTTTCTGCCGTGGATGGTGAGCTGGCAGCCGCTCGATCGCTACGACCTGTTTCGCCTGACCGGTCCCGCCCGTCCCCCCCTCGGCACGACGCCGCCGCTTTCCGCCCCCGGCTCGCCTGCACGCAGCAGTGTCGCGGGCGACAAAAGGTCTGTACCCTGATGGCCGTGAGGTCGTTCTTCTTCGGTTTTGTCACCGCAGCGGCGCTGGCGGCTGCCGGCTATCACTACTACCTGCAGAAGCCAGACAGCGATCCCTGCCGCGTCTGCAGCACCGGAACTAAGTGCGCCGCCGGGCTGTGCGTAGTCGCCGTGACGCCGCCGCAGCCCGTGCCAAAAAAGCGCGTGTTCCGTCGCGGACCCACAGGCGGGACGCCGGTCGCAGGCGGTCCAATCGCCGCCGCCGGCAACCCCCCCCTGCCCGGCATCGAAGGCCCCAGCGAAGCCCCCATGGCCCCCGCCGAGCCGCCACCCCCTCCGCCCCCCCCGCTTAAGCCCGAAGAGCGCCGCCTGATCGCCGTCGGTGACAAGCTGACCGGCACCGAAGTCCTCAACCTCGCCGAAGCCAACAACGGCGCCGAGCGCGAGCTAACCCAAGAAGACATCGACGCCGTCTTTCGCCCCAAGCAGGCCGCCATCATCGGCTGCATCGACGACGCCCGCGGCGAAGCCCAGCTCGACGGCCAGATCACCGTCGCCTTCCGCATCCGCCGGGGCGGCGACGTCGCCGGTGTCCGCGTCGAAGCCCCCGCCTACCTCATCAACCACGGCCTCCTCGACTGCTGCCGCCGCACCGTCACCGCCCTCCGCTTCCCCCTCTCGACCAAAGCCCAGATAGTTACCTACCCCTTCTCCCTCCACTAGTATCTCTACATAACCCTCGCAAGAAGCCAGTAAGGCGAGGGCCGCCCGGGACCTTTTTTTTCGGCGCCCCGACGGAAAAAAAGTGTTCCGGATAGCGGGGCCCCACGCCGTGCAGCAAGTTCGCGCCGAGGGCACTCACAGCACACTCTGTTCACCCCTTCCTCAGCGCCCCGGCAACATCGGCAAGATCGCCTGCCGCAGCAACCCCTCAACCTCTTCCGGCGAGCCGCTCCCATCGATGGCGCGACAGTCCCGCCCACTCGCCGCCAGCCCCTCCGCTTCGCGCGCGTACGCCGCCGCGACTCGCTCCTGCACCGGCAGGTCGTCGTAGATCTCTCTCTCTGACGCCCGCCGCGCCCGCCGCTCTGCCGCAATCGCCACCGGCACCTGCACAAACAGCGTCAGATCCGGCTGCAGCAAGCCCCCGCCCCCGTGATTGATCTGGAACACGAAGTCTCGCCCCACCCCCGCCGAGGTCTGATAGGCCAGCGACGACAGCACAAAGCGATCGCTGAGCACAATCGCCCCCCGCTGCAGCTGCGGCAGGATCTCGCTTTTGATGTGATCGCGACGATCCGCCGCAAACAGCAGGGCCATGCCATCCGCATCAAACGGCGTCGCCGCTGCCGAGAGCAGGCTGCGAATCAGCCGCCCCACCGCTCCCGTCGAAGGCTCGGCCGTGCAGTGCACGTCATAGCCCAGGCCGCGCAGCCACACCGCAAGGCGCTCGCGCTGGGTCGTGGTGCCGGCGCCATCGATGCCTTCCAGCACAATGAAGCGTCCGGGGTAGCGGGGCTGCGCGTCGCCAGCCGGCGCGCGGTCGAGGGAAGCAGAGGACGACATGGCGCGGCAGCATGGCGAGGCCGCCCGCCGCGGTCAAGTCGTCCGCCGCCGATTTCGCCCGCCTGCCGACCGCAGCGCCTGTGTTGTGTTATGAGGGAGCGTGCGCAGATGGGTGCCAAACACGGCCTCCTGTCGAACCGCCTGGGCGGGCGGAGGCGGGCTGCGCACGTCGTGCCGGGCTGGCCTTTTTCTGGCCGTCTTGGGTCTTTTCCCGACGCTGACTGCCTGCGTCGCGCCCAAGGGTCCCGAGAGCTGCCTGGTCTCGACGGAAGACTGTCCGAGCGGCACCTTCTGCGACGCCATGACCCAGCGCTGCATCAGCGAAAAGCTGCGCGATGTCGAGCGCTGTCGCCTCCCCATCGACTGCCCCGACGGCGCCCGTCCGCTGTGCCTCGCCGAGGTCTGCTCGCCCTGCATCGGCATCGCCGACATCGCGGCTTCCGATCGCGCCTGCCAGGAGCTAGGACAGCCGCTCATCACCACCTGCGTCCGCAGCGGACCCCGCCGAGGCCAGTGCGGCGAGTGTCGCGTCAGCAGCGACTGCCAAGAGGCGGAGCGCCCCGTGTGCATCGACGGCCTGTGCGCCGCCTGCCAAAAGCACAGCGAGTGCAGCGAGTCGTTCGCCTGCAACGACGGCAGCGGCCTTTTCGATCTGCCCGGTGTCGAAGTCGGCCACTGCGTCCCCGCCGAGCGCGTGATCTTCATCGATGCCGCGCACTGTCCCAAAGGCGGCATGGGCGCCGATGGCACGCGGGCCCGACCGTTCTGCGACCTCGCCGCTGCGGTGGGGCGCGGCACGATCTATGTCGTCTTGCCGCGAACCAGCGGCACCTACGCCGCAGCGACATTTAGCGATGGCAAGACCCACGTCGTCATCGGTCCCGGACGCGATACCGCCGCCGCCCTGTCTTCGGTCGCGGTGAAGGGAACGGGGACCACACTCAGCTTGGTTGACCTGGCGCTTAGCGGATCGGGAACTGCGCTGTCCTGCACGGGCGGCGCCCGCCTGCGCCTCCTGCGCAGCACGATCCAAGGCAGCAGCACCGCCATCGACAGCCTGGGCTGCGATCGGCTTGACCTTGCCGAGAGCCGCGTCAGCCGCAGCAAGTCCGTCGCCATCCGCCTGGGGGGCGGCACGCGCAGCGTCCGCATCGTCAACTCGCTTCTGCACGACAACCTGGGCAGCCCAGCGATCAGCATCGCCGCCTCGGTGAGCTTGCTGTTCGCCGGCAACACCCTGCTCAATAACGGCGTCATGGGCCAGGACGGCGGCGCGGTAAGCTGTGAGGCCGCGGTGACGCTGGCCGACTCGCTGATCGTGCAAAACGGTCGCAAAAACGGCGTCGATGGCCTGGGCAATCCGCTCGGCACGCAGCTCCTGGGTCCCTGCCGGCTCAGCCGCGTGGTGGTGGGCATCGACGCGGCGGGCGTCAGTGGTCGCGGCATCCCCGCCATCCCCGACATCGACAATGGGCTCAAGCTCTTGGATACGCCCAACAACACCGCCTGCTGCATCGACAAAGCCCAGGCCTGCGAGGGCAACATCGACTTCTTCGGCAACCCCCGCAAGCAGGGCGAGGCCTGCGACCTCGGGGCACACGAGCTACGCTGAGCCCACGCGAAAAAAATCCCCGCGCGGGGGGGGATTTTCTTATTCTCCTCAGTCGGAGAGCCTGTTCCCCGCGAACAGCAAATACCCCCCATGGTCGTCGGCGTCTGTCGCATCAGCCTGCTCATCGAGGAGAGTCAGTCCCTTAAAGACAAGCGCTCGGTGCTGCGACGCATCAAGGATCGCGTAAACCAGAAGTTCAACTGCGCCATCGCCGAGGTCGGCGACCCCGACACCTGGCAGTCGGCGCAGCTAGGGTTTGCTGTGGTCAGCAACGAGCGCGGCTTCACGCAGTCGATGGTGCAGAAGATCCTGACCTTCATCGATGACCTGGCGATGGCCAAGCTCATCGACGACGAACAGGACTACATCGACTACGGCGATGGCGCGCTGGAGGGCAGCTCAGACGGCGACTATCCGCACTGGGAGACCGATCAGCCGTCGCCGCCCAAGCCGCAGATCATCGTGCGACCTCGCGCTCCCAAGCTGGGCAGTGATCCCGAAGGCTATCCCTGGGACTCGCCGCACACCGACGCCGACCACCCCGCCGAAAGCGCGAAAGCGGCCAACCCCAAGCCCCCCGCTAACGTCAACGCTAACGCCAACACCAACGCCGAGGACAAGTGAGGTCCGGCAGGTGAGCCGAAAGATCATGCATCGGGCCCTTCAAGCCGTCTTTGGACCCGCTCGTCTGGGTGGATGGGGCCTGCCGCTGGGCCTGCTCCTGTGCCTGACCGTGGTCTCGTGCACGACGATCAACACCGGCAGCGCCGTGCGCTTGTCGGGGGAAGCGCAGCTGACGACGCGGGCGATGATCGACTCGCTGGAGGGCACGCGCCGATCGCTCTCGACCTACGTCGAAGGCCAGGCGCTGTCGTCGCGGCTCTCGGGGCGCGAGCCACTGCCGCCACAGGCGCTGTGCAGCCTGCGCACGGTGCAGCGCAGCCTGCGACTGCGGGTGATCATGCTGCGCAAGCTGGTGCTGCTTTACGATCGCTTCACCGCGCTGGCGCAGTTCGACTACGGCGATGAGGCCGCGCCGATCTTCGACGAGCTGATGCTAGAGATCGATCGCTACGAGCACATGCCCGAGCCGCTGCCCGGTGCCGCCTGCCCGGATGAAGATCAGACCGAGCTGAGCGCGACTCCCAAAGAGGTGCCGAGCCCGCCTCGCATGACGCGCATCTCGCACGATCGCAGCCTGATCCTGGCCAGCACGCGCATCCGCGAGGCGCTGGCCAAGCTGCGCAAGCTGTGGGATGGCGAGCGCGCCATTTATCTGTCGGTGCAGAAGGCAGCCCTGCAGTCGCAAAAAGCCCTCGCCCGCTTGCTGCTATCGCGCTACGCCAGCCTTTCGCCAGCGACGCTGTTCGCGCCGCATCTTGCGGCCTTTGGGCTCGACTGGGATGCCTACTCGCACGCTCTTTCGCGCGACAAGCTGGCCCCCGATCAGCTGCAAGCGCTGCAGGAGGGCCTGATCGCCGTCCTCGACGAGCGCAGCCGCCGCCTGCTGGCCGAAGAAGAAGCCCGCTACGTACAGCAGAGTGAGCTCTTGCAGCTCTTAATTCGCCAGCACGAGATCCTAGAGCAGGGCCAAGCTATCGACCTGCGTCACCTCTCGCAGTACCTCGTGCCGCTCTTGCGCTCGGTCAACATCACGACCTGCACGCCGACCCCGATCACCCCCAGCGGCAGCTAGCCGACAAAGGATCCGCCATGCCGATGCGTGCCGAAAACCAGGCGAAGTACCTGGCCGAAGTCGAGACGACCTACTTCCTGCTCGAAGAAAACTTCGACACCATCTACGAGCACTGCACCGAAGCCGTCGATCGTCAGCTCTTGCGCAACCTGCACGCCGCCGCCCGTGACGCTTACTGGCGCGGCGTCGCTTCGTCGCTGGAAGACGGCAACCAGGTGGTGCGCGATATCTACGGCGACCTCGTCTCGACCAACCAGCAGATCAAAAACCTCATCGCTGGCCTACAGAACGTCGGCGCTGTTCTCGCCCTGGTCAAACAAGCCGTCCGGCTGGCCGGCTCGCTGGTCACCCTGGCGGCGGCCTAGCGGCCCTGCACCGCTTCGATGCGGGCGCCGAGGCTGCGTAGGCGGGTGGCGATGCGTTCGTAGCCGCGCTCGATCTGGCCGACGTTGTTGATAGTGCTGGTGCCGCGGGCGGCCAAGGCGGCAAGCAGCATGGCCATGCCGGCGCGGATGTCGGGGGATTCGACGGTGCCGGCCCGTAGCTGAGTCGGACCGTAGACGATGGCGCGGTGCGGATCGCAGAGGATGATGCGCGCCCCCATGCCGACCAGCTTGTCGACGAAGAACATGCGTGACTCGAACATCTTTTCGTGGACCAAGATGACGCCGTCGCACTGCGTGGCGGCGACGATGGCGATCGACATCAGGTCAGCGGGGAAGGCCGGCCAGGGCTGATCTTCCAGCTTGGGGATCTGCCCGCCCAGGTCGGGCTTGATGCCCCGCGACTGCTCGGCCGCGACGATCAGATCGCAGGCGCCGTCGCTCGTGTGGCCCGCCGGCTCGACGGAGCAGTGGATCCCCAGGCGCTCGAAGCCCAGGCGAATGGCGCGCAGGTTGTCGATATCTTCCTTGCGCAGGTGGCTGATGCGCAGGGCCGAGCGCGTGACGGCGGCAAGGCCGATGAAGCTGCCGATCTCGATGTGATCGGGGCCGATGCGGAAGTGGCCACCGCCCGGCTGACGACCGCTGCGGCCGAGGCCATGGACGGTCAGCAGGTTGCTGCCCACCCCTTCGATCTGCACGCCGAGCACTTGCAGGAAGCGCACCAGATCCTGCACGTGCGGCTCGCAGGCGGCGTTGCGCAGGATCGTCGTGCCGTGGGCAGCGGCGGCGGCACACAGCGCGTTTTCGGTGCCGGTGACGCTGGGCTCATCGAGGAAGATGTCAGCGCCATGCAGTCGCTGAGCGCGCAGCACGAAGCGTTCGCCCAGGTCGTAGCTGGCCCCCATCTGCTCAAAGGCCAGAAAGTGGGTATCGACGCGGCGACGGCCGATGACGTCTCCGCCCGGCGGGGGCAGCGCGACTTCGCCACAGCGGGCCAGCAGCGGCGC
Source organism: uncultured Myxococcales bacterium (assembly GCA_937952145.1). GTDB lineage: Bacteria > Myxococcota_A > Polyangia > Palsa-1104 > JAEUJZ01 > JAEUJZ01. The sequence goes on from CALFYE010000498.1 coordinate 62,250, forward strand.
CGCCAAGAGGATCGAAGCGCGAATGCGAGCGCACAGCCCGGGATCGAGCGACGCGGCATGCACGTCTTTGGCATGGATGTGCAGGGTGTTGGGATCGTGACTGTCCCACGTCGCCGAAGCGCCGACCGAGCGCACGAGATCGACCAAGGTCTCGACGTCGCGGATGCGCGGAATGTTCGACAGCGTCACCGGCTGGTCGGTGAGGAGCGCCGCCGCGATCACCGGCAGGGCGGCGTTTTTGTTGCCGGATGGACGAATAGAGCCCGAGAGCGTGTGCCCGCCCTCAACGATGAACTGAACCGCCGCCATCTATGGAAGATCCCTTTCCGCTGACGCTGACTTGGGTTTGAGCGTTCCCGCAGGATGGAGGCGGGCCTGTATGCGGTCAAGAAACTGACTCGCCGCGGGCTCGCCGCGGACTCCCCACCGATCGGGCGCGGTGGCCGAGCGACGGCCGGCTTGTCCCGCCCCCGTCGTGATAGGGTGGGCGCCATGTACGTCGTCACCGTCCGCATCACCGTCGTCCCGGAGCAGGTCTCTGCGTTCATTGCTGCCACGCTAAAGAACGCTGAGGCCACGCGCCATGAGCCGGACAACCTGCGCTTCGATGTCTTGCAGCGCAGCGACGATCCGCACGCCTTTACGCTGTACGAGGTGTATCGCGATGAAGCGGGCTTCAAGGCGCACCAGCAGACGGCGCACTACCTGACCTGGCGAGAGACTGTCGCGTCGATGATGGCGGCGCCGCGCATCGGCGAAAAGCACCACAGCCTGTTTCCTTCGCCCTGGCAGTAGCGAGGCGATGTGGTGAAGTTTCAGCTTCGAACGGCGGGGCAGATCGTCTTCGGCGCGGGCGAACTAGAGCGGGTGCCCGAGCTTATCGCACCTTTGGGACGTCGCGTGCTGTTGTGTACGGGGGCGGGCTCGCTGGCGCGAAGTGGGCGGCTAGCGACGCTGAGCACGGCGCTTTCGGCGCGCGGCCTAGAGATCACGCACCTGACCATCCCGAGCGAGCCCGACATCGCGCTGATCGATGCCGCCGCCGAGCGCTGTCGGCAGGCCGAGTGTCAAGCGGTGCTGGCCATCGGCGGTGGCAGTGTGCTCGACGCCGGTAAAGCAGTGGCGGCGCTGGCCACAAACCCTGGGCCGGCCATCGAGTACCTCGAAGATGTGGGACTGGGCTCGCCGCGCCCGATCGCGCAGCCGCCGCTGCCGCTGTGTGCGGCTCCGACGACCGCTGGCAGCGGATCCGAAACGACGCGCAATGCGGTGCTGCGCGTGCCCGAGCTAGGCGTCAAGCGCAGCATGCGCAGTGATCTGATGCTGCCGCGGATCGCGCTCATCGATCCGCGCCTCCTGTCCGATGCCCCGCTGCACGTCGCCGCGGCGGCCGGGTTGGATGCGCTGACCCACCTCATCGAAGGCTATGTCTCGCGCGGCGCGCAGCCGACCACCGATGTGCTGGCGCAGCGCGGCATCGGGCTTATGTACCGCGCGCTGTGCCGACTCGCCGACCTGTGCACGGGTACTGACCCAGCGCAGGTGCCGCTTGCTGATCCGCCGCCCTCCGCGACGGGACGCGATGCCGACCGCGGCGCGAACCGTCCGCCCCCTTCGGCCATTGCCGCGGATCTAGCGCTGGGCAGCCTGTGGGGTGGCATTGTCTTGGCCAACGCTGGACTCGGGGCCGTCCATGGCCTGGTGGCGCCGCTGGGTGGCTTGTGTGGCGTCGCCCACGGCGATGGCTGCGCTTGCCTTCTGCCCGCTACCTTCCGCGCCAACCTGCGAGCGCTCTCGGCACGAGCAACGGGCAGCCTAGCCCTGCATCGCTATCACGAGATCGCGGCGCTGCTCAGCGAGAATTCTCCGATGGAAGATGCCCCGCGTGCCGAGGAAGCTGCCGACGTACTGCAGCGCTTGCGCAGCCGCTTGCGGGTTCCCAGCCTGGCTTCGCAAGGCGTCCGGCCCGAGCACTTCGATCGCATCATCGGTCAGGCGCGCGGGGGCAGCATGCGCTCGAACCCGATTGAACTCACCGATGACGAGCTAGGTGAAATCCTGCGCGCCTCGCTGAGCGAATGACCTAGCGCGTACCGACGACAGCGCCGAAGCCGGGGGAGACCGTAGGGACGCGACCTGGGACGGCGGGCGAATGCATCGGGGACGCCGAGAAACTTCCCCGCGCGCCACGTCGCCCTGACTACGATGAGGCAGCGGCAATGGGGGAACGGCGCTCATCGCGCAAGAGGGGCGGCAGGCTGGGCTGACGCGGGGGCAAGCCTTCCGGCGCCGCACAACCCGGGGGAGCCCACGATGAAGATCGCCACTGCTTTTTCGACCGCGCAAAGCACCAAGGACGCTCTGCAGGCCGCCTCGGCCGACGTCGCACGACAGCTTGGAGCCGAGCCTCAGCTCGTCATCCTCAGCTACTCAGAACAGCATGATGCCCAGGCCCTGGCGCAAGCGGCCGATGAGCTGCCTGCCGGCGTGCGCGTACACGGGGCAAGCTCCTGCCTGGGGGCAATGAGCGAGCAGGGCTGCCGGATCGAGGGCGGCCCGCAGCTCTTCCTGTTCGCGCTCGCCGATCGGGACGGCGCGTATGGCGTGGGCTCCGCCGAGCTGTCTACCGAGCCGCGTTCCGCTGGCGCACAGGCCACCCGGCGAGCCATCGATAGCGCCGAGCGCCCCGGTGAGACCCCGGCGCTGATCTGGCTGTCGGTGGCGCCCGGCAGTGAGGAGCAGGTGCTGCTCGGCATCGCCGATGTCGTCGGGCCGCACGTGGCGGTGTTCGGAGGCTCAGCAGCCGATAACGCGATCAAGGGTGCGTGGTCGCAGCTTGAGCGGGGCCGGGCACGGTCGCACGGGGTGGTGGTCACCGCGCTTTATCCCTCGGGCGGGCTGACGCACGCCTTCAGCAGCGGCTACGAGCCGACCGCGGCGCGGGGCCGCGTGACGGCAGCCGACCATCGGCGCATCGCGGAGATTGACGGCGAGCCGGCGGCGCTCTGGTACAACCGCCACGCCGGCGGGGCGATCAGCGCACGCCTGGGCGGTGGCGATATCCTCGCCGAGACCACGCTGCAGCCGCTGGGCCGACGGGTCGCCACCATCCGCGGCGTCGATCAGTTCCTGCTGATTCACCCCAGCGGCGTCGATGCCGGGAATGCCATGACCGTCTTTGCCGATGTCGCGGTCGGCGACGAGCTGGTGCTGATGGCGGGCTCGAAGCAGTCGCTGGTGAAGCGCATCCGCGGAGTGGTCGATGCCGCGCGGGCTGCCGCACCGCCAGACTTCGTGCCAGCCGGAGCCCTGGTCATCTACTGCGCCGGCTGCATGCTGGCCGTCCGCGACGAGCTAGATCAGGTCGTGCACGGTCTGGCCGAGGGCCTGTCTGGCCTGCCCTTCCTCGGCGCGTTCACATTTGGCGAGCAGGGCTGCGTCGTCCGTGGCCGCAACGAGCACGGAAACCTAGGCATGTCGGTCGTTCTTCTGGGCGCGTAACGGCATGAGCGAAAACGAGAAGCTGCGCGAAATCATCACCTTTTTGGAGCGTGCCCGCACCGATGAGCAGGCCCAACGCGACCGGAGCGAGCGCATCGTCGATGCCCTGCTGCGCTTTTCTGAGCGCGGCTCTCCCGAGCAGATCTACGCGACCATCAGCGACGGATTTCGTCAGGTCCTGGCAGCCCAGGAGGCCCTGCTGTTGGCCCTCGATGCAAGCCAAACTGCCACCCCGATCCACGCGACAGCGCCCCCATTGCAGGCCGCGATCATTCGGGCCGGCAGCACGTTTCAGCGCGTCCTCCGTCGCGGCAAGCCCATCGCCTTCTTCGACGCCAGCCAAGTCCCAGAGTGGGCCGCACAAGCCGAGGCCGTCCGGGCCGAAACGGCTTCGATGCTGGTCGTGCCGCTTGCGGGGAACGACTTCACCCTGCTGCTGCTGCTCTTACATCGCCAGCGCGCCCACTTCACCGACGATCACACGGGACTGGCGCGTCGCCTGATCGCACCGGCCAAGCAGGCCATCGCGCACGCGCTCTTCGAAGATGCCGAGAGACAGCTGCGCACCACGATCGAAAAGCAGCGCGATCAGCTGCAAGCCGAGATCGAGGAGCGCGCCCGACTAGAGACTGAGCTGCGGCAGACGCGCGAGTCCATCCTGCACGCCGAGCTCGAACAAAAAGCCGCCATCATCGAGCACCAAAACGACGCCATTCGGGCGCTGGCGACGCCGATCATCGAAGTCTGGGCCGGCATCCTGTGCCTGCCGGTCATCGGATTTCTCGACGCCGAGCGCGGCCAGCAGATGGGTGAAACCTTGCTCAACGCGGTGCAGGACTACCGCGCAAGTGGCGTCATCATCGACATCACCGGCATCACCCAGATCGACACAAACAGCGTCGGGCACTTCCTGCGCATAGCCGCGGCGGTGCGCCTGCTGGGGGCGCGCTGCGCCATCACCGGCATCAGCGCCAGCATGGCAGCGCAGTTAGTCGAGACTGGGGCCAGCTCGGCGCAGTTATTGACGTATCCCCGCGTGCGCGATGCGCTGCAGCACATCTTGCGTGCCGCGGGGCAGTCCGCCGCGGGTCGGCGTTGAGCCAGCAGATCTGCGGACCACAGCGGCGTCGGGCACGCGAGCCTCGGGGATTTTTCCAAGCCGCGGCGATCGCGGGTCGAGTATATTCCGCCGGCATGGCATGTTTTCTGGTCACCGGCGGCTGCGGGTTCATCGGTTCGAACCTCGCTGAAGCGCTGGCTCAGCGTGGCCATCGCGTCCGCTTGCTCGACGATCTCAGCACCGGGCGGCTGGAAAATGTCGCCGCACTGCTGCAGGCCCAGCCACAGAATGTCGAGCTCTGGCGCGGCGATATCGGCGATGGCGCGCTGCTCGATCGAGCGATGGTGGGCGTCGAGTACGTGCTGCATCACGCGGCCGTGCCTTCGGTGCCCTGGTCGGTCGAGCGACCGCTGGACTGCCAGCGCATCAACGTCGATGGCACGCTGCAAGTGTTAGAGGCGGCACGGCGCAACGGGCGCATCCGACGACTGGTGTTCGCGGCCTCGTGCTCGGCATACGGCGATCTTTCGCCCGAAAGTCCCAAGCGCGAGAGCGATGCCGTCGCGCCGCAGTCTCCCTATGCTGCCGCGAAGCTCGCCGGTGAGCACCTGTGCACCGCCTTTCACAAGAGCTACGGCTTGCCTGCGGTCGCGCTGCGCTACTTCAACATCTTTGGGCGTAGGCAGGACCCCGCGACTCCCTATGCCGCCGCCATCCCGCGCTTTGTTGCCGCCGCGCTCTCTGGCACTGCCGCGACGGTCTACGGCGATGGCGGACAGACCCGCGACTTCTGTCCGGTCGAAAACGTCGTGCAGGCCAACCTGCTCGCCTGCGAGGCCGACGCTGCTCAGGTGGGCGGTCAGGTCATCAACATCGGCTGCGGCGAATCGACCTCGCTGCTCTCGCTGCTCTCGCTGCTGGCCGAGCTAACCGGCAACTCTGCCGTCGCCACACCGACGTTCGCGCCGGCTCGCGAGGGAGAAGTCCGACACTCGCGCGCCGACATCAGCAAAGCCCGGCGCTTGCTTGGCTATACCCCGCAGGTCGATCTGCGCACTGGCTTGGCGCAGGCCTTGGTCTGGTATCGCAGCCAAGCGATCGAAAGAAGAGGACGTCCCGCATGCGCAGCATGACCGGCTTTGGTGCCGCCAGCGCAGAGGTCAAGACCAGCGATGGCGGACGGCGCTACGTCGTCGAGCTACGCAGCTTCAATCACCGCTTTGTCGAGCTGAAGCTGCGCCTGCCCCCGCAGTGGAATGACGCGCTGATCGAACAGCTGATCGGTCAGACCCTGCGCAAGCGCATTCATCGCGGCAGCTTGATCGTCAGCGTCAGGCAGGAGACCAGCGCGACGAGCAGTCTGCGCCCCAGCATCGGCGTCAATCACGCGCTAGTGCAGGCTTACCGCCAGGCACTACGCGAGCTTCAGCGTGATCTGCAGGGTGATCGGGCCGGCGTCGAGCCAGGGGGCGAGGACAGCTCGTCCGACTTCAACGGCGCGCCAGCCTGGGCCTTTGTTGCCGCGCAGCCGGGGGTCCTCTCCGTCGGCGCCGATACCGGCGATGGCGAGGGACGATTCCGCGAGCTCGAACCGATCTTAGAGAACGCGATCACCGACATGATCGCCGCCCGCAAGCGCGAAGGCGCCGCGCTGGCGACGGATCTGCACAGCCGCTTGCAGCTCATCTCTCGCCTGCTGGACGAGGTCGCGAGCCTCGCCGAAGCCGCGCCTGCGCTGCAGCGTCGTCGCCTGCACGAACGCCTCAATCGCCTGCTGGATGGCAGCACGCCCATCGATGGCCAGCGCTTGGCGCAAGAGGTCGCGCTGTTGGCCGATCGCTTGGATGTCAGCGAAGAGATCACGCGCCTTCGCGCCCACATCGCCGAGTGCCAGCGCCTCTGTCAATCGGATGGCGTCTTGGGGCGACAGCTTGAGTTTCTGACGCAAGAGATGGGGCGCGAGGTCAACACCATCGGCTCGAAGTCGCAATCAGCCGAGGTCGCGTCGCGCGTGGTGGCGATGAAGGCAGAGCTCGAGCGACTTCGCGAGCAAATCCAGAATGTCGAATAGCCGCCGCCGCTCTAGCCCCCGGAATCTAGACGAGAAATCGGCGCACCGAGCTGTGATGGAGTGGCCTTGCGCCTAACCAACTCGCGGTGGGCACGACCGTGGTGGCATCCAAGCCTTAGGGGCGTCTCAGACCGACCGGCACGAGCCGGGGCAGACTTGTAGACTGGACGAGGAGTAGTCATGTTCAAGCGAGCCGACATAGCTGCTAGCCGAGGGAAAGAGGGCGCATCGGGAACGCCCCCTGGCCTGCTGCTGGTGGTCTCCTCTCCGTCGGGAGCTGGGAAGACGACGCTGTCGCGGCGGCTGCTGCGTACGCATGATGAGCTGCGCTTTTCGGTGTCCTACACCACCCGGCCGCAGCGGCGCGGCGAACAGAACGGCGTCGATTATCACTTCGTCAGCGATGAAGAATTCGACCGCATGATCGCGGCCGATGCCTTCGCCGAGTGGTGCTGGGTGCACGGTCGGCGCTACGGCACCGCGCTTGCAACCGTCGGCAGTGCCCTGCAGGCCGGGCAGCAGATCTTGCTGGATGTCGACTATCAGGGCGCAGCCAAGCTCGCCGCCCGCTTTCCCGTCGAAGCCCGGCTGGTGTTCATCCTGCCGCCGTCGTTTGCCGTACTGGCCGAGCGCCTGCGCGGGCGCGGCACCGATGCGGCATCGATCGTCGAGCAGCGCCTGCAGAAAGCTCGCGAAGAGCTGCGGCAGTTTCGCCAGTACCACTACCTGGTGATGAACGGCGATGTCGATCGCGCCTTTGCCGAACTAGACGCCATCTTCCTTGTCGAACAAGCCCGAGTGTGCGCCCAGTTGACGTCGCTGCCGCTGCCCGTTCAAGAGCTGGCGCTGAGCTGTCGCCTGGAAGCCCGCACCCCGCTGGCCGAGCAAGTGCTGGCGTCCGCCGAGCGGGAAGCGCTACTGCCGTCGCTACCGACAGCTTGCGCGGTCGACCAGTAGGAAGACCAGCAGCACCACCACGACCACCAAGTACACGCTGGCAATCAGCAGCTTGTACGCCAGCGACGTGCCGGGGTGCAGGTTCGATGAGCTGGCGCCGGCCGCGACGGGCGGAGCAGTCATCACCTGTCGCACCGCTGCACTGTTGGAGAGCGCGGGACGCGACACCGGCTGGACTCCCGGCGATGAACGCGACGAGGGCGCCACCACGCTAACCCCCGAGTTGCGCGTCACCGGCGGCAGGCTAATGCGCAGCGCCTTGGGCACCCGCACCACCGGCGCGGTCATCGCCGCCGCCACGGCCGACGGAAGCTGCAGCGCCGGCAGCTCGTCGGGGCGCGTCCACTGCACCTCGTCGGGCTTGTCGAGCGCGGCTTGCAAAGCGATCGCCATCTCGCCGGCGCTGCGGAAGCGCTGCTCGCGATCGCGACACATCGCGCGCAGCACCACCGACTCGACCGCCAGCGAGACGTCGGGATTGCGGCTGCGCAGCGGTTCGGGATCGGTGGTCATGATCAGCGCCAGCACGGCCAGGTTGGGGTTCGGGGCCTCCGGCGGGATGAACGGCGGCCGACCGGTGAGCAGCTCATACAGCACGGCGCCGATGCCGTAGATGTCGACGCGCTCATCGATGTCGCCGCCCTGAGCCTGCTCGGGCGCCATGTACACCGGCGTGCCCAGCGCCTGCCCAGCATCCGTCACCGAGTCGCCCTTGAGCCGCGCCACGCCAAAGTCGACCACCTTGATGCGCTCGACCTGCTGCTTGCCGTCTTGCACCGTGGCCAGCACGATGTTGTCGGGCTTGATGTCGCGATGGATGACCCCCAGCTTGTGCGCGGCTTCCAGCGCCGACAGCACCGGCAAGCAGTAGTCGATCGCTTCGCGCAACGGCAGGTTGCCGCGGGCCTTCAGAATCTTCGACAGCGACGGACCTTCCAGGAATTCCATCGCCAGGTACAGCGAGCCATCGCGCTCACGCACGAAGTCGTAGATCTGCACGATGTTGGGGTGGGTCAGGCGCTCCATCGCCGCAGCTTCGCGCTGAAAGCGCCCCATGCGATCGGCGCGCTCGGCCTTCATCTCGCCGGCGATCGGCACCAGGACTTTGACAGCTGCGCGCTTCTTGCGGTCGTCGACGTGGCGGGCGGCAAAGACCGCGCCCATGCCCCCGCGGCCGATCAGCGCATCGATGCACCACTGCTTCCCAACCAGCTGAAAGACCAGCGGCAGCTGACAGCGCGGACACGTCGAATACGCCGCTGGATAACTGGCCGGGCAGGCCAGGCACAGTTTTTCAGCGTCCTTGGCCACGGCGCCCGCAGTAGCGATCAGCAAACCCTGGTTCCCAAGCTTGCCCGCCCCAGCATCTAGCTAGGCAGCCTCGGTGAAGGCCAGCGCTCGCGACCGTTCCTCCCATAAAGAGCCTCTATTCTAATCGCTTTGACACGACAGCGGGGAGCAGAACCGCGCGGAGCGTAGGGGGCAGGCCGGTAGGCGTTAGCGCGTCGCCGAGATGGTGACTTTTTCCGGGCTGACTTTTTCTGCGATGAGCAGACCCGCGATAAGCGCCACGACGCCGCCAGCGACGACCCAGGTGTACCACCTGGTGTTGCCGAAGAGGCCCTTCTTCTTGGGCGCTTCTTTGCCCCCGGCCGCGTCTTTGCCCGGCGCGCTCTTGCCCGCGCTGCCAGCGGCCAGCGCCGAAGCCACCCCAGCCGGTAGCGAACCATCGCTGCGCTGCGACAGCGCCGCCAACGCAGGACCCTGGATCGTCGCTGGGCCGGCCGCGATCTCGGTCTGAGCCGCCAGCCAGTCGCGCTTCTCCAGGTCGTAGACGCGGGCAAACAGTGCTTCCCCAGCGACGGCTGTCCCCGCCTGCGCCTTCGGCCACGCGACGATGATCTGACGTGGGGTTGCCGGGTTGCGACTTGCAGCGACAAGCTCGGCCAGCGCACGCAGGACCGCCGCCTGAGCCACGCTCCCTGGCTCTTGCAGGGCGGCTCGCTCTAACAAGACCTGCGGTCGATCTTCAGGACGCAGCGCCAAGACCAGCTCGCCAGAAGCGGGCAGCGTTCGATGGAGCTTGCGGAAACCGGGCAGCTCGACGTCGATGAAGTCGGCCGCTACCGTCGCCGCCGCCTGACCAGGGGTCGCACCCTCGACCGCCGCGCCTTCCACCCACAGCGGCGTCGGCCCCAGTCCCGCCAGGTTGCGTGACACCTGCGCACCGGGCGGATCGCTCTCGACGCGCACCGGCGGCAGCGGAGGGCCATAGGGCACCGGCGTCTGATGCCGCGCCAAGACCAGAGCCACGTCGGGCGGTACGGCGATGCGCAGTGCAAACAGCGCTGCTGCGGCCCGCTTCGCGATCGCCGCGTCATTCACTCGGTCGGCACACAGCAGAAGCAGGCTGTAAAGATCGCCAAGCAGCGGCCGCGTATCGGCGATCAGGTGTTCTAGGAGCAGGCGATCGATGGCCTGGGTAATCGGCACCAGCGCTTCGCCGCAGCGCAGCTCAGTCAGGGCCTGACGCGCCCGCCCAAGCGTGGTGACGGCATGCGCCAAGCCGCCGTTCTCAGGCTCGACCAGCGACGGAGAAAGCGCGCTGCGCAGCTCTGCCGAGAGCGCCGAGCGCGACAGTGCCGGCCACAGGAGGACAGCTCGCGGCCCGGTTGGGGTGGGGTTGGCGCCCGCGGTCGGACTGGGACTTGCGGTCGCCTGACCCACAGCGGTCGGAACTTGATCGGTCGCCGTCTGCTTGGCCGGCGCAGCACAGGCCGAAAGCCCGAGCACGATGCTACATAGGACTGCTCGCCACATCGCCGGCATGGTACTCGGCTGGCGTCGTGGCGCCAGCCAAATCTTGGCAGCCCGGCCCGGCGCGATCACCGCCCCCGGTCAGCCTGCGGCCAGGCGGCAGCCAACCTTGTGGTGCGGGACGACCGTCGCTGGCTTGAGTTCGCCTGGCGGGCTGCGCGATACTCTAACGATGCGACAGTCGGGATGTGCGACGCGAACCGCGGTAAGCCGAGTCTCCTTGACCCTGACCCTGGCCCTGGTCTCGCCGGTGATGACGATGGTGCTCCCGCTGACGGGCTGTCAGGGAGGCGGTGCAGCCAGCGTGCGCAAGACCCAGACGCAGCCTAGCTGGCCAGCCGATGCCGCGTTCGCCGGCTACCCCGTCATCCACTGCACGCAGGACAATATCCCGGCGGCCTTCGTGCGCGATATGGCCGGGCGAGGCCAGAGCGAAGCCGTCTGCCGGGAGTCGTACAGCACGACGCGCGATCTGGTCCTGACCACGCTCAACCTGTTTCTGGCCACCGGCCGCTGGGGGGGCGAGCGAGCCCAGATCACCCCCACGCGTGAGTCGCCGCGCCCAGGTGCCGCCAGCGAGTGCCGCATGTTCGAGCTAGCCCTCGCCGACGAGATCACGCTGCGCCTGCCGCCCAGCGTCAGCGGCGCGCCCTACATCGCCCCCATCGCCATGGTCGGCTACGACTACGAGCCTGCCGAGAGCAAAACCGCGCCGCCACACATCAGCGTGCGCATCGCAGCCCTGCTCGCGCGCGGCAATGGCCAGGTGCTGCGGACGCTGGCCGTCGTCGCCAAGAGCCCGCTGACGATCGGCGGCGGCCCCAGCGCACCCGAACGGTCAAGCCAAGAGATCGCGCAGGACCTAACCGAGCAGCTCGCCAAGAAGCTGGCCCAGGGGCTGTCGGAATAGAGAATCGACGATTCGCTATTCGAACAGCAGGCGCGAGTAGCGCTCGACCCAGTCTTCGCCGAACAGCTTGCGCAGCGGTGCTCGCGTGCGCGGACCGTTCTGGTGGAAGGCCCAGAACACCTGCTCCTGCGAGGTCTGCGAGCGTCCCGGTGGGGCCTCGGCTAGCTCGCTGAGGTAGGCCCCCAGCCCCTGCGACAGCGCGGCGAAGCCCTCTTCGACCTGCCGCGGACGCAGCTTGGTATGCAGGCCGTGCGCCGAGCCCAGCTTGGCCGACCAGGCAGGACCGGGGCCGCTTCCCAGACGGAAAAAGCTGGCCCGCGCGTCCTTTAGCCCGTCGCGCGTCTGCCAGTCGCGCCCGTAGACATCGGCGTTCACCGAGATCCGCCAGGGCAGCGCCATCAGGTCGGCGGCAAAGATCGACGTGTCGAGCTCCACCGTCGGCAGGAGCGTGAGCGCCAGCCCCTCTAAGACCCCGGGGACAGCGATCTGCGACAGCACGACCTTGCGCAGACGCTCGCCGCGCCAGGCCTCGCTGCGCACCGTTCCCAAGCCCCACTTGGCCCGCCCCTCGCTGAGGTCGGCGTCGATGGGCAGCGCCTCTAGCTGAAGCTGTTCCAAGAGCCGGGCGCGCAGCCCCGCCACCATGCCAGCGACATCGACCTCACGACGGGCCCGCAGGTCTTCTTCCAGTGTGCGGGCGCGATGCGTGGCTTCCCCTGCGAGGCGCTTGCCAGCCTCGACCCCGCGACCCAGCGCTGTCTCTAGCATCAGGCGCAGCGCCTGCCCGCGGTCTGATCCGCGACTGTGCTCATCCATGGCGACCACGCTATCACCGATTGCGATCGCTTGGCGCGTCCTTGCCGAACCCCGCGCGACTGCAATTTCCTTGACCCAGCTTCCCCCGGCGATGCGAGACTGCGCCGCCATGCTCATCCGCTTCTCGGTGGAGAACTATCTCTGCTTTGGGTCCCCGGTGGTCCTCGATCTGGAGGGCGATCGCGGGAGTTCAGCGACGACCTCGCAGCCCACGCGCATCGCTCTGATCACCGGCGCACCGGGAGCCGGCAAGTCGGCGCTGCTGCGCGCCCTTGGCCTGCTGCGCACGCTGACCCTGGCCGGGCCGCGCTCGCCCCTGCCGATCCTGCCCAATCGCTTCTATGGTGACCGCCCAACGCATCTGGAGCTGGTGGTCGATCTGGACGCGTCGCGCTTTCACTACGCTCTCAGCCTGACGCCGAGCGAGATCCTCGACGAGAGCCTGCATCTAGAGGCGCGGCATCCGGCCTCAGCCGGCCAGGCGCAGCAACGGATGATCTTCGAGCGCCACCGCAGTGGCCCGGGACGACCGCCGGTCATCGAGCTGGGCGAGGGCCTGGAGGGCGAGGCCGGTCGCCTGCGCTTGGTTGCTCAGAGCACGCGCCCCGAACAGCCGATCTTGCACGAAGGACTGCGCCGCGGCTTGCCGCTGTTCGTGCCGCTGGGGATCTGGCTGCGCGATCGCCTGCAGCTCCTGCTTCCCGAGGCCAAGCTGGTCGGACTGGCCGCCCGCGGAGCCCGCGACCCCGGCTTCCTGGAGTTCCTATCCGAGTATCTGGCCGTGGCCCGCTTGGGCATCCGACGGGTCGGCATTGAGCGCCAGCCGCTACCCCCGGGTTACTTCCAAAGCGCCGAGGAGCAAGAGGAAGTCACCGCCGAGCTCACGCGCTTTGCCGATAGCTTCGCCGAGACAGCCGAGGGCGAGCTAATCGCGCTACCCGCCAGCGACGGTCCATTCGTCGACATCGAGCGGGTGCGGCTAAAGCAGACTGTGCTCGGACCGAGCGGAGCCGAGGCAGAGCTGCCGGGCGACGAATTACCGCAGACCGCCCGCCGCCTGCTGCACCTGTCGCCCCTCTTCTACCCCGCGCCAAGCGCCCCCACACCGCCGCCCTGCGCGCTGATCGACGACCTGGGGGGCAGCCTGACCCCGTCTCTGCTGCGGGCGCTGCTGACTCGCTTTGCCAGCGATGCCGATCTGCCCCCGGATCGCCAGCTGATCGGCTTTCTGCCGGCCGCCGAAGCCGGAAGCCCCGACCTGGCCCGACAGCTCACAAGCGAGCTTCAGGCCCTGGCGCCGACGATGCGGACTCAGTTGCTGGCGCTGGGACGCAGCTCGGCAGGCAGCCAGCTGACCGTCGCGGTCTGAACCGGCTGCGCATAGAAGAAATAGTTCAGCAGGGCGGGCGCCGAGCCGTAGCGCGCCTCGTAGTCCCCGGGGGTCAGGCCAAAGGCGCTGGCATCGACGTCGAGCAGCCCCATATCCAAGTGTTCAATGCCGTGGGCTTCCAGCAGATCCACCGTGCGCTGCATCCTTTTGAGCAGCGGCGCCGTAAAGACCCCGGGCAGGGGTAGCTCGCGCAGCCGGTAGAGCGGTACCTCGCTGCGAGCCGAGGGATTGCCTGGGCTGGGCTCGTCCGCCGGATCAAGCTCCAGTGCTACTTCCTGCACGCAAGCAATGCGCGTCAGCAGCGACAGCGACACCCGCAGATAGCGCTCGCGCAGGCGGTCGGCTTCCAGCCACAGCGTCGGTCGCGTCCCGCTGCTGACCTCGTCACGAAGCTCAAGCAGTGACGGCTCGCGCCCCAGACAGAGGATGTAGATGAAGTGGCAGAGATCCTCTTCTTCCCCCGGCACGATGTAGCACGGAGTCTTGAGCACTGTTGCCAGCTCAGAAGCCAGGGTCATAAGCTCGGCGGTCGAGACGCCGGCCAGCGGACCCGCCTCGCCTGCCTCGCCCGCGACAGGGTCTCGCGAAAGCTCGGGCTCCCCCCAGCAGCGCCCAGGGTAGAGGGCTGTAATCAGCTCGCTGAGCCGGTCGCGCTGCCGCTCTTTGCGCGGGCCGCAGCCGCCCTCCGCAGTCTCGCAGCCGCCCGTCTTGCAGTCTTTGCAGCTCATGCGACGCTCTCGCGGACGTTAAGGCCCGCCCAGCCTGGTGCGGGTGCCTGCCCCCCCTGCAGCCCGCTTGCGGGCGACCAGTTTCCATCGAAGAAACACCCCCTTCGGGACAGCCCTAGGCCCATCGCCAAATTCCCCGCTGGGGGCACAGCCCCCGCCCGCCGCGACCAAGGCACGCTGGGAAGCGCTGTGCAGCGCGCGGATGGTGAATTTTTGTCGCTTACCATGCGCGCCTTGTTAGCGCGGTCACAGGCGCGGGCGCAACGCCAAAGCAGTCACGCAGCCGACATCCGTTCGACGGACCCCGCCGGAACGGCTCGGCCAGCCGCAGCCGGGGGCGAGTCGCCGAAATGGGCAGCGAACCGCCCGATCCGTCCCCCAGCCGGGTCATTCGCCGATGCCAGCGCCGGCTGCGCATCGTCACTAATCTCTTGCCTATCGTGCCGAGAAGATGGTATTACGCGACATTACATTTGGTAGGAAGCCACTCAATGCACTGAAAGTGGGCCCTCCGGACCCACTTTTTTTTTGGGCTAACGGTTGGACAACTAGAGAAAATTAGGCGAAAAACCGGCAGGACTGCGATCACCTCAGCACACCCCCCTGACATGAAGACCATGGATCACCAGACACTCGAACAGCTCATCCGGCCGGCCGTGGAAGGCCAAGGCTACGAGTATGTCGAGATGGCCTGGAGCCGTGGCGCCAAGGGCGGTGGGGTCTTGCGCGTCACCATCGATCGTCCGATCGGCGCAGGCCACATCTCGCATTCGGACTGTGTCCGGGTCTCGCGCGAGGTGTCGGCGCTGCTCGATGTGCACGATCCGGTGCCGGGAGGTCGCTACCAGCTGGAGATCAGCTCACCCGGCGTCGACCGCCCACTTAAGCGTGGCGTCGATTTTCTGCGCTTCGTCGGCCAGCAGGCCAAAGTGCGCCTGCGCCCCGACGCCAGCCGCTCGGAGCTGGGACCGGCCTCGGCTCGTCCACCCGATAGCAAGGTCGGGCCGCGGCGGATGTTTGCCGGACTGATTCAATCAGTCGACGGTGAGCTGGTGCAGATGCAGGTAGATGGCGTCGGCAAAGTCGTGCTTCACACTGCAGACATGGAAAAAGCCAACTTGCTCTTCGCCTTCAACGCCTGAAGGGATTGCGAACGGAAAAGGAACAAGCGATGCAACCGAACCTCGCGATGGTGCTCGAACAGGTTGGGAAGGATAAGGGGATCGATAAAAAGGTCCTCACCCAAGCCCTTGAGCAGGCCATTCTGACCGCTGCCAAGAAGGTGTTCGGTCTCGAGCGTGAGCTAGAGGCGCAGTTTAACGAAGAGACAGGCCAAGTTGACCTTTTCCAGGTCTGCATCGTCACTGAACAGCCGGGTACCAAGGGCCGCGACATTCCACGCGACGCCGCAGCACGGCAGGGCCTGCGGGCCGAGGTCGGTGACGAGCTGCTGTTCCAGATCTTCTACGCCGACGGCGACGCCGAGCGAGCCGCTGAGCAGGAGTCAAAGTACGGCGATCTGTTGGATCTGCACGACACCGTCAAGCGCTTCGGCCGCATCGCGGCGCAGACGGCCAAGCAGGTCATCATCCAGCGTATTCGTGAAGCCGAGCGTGACAACACGTTCAACGAATATCGCGATCGCAAAGGTGAGCTGATCACAGGCATCGTCCGTCGCTTTGAGCGCGGCAACATCATCGTCGACCTCGGCAAGACGGAAGCCATCCTGCCGGTGCGCGAGCAGGTCCAGCGCGAAAACTATCGCGTCGGTGATCGCCTGGTTGCGTTTGTCGTCGATATCGAGAAGAACGCTCGCGGACCGCAGATTGTGCTGTCGCGCGCTCATAAGGGCCTGCTCGAAAAATTGTTCGAGCAGGAAGTCTCTGAGATCTACGAAAAAATCGTGCGCATCGAGTCTTCGGCTCGTGAACCAGGCTCGCGCAGCAAGATCGCGGTAAGCTCACGCGATCGCGACGTCGATCCGGTGGGCGCCTGTGTTGGCATCAAGGGCTCGCGCGTGCAGGCGGTGGTGCAGGAGCTACGCGGCGAAAAGATCGATATCGTCCCCTACAGCGACGATCCCGCTCGTTTCGTCTGCAATGCCATCGCTCCGGCGGAAGTGTCGCGCGTGGTTATCGATGCCGAAAACCACACCATGGAGCTCATCGTCCCCGACGACAAGCTCAGCCTGGCGATCGGCAAGAAGGGCCAGAACGTCCGCCTTGCCTCGCAGCTGACCGGCTGGCGGATCGATATCCATGCCGAGAGCAAGGTCCGCGAGCTAGAGCAGGTCGAGCGACGCGTGCTCGCCGAGCTACCCGGATCATCGGAAGAGCTCTCCAGCACGCTGTTCAAGCTCGGCTGGCGCTCAGCTCAGGACGTTGCCGAGGCGCGGATCGACGAGCTCAAGAACGTGCCAGGTGTTGGCGGTGAGGCAGGCGCACACCGCATGAAAGAAGCGGCGCTGCAGTTCGTCAACGAAGAGCGTCGAAAGCGGGGTGAAGACCCACTGTCGGTCAGCCATGCCGCCGCCCCCGCCCCCGCCGAGACGAGGCCAGCCCGCCCGGCCCCCGCCATGGCCGCACCGGCCGCCGCGCCGGCCCGTCATGCCCCCCCAGCCCGGGCTGCAGCCAATCCACTTTCGGGCCTCGATCCCGAGGTTGCGCAGCGTCTACAGGAAGCCGGCTACACCTCGCTGTCCGCCATGGATGACGAGGACGAGGAGCGCCTGGCGGATGCCGCCGATCTCAGCCTGGATGAGGCACGCGAGCTAAAGCGCCAAGTCCGCCGCTTGCTCTCGCAGAGCTCACGCGGAAACCGCTAGCTAAGTCAGACCCAGAGCCCCAAAGAGATAGCCCCCAGTGATATCCCCCTCAACGATCTCAAGCCGTCTTGCCTCAGGCCATGGCGCCGCCGTCCGACACGTGCCCCAGCGCACCTGTGTCGGCTGTCGGAACGTGGCTCCCCAGGGCGAGCTCCTGCGGGCGGTCGTCGATGCGGCGGGACGTCTGGGTTTCGATCGACCGCGTCGCCAGCCCGGGCGCGGAGTCTACGTTCACAAGCAGGCGAGCTGCGTACAGGCGGCGCTGCGGGGAGGGTTCCAGCGCTCACTGCGTCGGAACCTTCGCCTGGGCAGCGACGTCATGCAAGAAGCGATGACGGCGCCCGCCGCCCATGGTATGCAACACGAACTCAAGCGGGACAATTCATGAATACGGAGAGCATGGGAACCGGCACGCCGGGAGGCACCCAAGCCAAGAAGGCCATCTACGAGCTGGCCAAAGATCTCGGGATGCCCAACAAGGACTTGGTGAACAAGATCCAATCGTTGGGTATTGACGCGAAGAACCACATGTCGCGCCTTTCCGAGGAAGACGTCGAACGTGTTCGCCGCGCGCTCGCCAAAGAACGGCAAGAAAATACCGTCCAAGAGCGGGTGAACGACACGGTGATCCGTCGCCGTTCCAAGGACGGCAGCATGCTGCGCCCGCAAGCGCAGAACGCTGCACCGCCCCCGCCGCCTGCGGCCCCAGTCGTCGCTGCGGCACCCACCGTGCTCGTGCGGCCAGCAGCGACGGCGGCCAGTCCAGCGACGCCAGCAACGGCCGTGCGCCCCGTCGTTGCGGTAACGCCCGCGACGCCTGTGCGGCGTATCACGGTGACTCCAGCGACACCACCGCCGAGCACTGAAGCGGCACACCGGCCGGCGCCAGATGCAACGCCCGCTCCTGCCGTTGTCGTTCGACGGCCGGCAGTCGCGACGCCGCCGAATACCGAGCCAGTTGCCACCAGGCCGCCGACGGACAAAGTTAGTCGCCCCAGCACGACTGCGAGTCAGGTGCCCGCTGAGCCTACGGCTCCTGTTGCGTCGGCAGCAGTGGTGACGACGACGCCTAGCCCGCGCTCTGAGCCGCAGCCCGCCGTCAGCGAAGCCGTCTCTGCCACTCCTGCGACGAAGCAGACGACGCCTGAAGCGGCTCAGCCAGCAAGCAAACCGGTCGCCAAGGCAACCAAAGCAACGCCACCGGCCGCTGAGGTTCCTGCCGTACCCGCGGATGGCCCTGCCGTATCGGAAACCAAGCCCGCCGCTAAGGCAGACGGTGCGATCAAGGCCGAGAGCTCTCAGCCTGCTGCTGCATCGCCACCGGCTGTCGCCGCCAAGCCGCCCGCGGTGGCTCCGGCCAGCGAGCCCGTCGCGGTCGCTCCGCAAGCGCCGCCTGCGATTCCCGAACCCGAACCCGCGCCAGCCGCAATCATCCCGGCAGCCAAGCCGATCTCGCAGGCTGCTCCGTCCTCGGCCGAAGCGCGGGTCTTTGTGACGGCACAGACTCGCCGACAGAACGAGGGCCTGGGTCCGACGGGCCGAGTGATCGACCTCGCAGCCCTTCGTCCACCAGCACCGCCGGCAGCGGCCAAACCCAGCGCCGAGAGTCCGCGCACCTGGCGCAGTGACGATGCCGTGGGTCGTGGCCCCCGCCAAGAGATCTCCGGCGAGCGGCTGCGTGCCCTCAGTCCGAAGTCGGCACCTGCCCAGAAGCAGCAAAAGCAGAAGCCCCTGCCCGGGCGTAAGCCGAAGCAGACGCAGATCACGACGGCCGCCGAGCACAAGCGCGTCGTCAAGATGGGCGAAGCCATCGTCGTCGCTGAGTTTGCGCGGCAGATGGGCGCCAAGGCCACCGACGTTCTCAAGAAGATCTGGGAGCTTGGGGTCCGCAACGTCATGATCAACAGCCCCATCGACTTCGACACCGCGCAGCTGGTGGCGGCGGAGTTTGAGTGGCGTGTTGAGTCGACCGCCTTCCAGGAAGAGATGGTCGTCAACGAGACCGAGGACAAGCCCGAGGATCTGCGGCCACGCGCCCCTGTCGTGACCATCATGGGTCACGTCGATCACGGTAAGACCTCGCTCCTCGACGCCATCCGCAATGCCAACGTGGCAGCGGGCGAGGCGGGCGGCATCACGCAGCATATCGGTGCCTACAAGGTCTCGACCAAGAACGGCGACGTCGTATTCCTCGACACGCCTGGCCACGAGGCGTTCACCGAGATGCGGGCCCGCGGTGCTCAGGTCACCGATATCGTCGTGCTCGTCGTTGCTGCCGACGACGGTGTCATGCCGCAGACCCTGGAAGCCTTCAACCACGCCCGCGATGCCAAGGTTCCCATCATCGTCGCGGTCAACAAGATCGATAAACCCGGCGCCCAGCCGGATCGCATCCGTCAGCAGCTATCCGGTCACGGTCTGACGCCCGAAGAGTGGGGCGGCGACACCATCTATTGCGATGTCTCAGCCCGTAATAAGACCGGCGTCGACAAGCTGCTTGAGATGTTGGCCCTGCAGTCGGAAATCCTGGAGCTCAAGGCCAATCCCAATAAGCCTGCCAAGGGCACGGTGGTTGAAGCTCGCATGGACGCCAAGCGCGGTCCTGTCTCGACGCTGCTCGTTGAGGAAGGCACGCTGCGCATCGGCGACAACGTGGTCGTCGGCGAAGAGCTTGGCAAAGTCCGCGCGATGATGGACGACAAGGGTCGCCAGATTCAGCAGGCGGGACCGGCGACCCCGGTCGAAGTCCTGGGTCTATCGGGCGTCCCCAAGGCCGGCGAGGTCATGAACTCCGTCAACGACGAGCGCTCGGCCAAGGATCTGGTCGAGCACCGCCGCAATCGCCGCATCGAAAAGGAACGCGCCAAGGCCGGTCCGGTGTCGCTGGACAAGCTGATGGACGCGATGAAGGCGGGCCTCAAGGACCTCAAGGTCATCCTCAAGGCAGACGTGCAGGGCTCGGTGGAAGCTCTGGGCAGCGCGCTGTCGAAGCTGTCTACCGACAAGGTCAAGGTCACGGTCATCCAAGCAGCCGTCGGTGGCATCACCGAAACCGACGTCAACTTGGCCAAGGCCGGCAACGCCATCATCATCGGCTTCCACGTCCGCCCGGCTGGCAAGGCCGCTTCGCTCGCCGAGCAAGAGGGTGTCGATATCAAGCTGTACGACATCATCTACGACGCCATCGACGAGGTGAAGCAGGCCATGGCGGGCCTCCTGGCCCCCGTCAAGCGCGACAAGACCCTCGGCAAGGCCGAAGTCCGCGAGATCTTCAATATTCCGAAGATCGGCTCGGTCCTGGGTTGCTCCGTGTCGGAAGGCTCGATCAAGCGCAGCGCGCAGGCCCGTGTCATTCGCGACTCGGTGCTCATTTACACCGGCAAGCTCGGCTCGCTGCGCCGCTTCAAAGACGACGTACGCGAAGTCCTGCAAGGCTACGAGTGCGGCATGACCGTCGAGGGCTACCAGGACGTCAAGGTCGGCGACATGATCGAGTGCTTCGAAGTCGAAGAGATCGCCGCCACCCTCGACTAGCGCAGGCAACGCCGAGCTTGCAGGTTGCCCTGGCAGAGCACCTGCGGGGGCAAATCAGACAGCGGTTCGCGGGTGGTTATGAGAACAGCCGCTTGAACCAGCGCACGATGGCAAACAGCCACGGAATGCGCTGCCAGAGCGGTGAGCGCCCAAGATCCGGGGCGGAGTTGCTCTTGATGCGATACTCGATGCGTTCGAGCAGCCGGGGGGTTGGCGTACTGCCAGGCTTGTTTCCCGGCGGCGGCATCAGCATTGTGCGGGCGGCGTTCGAGGCAGGCTCGCTGGCAGCGGGCTCCTCGGCCGGCTTGATCGCAGGTAGCAGGGGGCGCGTCTTCTGATCATCCGGCGAGCTGTCGGCGGCAGGCCTAGCCCGCCCGGGTGCTGCGGCCGGAGGACTCGCCAAGAGCGGCTCAGCCACCGGAGACATCACCAGCGTTGCTTTGTTGGACGAAGCCGGCTCGACCTTGGCCTCCGCCACTTGCATCGAGGCCGCGACTTCGCGCAGCGCTTGCTCGACAGCCCGCATGCTGGGAAAGCGGTTCGCCGGCTTCTTCTGCATCATCGAAAGGACGATCTTTTCCAGTCCTAGCGGGATGCCCGCGGCGTTCTCGGGACGACGCTGTCGGGGCGGTACGGGGGGCGATGACAGGTGCTTGTTCATCACCTCAAAGGCCGTCTTGCCGGCAAAGGGCAGCTCACCCGTCAGCATCTCGTACAAGATGCAGCCCAGCGAATACTGATCCGAGCGCCAGTCGAGTTTCTCGCCCGTCGCCTGCTCCGGCGACATGTACTCGGGAGTGCCCAACGTCATGCCGGTGCCGGTCAGCTTGTTGTCGATGGACTTGGCGATACCAAAGTCCATGATCTTGACGAAGTTGACCTGACCCGGCGGATCGCTCTCGCTCGCCTCTCGCTCCTCCCCAGCCGCGGCTGCGTCCGGATCGAGTAAGAAGATGTTGTCGGGCTTGAGGTCGCGGTGGACGACGTTCTGCTTGTGCACGGCCAGCAGCCCGCTCGCCACTTGGGCAGCAATTAGGCACGCCAACAGCGGCTTGATCCGTCCCTGATAGATCGCCTCGCCAAGCGTCTCGCCCCGCAAGAGCTCCATCACAAAGTAGGGCTGGCCGGTCGGCAGGATGCCAAAGTCGCTGATCTCGACGACGTTGCGGTGGCGAATGCGCGAGGCCAAGCGGGCCTCTTGCTCGAACCGCTGGCGATCGACCACATCGCGCGTCGGCCGCATCACCTTGAGCGCGAATTCTTTGTTCAGATACGTGTGCTCAGCCCGGTAGACGATACCCATGCCTCCGTCGCCGAGGCGACTTAAGACGCGATAGCGTCCATCAATCAGGGTATTGAGCAGCGGATCGCCCTGCTCGTCGTCTATGGGAGGCTCGGTCGTCACGCGGCTGCCAGTATCCAGGAATCATTACTGTATCAAAGACCTTGGGGCGTGGGAACCTGTGCGGCTCTGTCGTCCACCTGGCGGCGGAGTTCGTCGCTGGTAGGCGTTGACAGCCGCGTCACCGGGCATCGACTATCGTAGGGGCGTAGGCGGCGGCGACCGGCATCCCCGGCACGGCCCGCGCGAAGGAGCGGCGAGAGACGTGGCAGCGATAGCGGATGGTCTAGCGAGACTGGGAGCGCTAGGGCGCACACTGGCTTCCCATTCCGCTACGGCCGGCCAGAGCTTGTCCCGCACCCAGCGTCGAGGCTTGATATTGGGCTTGGTCTTCTCGGCCATCGGCCTCTTCGTTCTGCCGCTGCCGAGCTGGCTCCTCGATCCGCTCCTACTCGTCAGCTTGGCGCTTTCGGGTTCGCTCCTGGTGGCTGCCGTGCGGGCTGGCGAGCCGGCGCGGCTACCGCAGCTCCCGTCGCTCATTTTTGTCTCGGTGCTGCTGCGCCTGGGCCTGAACATCGCCGGGCTACGCGCCGTGCTGTCGCACCACGAGGACGCCAGCTTCCTGGTGTCGCAGGGTAGCTCGCTGCTGTTTGCCGGCGATCTGCTGGTCGGTGCGCTGGTCATGGTGGGCTTTGCCACCGTCGAATATCTCGTATTGGCGCGCGGTGGCGAGCGGGTCGCCGAGGTTGCGGCGCGCTTCGTCCTAGATGCGCTGCCCGGTCGCCAAGCAGCCATCGAAGCTGACCTGCGCGGCGGAACGATCACCGGCGAGGGAGCTCAGCGACGTCGCGCCGCCCTTGACCGCGAGGCGCAGATCTACGGCGCTCTCGATGGCGTGCTGCGGCTGCTGCGCGGCGATGTCGTCGCGTCCTTGCTGCTGCTTTCGGCCGGCGCGGTCTTCGGAGTCCTGCTCGGCGTGCTGCGACAGGGACTGGACGTCAGTGAGGCCGTCGAGCGCTACGTCTCGTTGGTGCTCAGTCAGGCGCTGCTGACCCAGCTACCCGTACTGCTCAACGTCGCTGCCGCCGGCCTGATCCTGACGCGAGCCGGCGAAGATCCGCGGCCGCATGATCGCCATACTGAGCCACGCGATGCAGCCGTCGGCCCGGGAGACGAGACCGTCTCTCAAGGGGCAGATCTGTGGCTAGAGCAGGGGAGCGCACTGCACCTGGATGCGGCCCATCTTGCTGAGCTGAGGCAGGAGTTCGTGCAGCGCGTCGGCTTTGCGGCGCCGCCGATCCAGCTGCGATTGGGCCAGGCCAAGGACAGCTCCCCGCGCAGCATCACCCTGTGGCTTCACGGGACCCGCCTGGCCAGCTTCTTAGCGGTCAGCGAAGCCGACGCGCGTCGGCAGATCTTGCAGTCCCTCCTCACCGCGGCCCCTGAGCTGCTGACGCTGGATACGGTGCAAGCCCACCTGACCGAGCTTCAGGCGCAGGCTCCCGCTCTGCTGCGCGAGACCCTGCCGAAGCGCATCGAGCTAGGTCGCCTCACTGCCGTGCTGCGACTGCTCCTGCGGCAGCGGGTCTGGCCGCTGGATCTGCGTGCTCTGCTGGAAGTCCTGGCGACGCTGCCGAAGCCCGAAGCAGATGTCGCAGGGCTCGCCGAGCAGCTACGTGGGCAGCTGGGCCGCGTGCTGCTAAAAGGCTATCTGCGGCCCGGGCTATCCGACGCGCCGATGACCCCTCTGGCCCCTGGCGGGGCGCTTGGGGATGGCCTGCCGGCGCTGCTGATCTCGACGGATATCGAAGCGCTGCTGCGCGAGTCAGGCCGCCCCGACCCCAGCGGTCGGCTCGCCGTCGAGCCCGAGCTAGCGCGCGACATCGTGGGGGGCGTGCTCTCAGCCAAGCAGATGGCCCCCGACTCGGTGCTGCTGTGCCACGCCGATGTGCGCCGCGAGTTCGAAGCCCTGCTCAGCGGCACGCCCGAGCTCTTGCCAGTGTTCGCCTACAGCGAGGTACCGGCCCAAGTGCGGGTCATCGTCATGGGCCGGGTCGAGCCCGGCGGCGAGAGCGCCACGCCAGTCGTCGACAGCTCGGCCGTGCCCTGGCAGATGCGCACACGCCCGTGATGGAGCACGCCCCCGCCAGGCATCGCGCAGACGTCGGCTAAGCGCCGCGCAGAGCGACTAACGACCGCTTGCCGCCAGCGCGGCGAAGGGATCGGCACCCGGCTCAAGCTCCGCCAACGAAGCCGCCGCCGCGACATCGGAAAGACGCAGCGTAAAGCCAGGCATGTGGTGCTCGGTCGCGACCCAGGCACCGGTGGGCAGCGCCGTCCAGCCCTCCCAGGAAGACTCGATGCCTTTGAGCGGAATGATCGACACCCACATGCGCCAGGCCCGCGGTCGCATCGTCTCATCGAGCAGCCACAGATAGGCATCACCCGGCGTCAGTCCACCGCCGCCATAGGTGATCAAGAGCGCGCTCTTGCCGTCGGGCTGCGTCACGATCTTGCGCTCGACCCCGTCGTCGAACAGCTTGGCCAGGGGGTTTAGCCAGAACGAGTCATTGATCCAGTGCGCGTAGGCCTTGGCCAAGAGCTTCTTTTCCGTCTCGCCACTCACCTGCTCGCCGCCATTTTTGACATAGGCGAGGCCGTTCTTGCTGGTGATGTTCAACAGCACCAGCTTGTCGCCCCCCCACGCCACGCGAGCGTACATGCGCTGGCGATCCCACAGATGGCGGTTTCGCCCACCGAAGAACCAGCGCACCGCGCCCGTGCGAGCCCAGGCTTCTTTGTTGACCGCGTTCTCGATCGAGTGCGCCAAGGCCTCGGCCCGCGGACCGGTCTCTCCGTCGGGACGCGGCTTGCTGAGCAGCGCGCAGGCGGCAAAGCTTCCGACCAATAGCAAAAAGATCAGCGAGGCCACGCCGATGCCCAGCCGGCGCAACCACGAACTCGCAGGCTTGGGTTCGCTCATTTGCTCGACTCTCCGCTGCCGTTCCCCGACGCGACCTTCAAGGGCTGCCCCAGCCGACGCTTGAGCGCATCGGCAACCACCGGCGGCACCATCGTGCTGACATCGCCGCCAAACTGCGCGACTTCTTTGATCAGCGAGGAGCTGACGTAGAAGTGCTCTTCGGCGGTCATCAGGAACACCGTCTCGATGCTTGGTGCCAAGCGGTGGTTCATATGCGCCAGCTGAAACTCAAACTCGAAGTCGGCCACCGCGCGCAGGCCACGCACGACGCAGTGAGCGCCTCGCTTCTGCACGTAGTGAATCAGCAAACCGGAGAGCGAATCGACCTCCAGCCGGGCGGCATCGGCGGCGGGCAGCGACGAAGCCACCGCATCGAGGATCTGGCTGCGGCGCTCCTCGACAGAAAACAGGGTCTGTTTGCGCACGTTGGCGGCGAGCGCGATGATCACGCGATCAAACAGTCGCAGCGAGCGATGCAGGATGTCGATGTGGCCGTTGGTGATGGGATCGAAAGATCCAGGATAGACAGCAAGGCGAGCGGTCATGGCCCCTCCGTGGGCTGCAGGCCAGGCGGTAGCAGGGAAAAGAACAAGAGCACGGTATCGCCATACCGTCGGCTATCGGTCAGGCGAAACGGACTCGGTGGCGTTTCGGATGTGATGGTCTGCGCCAGGCTGTCGGCATCGCGGCGGCTTCGCTCGATGATGATCTGGGCATCGGCCGCCAAAAGGGACATTCGGCCAAGCCGCGCCATCAAAGCGGGTAGCTCATCGCTGTCGTAGGGCGGGTCGGCAAACACCCAAGAAAACGGGGCAACCCGCTCGGCGCTTTGCGCAAGCTGCGGCAACAGCGATACCGCGCGCCCACAGCGCACGACGCCGCGACCAGCCAGGCCCAGGCTTGCGAGGTTGTCGCTGATCTGTCGGCAGACGCGGGCGTCCTGTTCCACAAAGATCGCCTGCGCGGCCCCTCGCGACAGCGCTTCGATCCCCAGGGCACCGCTGCCAGCGTACAAATCAAGCACGCGCGCCGACGGGGGCGGAGGTCCAAGAATGTTGAACAGGGCCTCGCGGACCCGATCGGCAGTCGGACGGGTAGAAAGCCCCGAGGGGGTCCGCAGCCGGCGTCCCCCCAGCTGTCCCGCGATGACTCGCAGCATTTTCTAAAGGTGAGCTAGCCGCGCAGCGCGTCGACGAGAATCGACGGCAGCTTGAGGAAGCTGGGCTCCTGCTCGAAGTCGACCATCTTTTCCGCCACGCGATGAGCGCGACGGTTGGTGACAAACCACGGCGGCTTGGGAAACACGGTCAGGGGACCGCGCAGGACGGCCTTCTCGATGCCTTCAATCATCGGCGTGTTGTGGACAAAGCCGATGCCGCTCTGCACGTCCTTGAGCGTGCCGCTGACGTGCCCACCCCACGGCGGCGTCATCGCCCCATAGGCTACAGCTGGCCAGTGGTTGATAGCCACCACGCCGTAGCGTAGCTCGTCCACCGCCGCGTCGAGCGTGCTGCGCACTTCGCTGCTCTGTTCGGTGCGCGGGTGGATGATGATGCTGCAGCTTAGCGTGCCCCACAGCGTGTCGTTGCTGAACTTGGCCGCGGCGCGCAGGAAAGCCGCCGGATCGCGCTCGGGCAGCGCCACTTCGCTGACGATGCTGCAGAACGGCTCGGTGCTCCACAGTAGATCTTTCGCCTTGGCATCGAGCCCGCGGATCATCGTCCACTGCAGCTTGTTCGGCTCTTGGGGGCCCAGGCGAGTGATCTGCTCGCGCCCCTTAGTCAGCAACTCGTAGCGATCGCGCGCGCCGGGGTAGTAGGCGACTCGCAGCGGCGTGTGATCGAGGATGTCGCGCACGCTGGCCACGAACTGCTCACGCTGCGACCAGCCCTCGGACAGCACCAGCACCTTGGCGGCGTTGCAGTTGAACGATGCGTTGTTCACCACCTGCGTCGCGACGTTTTCGGCCATGAAGCGAAGCTCGGCCGCGCTGTACTCGCCCGGCACGATCATGACCGGCGTGACGCAGCCTAGCTCGCTGGTGATCTGCTTCTTCAGCAGCGGATCATCGGCGGCCATGCGCCGTTCACGCTCGGGTCCGGCAGGTCCCCAGACAATCAGATCATGCGTGCGGTCCGAGCCGGTGATGTGGATGTCTTCAATCAGCGGGTGATAGGACAGGTACGAGCCGACGTCCGCGCCGCCGTAGCAGAACTGCAGATAGCCACGCTCGACCAGCGGCAGGAACGCTTGCTCGAAGAACGGCCCGAGGTACTCGTTGACCGGGTTGAGCTTGACCATGCAGACCTTGCCCTCGACGATCAGCTTGTGCAGGGCATCGGTCGGCGGGATCGAGGCGACATTGCCCGCCCCCAGGATCAGCGAGATGCCGCCGTGGGCATTCTTGTCGCTGTAGTGCGAGGCCTGACGCTCGCGAACGGTCATCTCAGTCAGGCCGCGCTGGATGCGCAGGTTACAGCTGAAGCCGCCGAACATCGCCTTGTCGATAGGCTCGTACGGGAACACGCGGACTTCGGTGCGTCCATCCCAGCCGCTGCGGAACGCGCCCGCAGGTAGCTGCGGCTTGCCCAAGCGGTGAATCTCTTCCAGCGCCGCGACGTACAGACGCAGCGCCCGCATCGTCACCATCGGCCCACCCAGCCACTCTTCGCTGGCGGCGGGGCTGTTCACGTCATGGCCTTTGGCCTTGCAGGCCGCCTCGACCCAGGCGCGCGAGACGCGGGCCAGGTGGGGCATACACGCCCGCAGCAGCGCTGCCCGCTCGCTGGCGCCGAGCTTTGCAAAGGCCGGCGCCTTTTCGCCAAGGAGAGCCAGCGACCGATCCAGCTGAGCCTGAGACGTCGCGGTGCGGCTCTGGGCACTCCCACTCATTTCCATCGAAGCCGAGTTCATACAGGCACGCTATCAATGCGCAGCCAGCCCCGTCAACAACCGGCGACGAGGCAGGCCAGCCCGAGCCTGCACAGACCGCCCCCGGCAGGCCCGCCCCAGGGCGCCAAAAAGCAAACGGGCCGTGACAGCGTATGCCATCACAGCCCGTCTACTTTTCTCGAACACAGCGGCGGATTTAAAGGTAGCGCCGATGTGCTGCGAGACAGCCGCGGACGACTCTTAAAGGGTTAAGCGAGGCGCACGCGGCGAAACTAAGCCAAGTCAGGTTGTTGCCAATGACATCAGCAACCGCTGTGCCAGGCCGCCCTGCCCCCGGCCAAAAATCTGCC
This sequence comes from uncultured Myxococcales bacterium, assembly GCA_937952145.1. GTDB lineage: Bacteria > Myxococcota_A > Polyangia > Palsa-1104 > JAEUJZ01 > JAEUJZ01. The sequence continues at coordinate 90,425 of CALFYE010000498.1, forward strand.
CATGCCGTCAGGTACCGATGGAAGCGCTTGAAAACTAGGCGTTTGCGTGGTACGCGGAGAAATCTTCCTAACATGCGTGGACCTGTGCAGACAGACTGGTTGGGCCCTTAAAGGTGACATGAATGCCAGCCTTCTCTGCACGACTCGCTACTTTTTGCATAGGCATGAGGAACCGTGCCGAACCTGCTTGTCATCAACGCGGACGGACCTGAGACCCGCGTCGCCCTGGTCGAAAACGGTCAGGTCGTAGAAATCTACATCGAGCGTCGCCGCGAGCGCGGCATCGTCGGCAACATCTACAAAGGCAAGGTGCTGCGGGTGCTCCCCGGCATGCAGGCGGCCTTCGTCGATATCGGTACCGACAAAGCGGCTTTCCTTTACGTCGCGGATGTGCGCGGCTCGCCCGAGGACGTCAAGGACCTGTTCGTCGACGAAGAGGACGAAGGTCGCGAGCGTCGAGGCGGGGACCGCGATCGTGACCGGGATCGCGATGGCGAAGAGCGGATCAGCCGCGACTCGCGCATCGAAGATCTGCTGCGACCCAACCAAGAGATCCTCTTGCAGGTGGCCAAGGCGCCGATCGGCACCAAGGGCTCGCGCGCAACTTCGTACATCTCGCTGCCGGGACGCAATCTGGTGTTCATGCCGACGGTCGATCACGTGGGCATCTCGCGCCGGATCGGCTCGGAAAAAGAGCGCAAGCGCCTGCGCGCCATCGTCGATTCGATGCGCCCGCCGGGCACTGGCTTCATCGTCCGTACCGTCGCTGAAGGCGTGCTTGAAGCCGAGCTTCGGGCCGACATGGAGTTCCTCATCAAGCTGTGGAACTCCGTCCTCAAGAAGTCCGAGGGCGCGAAGGCTCCGTCGCTGATCTACAACGATCTCGATCTGCTCCTGCGCACGGTTCGCGATCTGTTCACCAGCGACATCGACAAGCTGATCATCGACAGCAAGTCGGAATACGAGCGCCTGCTCAAGTTCACCGGCGCCTTCATGCCGGAGTACGTGACGAAGATCGATCTGTACGACAAGGGCGAGCCCATCTTCGACGCCTACGGCATCGAGATGGAGCTAGACCGTGCGCTCGAGCGCAAGGTGTTCCTCAAGTCGGGAGGATCGCTGGTCATCGACCAGGGCGAAGCGCTGACCGCCATCGACGTCAACACCGGACGCTTCGTCGGCAAGCGCAACCTCGAAGAGACGATCACCAAGACCAACCTCGAGGCCTGCAAAGAGGTCGCGGATCAGCTTCGTCTGCGCAACATCGGCGGCATCATCATCATCGACTTCATCGACATGGATCGAGAGTCGAACCAAGACAAGGTGATGAAGGCCTTCGCCGAATCGGTCCGGCCTGACCGCGCCAAGACCAACGTCACCAAGATCTCGGAGCTGGGCCTCGTCGAGATGACGCGCAAGCGCACGCGCGAGTCGCTAGGCCGCATGCAGACCGAGCCCTGCTTCTACTGTGACGGCAAGGGCTATCTGAAGTCGAAGACCACCGTCTGCTATGAAGTCCTGCGCCAGATCCGCCGCGAGGGCCACCTGCACACCGACGACACCCTGGTGGTCAGCGTACATCCCGAGATCGCCGAGCTATTGGCCACATCGGATCACGAGTTCCTGGAAGATCTGGAGAAACGGCTGCAGAAAAAGATCCAGATCCGGCCTCGCGAGCGCTTCCACCTGGAGCACTTTGAGATCCGCGGCGCGTCTGCAAGTGGCTCCGGCGATGGACGTCCTAGCAGCGGACGCCCCCGCGAAGAGAACAAGAGCGAGGGACGCTCAGAGCCCAAGCACGAAGGCCGAGGCCGTGACGAAAAAGGCGGGCGCGATGAATTGCGTGGACGTGACGAGTCGCGTGGACGTGACGAGTCGCGTGGACGTGACGAGTCGCGAGGGCGCGATGAATCGCGAGGGCGTGACGAGTCGCGTGGACGTGATGAATCGCGCGGACGTGACGAGTCGCGTGGACGTGATGAATCGCGCGGACGTGACGAAGGGCGCGGGCGACGCGATGAGAGCCGAACGCCACGCGAGCCAAAGCCGAGCAAGGAAGAGCCTGCCGTCGCACTGCCTCCTCCCCGCGAGCCCGACCCCGCCTAACCCGCCGACGACCGTCCCCGTCCCCCCAGCCAACTGGCAAACTCAGCACACAGAGCGACTCCGTGCAGCACGGATCTACCGCCGACCGCAGTTGTGCGGTGGGGTCAGGCGAGTCTTGGTCGTGTGAAGGATCTGCGCGCCGCGTCTGCGCGCGCACCGCGCCTAGGAGGGACCGAGCAGGAAGGGCAGCTTGGTGTTGATGTCAGGCGGTGTGCCGTCAGCATCCTTGGTGATGCCGTTCGACAGCACGCTCGCCTGCAGCGTCGGGATGCCGATGAGCAGATTGATCGTCGTATCGATGACGTTGTTGTTGAACGTGACCGTGCCGTACATCGACGTGCCGCTGAGATCAGGCTGACGGCCGCCGCAGTTGGTGAGATCGCCGGTCTCAAGAGCCAAGTAGCGATTGCACACCGTCTTGGTGGTATCGATCAGCAGGGCATCGAACGCCAAGATGTTGCCCAGCGTGGTGTACAGCGTGCCGGTAAGCGGCGTGTACTGATTGCCGCAGGTCCCGTCCATGCCATCCCAGAAGGCCAGCGCATCGGGAACCCAGGGCCGCGCGCCATACTTGGTGACCCAGCCGGCCGGATCGACCGACGCGTTGTAGGCATCCTGCATGCGCGCCTTGGTGTCGGCGCCGGTGCCCGTCAGCGTCAGATCGAAGGGGTTGGTCAGCAACAGGTTGACTAGCGGCCGACCCGCGCGATCAAGCTGCGCGCCGATCCCCGGCGGTGCCGGATCGCCGCTCATGTCGACGCTGGGCATATCGCCGGAGCCCAGGTCGTAGGTCATGTACAGAAAATCGCCGGTGTTGCTCTCGCTGCAGCCCAGGCCCGAGAGTCCCAGCAGGAGTCCAAATGCAAGCAGTGTGGTCTTCATATTGGGCTCCTTTCTTACATCGGGCGGTTGGTCGTAGCCCATACCGCTAAGCTGGTCTTGCCCTGCGCCAGCAGCAGCGACTTATCGACGGTGATCGCGATCGCCAAGACGTTCTGGTTGCGGTAGTTGTCCACAATCGTGCCGCCAGTCAGCGCCGCCTTGGCGCTGGTGGTCTCGCCCGTTGCGAATTGATAGCAGCCGTTGGCCATACGCGTCTTGCCCGTCAGCGTGGTCTTCATCGAGGCCATCATGCCGCCCAGGCCATTCGTCGTGTTGTCGTAGCCGAAGTAGGGATCGTTGCGTCGCCCCGCGAAGAAGCTGAGCTTCTGATCGACGCTGGTGTTGATGCGCTCTAGCCCGCCCTTGGCGTACGAGAGGCGACCCACCCAGCACTCCGAGCGCGCGGTGCTCTTGATCTGGCAGATGATCGGCACATCGGCCGCCGGGGAGGTGTCGGCGATGCCCGAGCGAGCGCTGGTGTGAATGACGTACAGCGCGTTGGGATCAAACACGCTGATGTTCGTCGCGTTGGGGTTCAGCGTCAGAACAAAGTTCACGTTCTTGCCGGCTGCATCCATCCACGCGTACAGGTCCACGATGTCCGTGGCCGGGCTGCCCGTGGTCGCTGGGCCGTCTTTGCGATCGGACGCCTGCGCTGATGGCGCGCCCGCGCTTGCGACGGCAGCGAAGCTCAGAGCGGTGGCCCACATCTTCCAGCTCATGGTTAGTCTCCTAGGAAGTAATGGTGGTTGGGAGTCGATGCTCTGGCCAGAGGCAGTAGACCGCCCAATTCACCGGGAAACACTCGGGGTCGATCCAGCTTATCACACGCCCATCGGCGCCGAGCATCGACGCACTTTTGAGAGGCTACGGCCGCTTGGCGGGACCAGCCGGCGGCCCGGGAGCTGGCATCGGATTTGGCATCGGATTTGGCCTAGGGTTTGGCAGCCCGTCGGCTCGCTCGAAGCGGAGCTTGTGCGCCCCGATCTGCATCAGATCGCCATCCTGCAGCACATAGTCATCTACGATGTGGCGACCGTTCACATAGGTCCCACTAGAGCTACCCAGGTCGTGCGCAATGAAGCCTCGCCCGACCCACTGAATCAGCGCGTGACGGCGGGTCGCCAGGACGTCATCGAGCACCAGATCGTTGTCGCGCCCGCGACCAATTCGGCACTCGGCTCCGACGGGAACGACCTTGCCTGCGTGATTGCCTTCGACGAACACCAAGCGCGCCCTGGGCAGCGGTCCGACGTTGCCCTGCAGCTTCAGCACCATGTGCTGCGCCGAGGGTGTGCTGTTCTGCGTCACGCCGCGATTCAGCCCGGTTTGCAGCATCTGCTGATCCATGTTGGTCTTGCGCAGCACGCTGTATTCATCCGGCTTGGGCGCCTTAGCCGCCAGCTGTAGATCGTCGAGCAGCGCCTCGTGCAGGTCGTGCAACGGGCCCTCTTCCGGCGCGGCGCCGCCGTGCGCGGCTTCGACCAGCTCTTTGGCTTTGTGCAGCACAGGAATGGCGGCGGCAAAGCTGCGCTGATCGAACAGGGCGCGCGCCTTCTGCCGCAGCTCGACGGCGAGCGCCAGCGTGACCAGCTCTTTGGCACGCGGATCGACATCATCGTCGGCGGCCCCGCCGGTATGAAGATCGATCTGCACGTCCTGCCGCTGCACCTCCGGCTCGCGCGAGCTCAGCCGCCCACCGCTCATCGCCAGGGTTGGCCGACTGTGCAGCGTCAGCTTGAGCAAGCGAAAGCGCCCGACCTCGCGCCGCGTCGTCAGCTTGAGCTCAACGACCACGTGGATCTCTTCGCCCAGCAGCATGTCGGACAGCGCGATGCGCAGTCCGCCTTCGCCGAACGAGGTACGCGCCTCGCCCAGCACCCGCAGGATCTCGACGCCGGGGGCCGGAGCCAAGGTCAGCGCAACATCTTCCGCCACCACATCCCGCTGCGCTCCCAGCGCCCGCGCAAAGCTGCTGGCCGCCATCGTGGTGTCTTTGACGTAGGCATAGCGCCCACCCGCCGCGTCAGCGAGAGCCAGCAGCAGATCTTCGTTGTGTTGCGCGCCATAACCCAGCGTCGAGACGGCCACGCCTCGGCTCTTGATCATCGCCGCCTCACCGCCTAGTCCATCGGTGCTCTGCGTGCCGACGTTGGGCTGGCCGTCCGACAGCAAGAGCACAAGCTGTCGCTCATCGGGAAGCCGCGGCGGAAACTGCAGCGCCGCATGCGATAGGCCAGCGCTCATGTTGGTGTAGCCATCGGCGACCAGGCTCTCGCTGGCTCGTTCGATGTTGCGACGCGCCCCTGCCGTGCTGAGCGGCTGCAGCGGAACCACGGTCTGCGCGCTGGTCGAAAACGTCACCACGCCCAGCGAGTCCTCGTCGCCGAGGATGGAAGACAATCGCGCCACCGACTCTTTGACCTGCGAGAGCGGATTGCCCTTCATCGAGCCCGAGACATCCAGGAGCAGCACGGTCGTCAAGCGCGGCAGCGGACCTGCGACCTGCTTGGGTGCGCTGATCTTGATCAGCACATAGTCGGTCTGAGTCGTGCCCACCGGCCGACGACGATGCAGGGGCAGCGCCTCGATCGTAAGAGACTGCGCATCCATCAGGTCATCGTATCGCATGCCGCTCGCGACCGGGTGACCTCGGCGCGCTCCCTCGCTGATACTCGGCTGACCCGCGGTCCAGGCAGCGGCCAAGGTGCTGTTGACATGACCCATCGTCGGCGGCATTCTGCCCGCCTTCCCCCAGTTCTCGTCGTGGTATGGCGCAGACCCGACGACAGAATTAACTCCGAACCTGCCCGTGAGGCCGACGTGAAGCTCGTCGAAGTGAAGTCCCTAGCCATCCCCGAAGTGAAGGTCCTGCGCTTTGCGCGCTTCCGCGATCATCGCGGCTATTTCACCGAGACCTACCGTCGCAGCGACTTCCAGAATCACCCCGCGCTGGACTGCTTTTCCGGGGTCGATTTCGTGCAAGTGAACGAGAGCTTTTCACGTCGCGGTGTGGTCCGCGGCCTGCACTTTCAGTGGTCGCCGTATGTCGGCAAGCTGGTGCGCACGGTGCATGGACGGATGATCGATCTTGTCCTCGATATCCGTCATGGCTCGCCGACCTGCGGCAAGATCCTGGCCTACGACATCCCCGCCTCGCCAGATCGCGACGAAGCCGAGTGGATCTGGGTGCCACCCGGCTTTGCCCACGGCAACTTCTTCCCACAAGAGACGCTGATCGAATACTTCTGCAGCGGTCACTACAGCCCAACCACCGAGGCGGGAATCTGTCCGCTGGCCGCCGACATCGACTGGTCGCTGTGCGAGCGCGAGACGCCCGAGCTCAGGCAGCTTTTCCTGCAGCTAACGGCCGAGGCCAGCGAGTCGTCGTCAGGGGCCGGGCCGCTGCTGTCTGACAAAGATCGCGCCGGCTTCACCGTCACTGACTGGCTGGCTGATCCCCGCTCGACGGTCTTTTCCTACGGCCAGAATTCCTAAGGTGCGGCGATGAGCGAATGGCGCACCCTGATCGTCGATGACGAAGAGACCTACGCCCGTGGCCTGCAACGGCTGCTGAGCCGACGCGGGATCGAGGCCGATGTCGCAATGACGGCGGCCGAGGGACTGCTCAAGGCCCGTCGCCATCCTTACATCTTGGTGCTGCTCGATCACATGCTGCCCGATGGATCGGGGCTGGATCTGATTGTGCCGCTGCGCCAGAGCCGCCCCGCTCCGGCGGTGCTGATGATGACCGCCTACGGCACCATCGAAAACGCCGTCGAAGCGATGCGGCGCGGAGCCAGCGACTACGTACCGAAGTCGACCGCTCTGCCCGATGTCGTCGAGCGCGTCGTCGAAGCAGAGCGCGTAGCGCGGGCTTCGCGACAGCTGCCGGCGGCTAGCCAGGGCGCAGCCGGGACCAGCTTCTCGCAGGCCTTTCTCGGTGAATCGCAGGCCATGCGCGAGGTCCGTTCGCGCATCGTGGAAGTCGCGGCTTCGCCCGATACCACCGTGCTGCTGTCGGGAGAGAGCGGCACCGGCAAAGGCATCGCCGCCCGCGCCATTCACAGCCTGTCGAGCCGAACCAGCGAGCCCTTCGTCGCCATCGACTGCGTCGCCCTGCCGACGCCGCTGGCCGAGAGCGAGCTGTTTGGCCATGAAAAAGGCGCGTTTACCGGTGCCGAGCGGCAGAAGCCCGGCCGGCTGGAGATGGCGGGCCGCGGCACCGTGCTGCTCGACGAGATCGGCGACATGGAGTTTCCGCTGCAGGGCAAGCTGCTGCGCGTGCTGGAAGAACGAACCTTCGAGCGCGTCGGGGGCGTCCGCCCGGTGGCCTTTGAAGCGCGCGTCATCGCCGCCTCGCACCGCGATCTGTCCGAGCTGGTCAGCGAAAAGCGCTTTCGTCTGGACCTGTATCACCGCCTGTCGGTTTTCCCGATTCATCTGCCGCCGCTGCGCAGCCGGGGCAGCGACGACATCCTGCTGCTTGCCGGGCACTTTCTGTCCGAGTTTTCGACCCGCCTGGGCAAGTCGCTGACGCTGTCGAACGAGGTTGCTGAGCTGCTTTCGCACTACGACTTTCCCGGCAACGTGCGCGAGCTGCGCAACCTGATGGAGCGCGCCGTCATCCTCGCCCCCGCCGGTAGCAGCGAGTTCACCGCTGACCTCTTGCCGCCGCGGGTTGCCGAGATCACGCTGCAGCGTCAGCTCACGCCGCTTACGCAGACGGTGAGCGAGCGCGGCATGACCGTGACCTTTGAGCCAGGCCGTGACACGCTAGAAAATCTAGAGCGGCGACTGCTAGAAGAAGCGCTGCGGATGGCGGGGGGGAAGAAGGTGCGGGCTGCCGAGCTCTTGGGGATCTCGCGCTTTGCGCTCCTGCGCCGCGTCGAGAAGTTTGGCCTGTAGGCCCCGCACCGGACGGTGAGCGCAGCCGCTTACGTGCCTTCGTTGAGGCGGATCGTGCCCTGCTTCACGTCGTCGTTCTTCGAGTCGGTGCCGGCATGGTCGCCGTCTACCACGCCGTAGTAGATGGTCACCGGCCCTGCCCCTGCTGCCGGCGCCGTCCACTTGAACGTCCACGACGTCGCCCCCAGCTTGGGCACTGCAACGACGGTGTAGCAGCCGCCACCGGCGCTGTTGGCCGAGATCAGGTAGGTGGTCACGCCGTTTGTCGCCAGGTTCATCTCAGCGGTCCCCATGACGCGGGTGTTGGTGCAGCTGGTCGTGGTCACCGGGTTCGCTGCCTGATCGTTCGAGAACGTGCCCACGCCCACGCCCGCTGCGTTTTCGATCGTCAGGGCGAAGCCGTTGAAGTTGTCGGTGGTGCCGGGGTTTTTGGTCTCACCCGTCATGGTCACGGTGATGGTGTACTGCTGGCCCGGCTTGTACGCGTTGGCGTTGCCGACGACCTGCCAGGGCACGCTGGGGTTGACCGTCACCGCGATGGTGCCTGGCGCTTTGACATGGCACAGCGCACAGGTGATGCCGCGATCTTTGGCGCCGCCCGTGCCGTAAAGATAGCCGGCGCCGGGGGACAGGTTCTGCGACGGATGACCGTTCGCCGGATCCGCCCACATGTACAGGTGGGGAAACGCCTGGGCCGTGGAGGCCGCGGTGAGCGCAAACAGACCCATAACGATTGCGAGAATGCGGTTCATAGGGGGCCTCCTTCCTTAGTCTTGCGTCGTGCAGGTTGCGAGCGTCATGCCTGAAAGCCAGCTCTTGATCGTCGTGTGATCGGTGCTGCCCGAGTCAAACAGGTGGATGTTGGCGTGCACCTTGCCACCGACGACCGGCTGCGCGATGAGGTCCGAGGTATCGAGCTGCGCCATCGGAATCGGCTGCAGGCTGGCATCCAAACCAAAGGCGCGCGCGCTGTCGTAGTTCTTCTGCCACTCGGTCGGCGTGTGGCTGCACGAGCGGCAGACACCTTCGACCGAGCCGGTGCACTGCGAGTCGAGCGGCACGGCCTGCGCGTTACCCAGCGGACAAATGCTAGCGGTGTTCGCCGGGATGGTCTCGCTATTGCGCAGACGACCGCGGGCGTAGACGCGCAGGGCGCGATCGGTCTCGCTGCCGTGGCAGGCCTGCTGCGCGCACTTGCCGTCGAGGATCGGCTGGACATTGCACTTGAAGTAGTTCATGTCGAGCTTCGGCAGGGTCGCGGTCAGCGCCGGCTTATTGTTCGTCGTGCCGCAGTTGTTGGCGTCGCGACAGGTGCGAGTGCCGGCGTTCGAGTTGGTGCCCGTCGTCTCAAAAGAACTACAGATCCAGTTCTCGGTGCAGACGCCCGAGCCGGCCATGTCACCCGTGCCGCTGCAGATGCCGTTGGGACAGGGGTCGGTGCCGGTGCTGCCGCCGCCGCAGTGCAGCGCGAAAGCGGCCAGCAGGGTGCCGCCGACTAGCCATCCAAGGCCACGAAATAGAGTCCTCATCAGTCATCCCTCCTAAGCTAAGTGTGGGTCGCGAAAACAGCGCCAATACGCGGCGCTGGGGAGCCAGGCGAAGGGGACCAGAAGGCATTGTGTTCGTCGCTACGGTGGCGTCTTTAAGCGTCAACTTGACGGCGATGACGTCATCGCCGAAGGGATCAGTCTGAGTGACGGTGGGTGGGCTATCGGCGCCATTGCCGTCGACCATCGCCAGGTACAGCGTGACGGCTCCGGTGCCGGCCTTGGGCGCGGTCCAGGTAAAGGTCCAGGATGCGGTGCCGACCTTCTTGCCAGCGCTCGCGATCTTGGCTTCGTTGGCTTGATAGATCTCTTCCGGGGCGTAGCCGCTGATCGTGCCGGCCGGTCGCCCCTGTCCGTCGCTGATGAACAGGGCAAAGCCGTTGAAGTTCGATCGGCCCGAGCTCAGGCCGCGGTGCTCACCGGAAAGCCCGAGATTGAGCTGATAGGCCACGCCCGGCGAGTAGGTCGCGCTCTGCACCAGGCCAGCCGGGGTGGTGGTGAGGTTCACGCGAATCTTGCCTTCAGGCTGGATGTGACAAGCGCTGCAGTCCCAGCCGCGCTCGCTTTGGGCTCCGGTGAAAAACAGGCCGCCGCCGCCGCCTTTGCCGGGCGGATCGTCGAACTGCGCTCCTGAGTGAAACGCCCCGGCCGCCGGCGCCCGCAGCAGGCACAGCAAGATCAGCCAGCGCGCCACACGCAGGCGCGAGAGCCCAGCGACTACAGGTTCGAGCCCGGCTCGATGCATGTGGGATCATCCTTTCCGCCGTGGACCCAGGCCGACAGCACGCGAAAATCAGGATCGTCGACCGAGAGAAAAACATCCCCCCCGCCATACAGCTCAGCGCCGCGATGAAACCAACCCCCCGCGGACTGATCGAGCGGCTTCATCAGCAGCAGGCTCTGATCCGGGTTTTGCGTGTCGACCAACGCGCGCGCTGCGACAAAGTTGGCGGTGCGCTCTTGCGCGGTCATCGTCGAGTTGCGCGCTGCCTCGGTCGTCCCGGCAAAGCGCAGCCGGCTGCGACCGTACAAACGGAAGTAGCGAGCGTTGGTGCCGCTTGTGCCATCGGCGCCGTGACAGGCGAACATGCCGCAGGTCTTGGTCAGCACCGGCTGCACCCGACAGCGAAAGTACGGCTCGTCCAGCGTCGCCGGAGAGACCGCGACGTTGAAGTCCGGCTGACAGGCCGCAAGGCTCAGTGACAGGCCAAGCCACAGCCCGACTCGCATCAAGCACAGCGGCACCAGCCGTCCTTGGGCATCGCTCGACATCGCTGCGCTCATAGCGAGACTCCCAGCGCTAGCTCGGCGATCAAGCCGTAGCGCGACTGCAAGCGGGGAAAGTCGAAGAAGTAGAAGCCGAAGCCGTCGACTTTCAGCTCGACGCGAAGCTCATCCAGCGGACCGAGGTGCGGCCGTAGCCAAGCCGCCCGCACGCCCGCGAAGCCATCGATGAAGCTTGAGAGCTCGCGATCGAAGGTCATGAAGTTGAGAAGCTGCGTGTACTGCGCCTGATAGAAGCCCGCGTGCTTCTGGGCATAGCCGCGCAGGTGGGGACTGATCACGAAGTCGCCGACGCCGATCAGGTATTCGCCGCCGAACGTGAGCGAGGCCACCTGCCAGTCATCGAAGTAGCCGCGCAGGTGCGTATGCACGGCCGAGTTGCGGAAGACGTGACGCTTCCAGCGCACCGCCACCGCGTGCCGCTGTCGCGTCCCGGGAGCACTCTCGGGCACCGCCTGACGGAAGCCCTGCTCGTCGTTGAAGATGACGTAGCGATAGGGGCTGGCCTGATAGCCCGCAAGATAGCTCAGCGAATAGGTCAGCGAGACGACGTCGCGACGGCTAGGCGTGCCGGCCACACTCAGCGAGCCGCCATAGACATTCAGGCTGCGCTTGAAGTTGTTATCGCCGGAGCGCCAGATGTCGTTGAAGATCAGCGATGCGCCAAAGCCGATCGTCAGGTTGTGCTGCAGGATGTCGCGGCTGCCACCGAGCTCGATGGTGTGCGACTGCCAGTCGTTTTCGCGCGAAAAGACATAGCCCGCCGAGGCACTGTTGGTGCCGTCGCGATAGCCAACGCCGCCGGTCGCTTCGTGGCGATTTTCGCGAAACGCTGCCGTCGCGGCGGTGACCACGTCGACCGATGCGCTGGACACGACATCGATCAGATAGCGACCGGTGATCTCGACGCGATCTTTGATCAGCGCACGCGCCGCAATCGTCGAAGTCGAGATCGTCGTGTGATCCGAGTCCTGATACACGCCGGTGCGCGCATCAACGGTTGCCGTCACCGCGCGCGGCCCCGACTCTCTTGGCTCAACCGGCGGCGGCGGGGCTTTTTCGCCGGCGGGGGGTGGCTCGGTCTCAGGCGCGGTCGCTGAGACCTGCAACGTCGGTTCGCTTGCCGCCGCAGTCGGTGCCGCCTGTGCGCTGGCCGTGCCCGGATCTTGCGCATCGACAGGTGACGCCAGCAGGCAGCTCAGGGCGAACAGGGCTCGCGCCGCGATCAGTTGCAGCCGCATCCGCCGCCACCGCCACCGTATCCCCCGGCAGAGCCTTCGCGGTACTGATAGACGTGCTGCTCCAGCAGCGCGGCTTCAGGGGGCGGGTCCAGCGCCATGATGCGCTTGGCGAGAAGCTCGCGCTGATACGGCTTCACCATCGTGCAGCCGCTGACCCCACACAAGGACGCCAGCAAAAGCCCCAGACACGCCCACCGCAGGTCCCGCATCGCTTGATCATAGGCGACGGCAGACGCGCAGAGAAGCGCGCCAATTTGCCGACGCAGAAATGCTGTTTGGGGGACTGCTGGGGTGGGGAAGAGCGTGTGGCGGAGTGGGGCGACGGCCGCGCGTCGATGCCGCGGCGCGGGGCGGAGCTAGCTAGCAGACTTCGCGGCGCGGGCGGCCATCATCTGCTGGAAGGCGGCGTCGCGCTCGGCCCAGATCTGCTGCACGGCGGGACGCTCGCCGATCAGCTTCATGTAGTCGCCCATCTGCGGAACGCTGGCCAGGACGTCCTCGCCCAGCGCCATGCGGCTGACCAGCGAGATCATCGGGAAGTGAACCGCGGCGACACAGTCGGCCATGCCGAACTCGCTGCCGGCCAGGTAGGGACCAAACTTGGCGAGCTGGGTGAAGGCGCGCAGGCCCTTCTGCACCTCGCGGCGTGTCTCGTTCTTGGTCTCTTCGCTGACCGTGGCCCCAAACAGCGCGCCGAGCACGCGGCGCACTGCCAGCTCAACGTGCAGCTCCAGCACCTGGATCAGCTCGCGAACCTTGGCCCGGGCAAATGGATCGGCGGGATAAAGCGGCTTCTCGGGGAAGCGATCTTCCAGGTACTCGGCGATGATCTGCGACTCGCACAGCACGCCGTGCTCGGTCTCCAGAAAAGGAATCTTGCCCATCGGCGAGCGGGCCAAAATCTCCGGGCTCTGCGAAGGCGCAATCGTCAGATCCTGCTCGTGAGCAATGCCCTTTTCCAGGAGCACGAGGCGGGTCTTGTTGAAGTAGTTGCTAACTGGGAATCCACAGATCTTGATCATCGGCGTTTGTCTCCTTGGGGAGCTTTCAATCTACGAAAACTCGGCGGCGGAAAATAGGGGGTGCTGGCCAGGTGATAGCGCAGCTGGATAGGACCAAACTCGCCCGGCGGTGGTGGCTCGTTATCGGGAGGAACCACTCGGTAGTCTCCATAGATGCAAAGACCGTAGGCGCGACGCGAAGCCGGGACGCGAAAGCGCAGCGTGTGCACGCCTGCCGACAAGCGCTGCCGCAAATCGGGATCGGTTAGCTGCAGCCGCTGGCGCTCGCCTGTGCCGTCATCGGGCACGGCCACAAGCTGACCGACCTGCGTGTCATCGATGTAGACCTGCACCGTCGATCCTCCCTCGGGCGGCGCCGGCGTCACCGGCCACTCGCTTGAAATGCGCAGCTCCAGATCGATCGACGTGACCACCTGATTTTTGGCCAGGGCGGGCGCTGCAAAGCGATAGCTGAAGTCGCCAGTGTCGGCGCCATAGACGTGCACGGCCTTGCCTTCGGTCCACACGCCCGAGCGCTCCCAGGCCGACTCGGCAAGCTCGGGCGGTGGGATCGACAGCAGCGCAGTGTGGTCATCCGGATGCTGATAGTTGGCGTGCGGCAGCGCTCGGGCACCGGGCTTGACGACGATCGAGGAATAGAGCGGCTGGGTTCGAATGCTGCCCCGCCCGGCCCCAACGATGCGCGGGTTGTCGGGGCCAAACGCCGCGTAGCCGCCCGTTGCTAGCTTGCTGGCCAGCGTGCTGAGCACCTGCCGCACATCGTCGGTATCGGGATGGTCGACGTGGATAGCAAAGTCGCGCACCTTGCCACCCCACAGCTGATACGGCTCATACAGCCAGACCAAGGCGCCGCTCCCGCGATTGCGATAGTGCTGGGAAAGAAAGCGAGAAAACCACTCGCCCCGCGGCCGACCGTAAAGCGTCTGGCCGGAGTCGGTGTGATAGGCGAACTCGCCGATGACCAGCGGCTTTTTGGCGACGTAGCGACACAGCGCCGCGCGATCGTCGAGTAGCTCCAGCACGCGCCCGGCCCCGCGCCCATTTTCGAAGCCCTCTAGGCTCTCGGGATAGATGTGGCTGTCGCAGAAATCGACCTCGGGAAGCTGCTGGATGCGCAGCCATTCTTCGCGCTCGCGCAAAAGCGTGTAGCCCAGTGCGCCCGCCGAGATCATGTGGTTCTTGTCGTACTCTCGGATCAGCGCCGCCATCTCGTGCACCCAGGCGATGCGCGCGTTCAGTCCGCGATCGCTAAAGGCGGTCGATTCGTTCATCAGCTCCCAAGCGAAGATCGTCGGATCGTCGACATACATGACGCCGGTCACGGTGTTGCGACGGGTCAGGAGCTTCAGCAGACCCGCGCGATAGAACTCACGGGTGCGCGGGTGGGAATAGAACGACTCGTGATGCAGTCCCCACGACGGTGCGCTGGTCCACTGCAGATACATCGGCGCGCCGCCATAGTCAGTCCAGTTGTTGGCCAGGGTCAGCATCACGCGGATGCCGTGCAGGCGAGCCATGGCCAGCACGTTGTCGAGGGCGACGTAGGTGTCTTCGATGAAGCCGTAGGGCCCAGCGCGAAACAAAAGATAGTTGCGAAACCACGAGTCGGCGGTCTCGACCCCCTCGCCCAGCGCCCAGACACGCGCGACGGTCAGCCCGTCTTCCGCCAGCGCCGCGATCAGCTCGCGATAGCGCGGACGGTTCACATCGCCGTGCAGCGGATCGATGTTGGCGCCCAAGAAGCGAAACGGCCGATCGGTGAGGACGAATTCCCCCTTTCGCGCTCGCACGAACTCGCCGGTGACAATCGGCTCGCGGATCGGCGGCGTCCGGCTCGCGGGGGCAGAGGGCGCGGATCGCTCGGGAACCAGCGACGGAGCGCGGCCCTGCGACCAGCCAACGGCCGACAGCAGGAGGAGCAGGCCAGCCCAGATCAGGGGGAACGGCGGTCGGCGGCGAGTCCGCACTGCCCGCCCGATGCCGCGCACTGGCATCGACCTAGGCTCTCCGACGGAGCAGGGCATAGACCGGCAAGCCAAGCAGGACCAGGGTCAGACCATACAGCGCGCTCTTGCTATCCCCCTGCACGATGTAGACGACGAAGAAGATGGCCACGGCGATAAACAGCACCGTCGAGGCGGGATAGGCCAGCGTGCGATACGGGCGGTCGCGATCGGGCTGGCGGCGACGCAGAATCGGCACGCAGGCCGCGGTCAGCGCACCAAACAAAAGCGAGGCAAAGGTCGTGTAGGTCAGCAGGTCGTCATAGCGTCCCGAAACCGTCAGCGCCGCCGACCACAGCGCCAGAAGCCACAGCGCCCGCCCCGGCGCCCGTCGCGAATTGAGCTGCGCTGCACCACGCCAGAACAGGCCATCGCCCGCCATCGCGTAAAGCACGCGCGCCCCGCCCAGGATCATGCCGTTGATGCAGCCGAACGTGGACACCAGGATGGCCGCCGCGATTAGCTTGGCTCCGGTATCGCCACCGAACAGCAGGCGGGCTGCCTGTGCTGCAACGCGGTTTTCGGGAATCGTCGCCATCGCCGGCAGCGCGAACAGGTACAGGTACACCGCCGCCGCCCCGACATACGTCAGCGTCGTGGCCACCGTGCCCATCACCAAGGCCCGCGGCAGGTTGCGCTGCGGATCGCGGATCTCGGACGCGGCAAAGGTCACAGTGCTCCAGGCGTCGTAGCAGAACAGCGCCTTGCTGGCGGCCACGCCCAGGGCCCCCAAAAACAGCGGATGGCTGGCCATGCTCGGCACGCTGGTCGAAAAGATCGGCGAAAAGTTCGCCAGGGTTCCACCACGTCGACTGCCGAAGATCAGACCGGCCGCGATCAGCGCCCACAGCGCCAGCAGCTTGAGGCCGGTAAACGCCGTCTGCAGGCGCGCTCCCGCTTCGACGCCACGCAGGTTAACCCAGGTGAGGACGGCAATCGTGCCCAGCGCCACCAAAGTCGCCGAGCTGATCTGCACCACGCCCAGCGGTCCCAGCGGCAGCGCGAGCAGGATGTGCCCCTCGCCGATGAGTGGAAAAAAGATGCCCAGGTACTTGGCGAAAGCGATGGCCACCGCCGCGATGAAGCCCGACTGAATGACGAAGAGCAGCGTCCAGCCGTACAGGAACCCCGGCAGCGGTCCCAGCGCCTGACGGAGATAAACATAAGGTCCCCCCGCCTCGGGCATCATCGCCGCTAGCTCGGCAAAGCTCAGCGCGCCCAGCAGGGTGTACACCCCGGCCAAGAGCCACAGCCCCAGATACACGCCGGGAGCACTGATGTTGCGCGCCATCAGCGACGGGGCAATGAAGATCCCCGAGCCGATCATGCTGCCGACAAGCAGCGCCGCGGCATCGAGCGCGCTCATGCTGCGCGTCAGCTTTTTGTCCCCCGGATCTGGGCGGACGCCAACTTCGTTTGCGTGGGTTGTCGAGGTAGACATGGCTGGCTGCGTCCGCGAGCTACGCTGCACGGGCAGCAATGGGTGAGACGCTCGGCGCGGGGCTCTTTGCGGGAAGCTGAGCTTAACGCAGCCACCTGCGTCGTCCATTTTTTCCCGATCGCGGCTACGGAAGCGCGATCAGCGACGGACAGACGGTTCGGGCAGCCACCCCGCAGGGCAGCACTTGCCGCCTATTCCTGGTCCCACAAGAGCAGCGAGTCGCGCGGAGCCGCTCGTCGCAGACCACGCAGGTACTCACGAGCATGCTTGACGCGATAGACGAAGCCTTCGATCTCTTCCTCGGTCAGCAGGCCCTGCATCTCGCGGGTCAGCGGCTCTAGCTCCAGCTCGAAGAGCTTGTTTGCCACTTCGCGCGGGAAGCGCTCGGCCTGCTTCAGCGTGCGCATCGCCAAGCGCGAGCGCTTGTGATGCCGCTCGGGCCCAAAGCCGGCACCCTGATCGATGAACACCATCTGCCCGTCGGACTCGTGCGTGTTTCCGCCCGACCAGCGATCGTGATTGAGGATCAGGTAGTCCAGCAAAAGCAGGGTGCTGATCTCAAGCACACGCCGCCTCTTGTTGGCGGGCAGGGGCTCGCCGTGCAGCAGCATCGGTCGCCACCAGTCCAGCTCTTCCAGGCGCATGCCGTGCAGGTGCGGCACCCAGGCGATGATCGCGGTCGCGACCATGCCGTCCGGTCCGACGTTGAGCTCAGCCTGCATGCGCTCGACCAGCGACTTGGGCATGTTGGCCATCAGCTGTTCGGCCGGGATGCGACGCACGCACGACGGAGGCACCATGTCCAGGCCCAGCGCCCGCGAGACACGATAGGCCGCGACTTCCGACTGATAGCGCGTGATCCGCACCTGATCCGGCTTGACCGCGGCTTGTAGCCCTCCGTCGAAGAGGGCGCGCAGCGAGATCGACGAACCGCCCCCCAGCGGCTTGAACTGCTTGATGGGAAGCTGGCAGATGCGCGACAGGATCTCCTCGTCGGCCTGGCCCAAGAAATGCGGCGTGTGCTTCAGGGAGGCCGGCGGCGGCTCCTCACCAGCTGGCGGCGGCTCAAACGTCGGAATCTCGGCGGGCGGCGGCAGCCACAGCTCACGTCGGCTCCGTCCAGCGCTGACTAGCGATGCTTCGCTGCGGGTCCCTAGCTGCAAGCCCGCCATCCGCTCGCTCCACTGCGGGGGCGGCGCCCCGGCGGGAGCCTGCCCACCCGCCGAGCGGTCGAGCGGACCTAAGTACGCCGTGCGCGTGCCGGGCGACGACGTCGAGCGCCCAACCAGGCTCAGCGTACACAGCAGGACGACGGACAGCAGACGGAGATGATGCATAGCGCCGCCTTGCCCCCTAACCCCGGTTGGAATCGCGGCGGGGGGACGCAGCACATCGAGCCGCCGCGGCTGGCTGGTGCTGTATGCGGTAGGTAGACGATTTACACATAGCTAGGGGGTGCACCCCGAAGTCAAACGAGGACACTATGGAACGGGATTGTAGCGCGATTTGCACAATAAACACAGCAACAAAAGGCCGGTTTTCGACGGGGATTCACCTAAAATCCCGCCTCACAGACATCTGCCCACATGCCCCGTATGCCGATCACAGCCGCATACATCGAATAGCTAGAAATTCATCAAAATAGGGGTCACAGATATGCGCGATTACCTACCCTAAGACCGACGGTCATACGTGAATAGGCGGTAGGTGACAGCCGGGATAAATCGGAGTATGAGGGAGTTATGCGCACACCTACACGTCCCCTTGGTTCCGTGGTTGGTGGTCTGGCCGAGGCTCTGGCTCGGAGCGATTCCTGGCTGTCGCGGCTGCCGACACTCGCGGCGGGTGGGCTGGTGTTGGGCGGGGCACTGGTCTCTGCGTTAAGCCTGGTCTCCTGCAACCCCGGCAGCCGCTTGCTCGACTGGGAAGGCAACCCGGAAGAGCCGGCCGACATGTCGGTGCCTCCGCTGACCTGCATGAAGGGCCGGCTGCGCTGCACCGCCAACCGCGATGCCACCGAGGAGTGCGACGGCAAGACCTGGCAGCACAAGCTCGACTGCAACACCAAAGCCGGCGACACCTGCGTCGAGGGAACCTGCCGCACGCAGTGTGAGCTCGCCCCGCGGGGCAATGTCGGCTGCAGCTTTTTCCCGGTCAACCTGTGGTCGACCTCGACGGTGGGTGAGCTGGGAATCGTCGTCACCAACACCAGCGAGACGCTGTCCGCGGACGTGACCCTCGACGGCCCGGTGCGACCGACCCCTTCCAATCGCCAGACCGTGCCGCCGGGCGCGGCGGTGATCTTCCGCGTCCCGCACGGGGACGCCAAGCTGACTCAGACCGAGCAGGCCACAAAGGGCATGCACCTGTCCTCGACGGCGCCGGTGGCGGTGTATCAGTTCCATCCCATCGATGCCGCGACCGTGTTTTCGGGCTCGGCGACGCTGCTGCTCCCCGAGCACGTCATGGCGAAGAACTACTTCGTCATGTCGTACACCTACAACGCCGAGCTCATCACCAACCCACCGCAGGGGCAGGGCCTCTTGGCCGTCGTCGCGCTGAGCAACGATACCCGTGTCGAAGTCACGGTTCCCGTCGAGACCATGCCGGGCCCCGGGGTGCCGGGACTCAAGCCGGGGCAGACCATGACCCGCACGCTGAACCGCCTAGAGGTGCTGGAGATTGCCCAGCTCAAGTCGCGTGAGGACATCTCGGGCGCGACGGTCAAGGCCAGCGCGCCGGTGGCGGTGTTCGGCGGAGCCGGCGGTGTGTCGATCCCGATGAGCGCTGTCGGCGGCAACCACCTGGGCGTGCAGATGTTCCCGCTTGAGACCTGGGGCAAGCGCTACATGGCGGCCAAGGTCAAGCAGCGCAACGCGACCGACCGCGACTACTACCGCATCGTGGCCAGCGTCGATAACACGACGATCACGCTCAAGGGCGGCCCCGGCCTGCCGATGACCGTGCCGAAGCTAGCTCGCAGTCAGACCTTCGAGTTTTCCACCGCCGCCGACTTCGTGATCGAAGCGGATCAGCCCATCCTCGCCTTCCAGTACATGCCAGCCTGGGGCAACCTCTCGGGCGCCTACGATGCCGCGTCTTTCCCCGACGGCCTGCCAACGGAGTGCCCGGGCTCGACACGGAGTGGCCCGGACAGCGTGCGCTGCTTGGGCGATGCCAACATCACACCGCTCATCCCCATTGAGCAGTTCCGCAACGACTACATCTTCTACGTGCCGCTGACCTACAAGTACAACTACATCAACGTCTACGCGCCGCTCGATACCAAGCTCACCCTCGACGGAGTTCCCGTCACCGAGCCGCTCAAGACAGTGGTCGATAACCTGGGCCGCGCCATCCTGCGCATCAAAGAAGACGGCAAGAACCACCGCCTAACCGGCAACCAGCCCTTCGGCATCATCGGCTACGGCTACGCCTACGCCACGTCGTACTCGTACGTCGGCGGACTCGATCTCAAAGTCATAAATCCGGGCTAGGCGGTGCCGTCGTGAAGCCGCTTCTTCCTCGCCGCCGGCCTGCGGTGCGCTCGCCGATGGAACCTGGCGCCGCGCCGCCCTATCGCTTTCCCGACGATTTTTTGTGGGGCACGGCGACGGCGGCCTATCAGATCGAGACCACGCAGGACGACGACTGGGCGGCGTTCGAGCGCGACGTCCTGCAGCACCAGCGCTTCGCGCAGCTCGGCCCCGGCAAGGCGATGCCCGGCCACATCTACCGCCTGGGCGATTTTTCCGAGGAGGTGCGGCGCAAAAAGACCGACTTCGACGCGCGCCTCGACGAAGATCTGGGCATGGCGGCGGCGATGAAGCACAACGCCTATCGCTTCAGCATCGCCTGGGCGCGGCTGTTTCCGCGGCCCGACGACGTCGAGCCCGCGAGCGCGCGGAGGCTTCGCCGCCAGGGGTCGCGGAACAT
The DNA here is from genome assembly GCA_937952145.1 of uncultured Myxococcales bacterium. GTDB lineage: Bacteria > Myxococcota_A > Polyangia > Palsa-1104 > JAEUJZ01 > JAEUJZ01. The sequence continues at coordinate 110,795 of CALFYE010000498.1, forward strand.
CGCACTGGAATACAATTCCACTTTCGGTGTCTGCCCCGCACACGGTCCCCGCCCATGCATGCCACCCTGGCTGACCTGCCCGACGGCGAGGCCTTCGATCTCGTGGTGATCGGTGCCGGCGGCGCGGGCCTGTCGGCCGCCGCCGTGGCCGGCATCGATCGCTCCCGGGTGCTGGTGGTGGAGTCCACCGCGCACGTCGGTGGCACCACGGCCTGGTCGGCCGGTACCACGTGGATCCCGCTGACTCACCATGCGGCGCAGGTCAATCGCGACGACACGCCCGAGGCTGCACGCACCTTTCTCGACGCCGCCGTCGGCGAGCGGGCCGATCCGGCGTTGCGCGCGGCCTTCCTGCGCCATGGCGCGGAAGCGGTGGCGGTGGTGGAGCGCCACACGT